>DASYTT010000107.1:0-7137 GCA_036002045.1 Gemmatimonadales bacterium
CTGAACTGGCAGCGCAGGCACGCCGGCTTCTCGCACAGCTCGCGCTTCTGCTTCCACAGATCATACATCGGGCAGACGAGCCAGTGATCATGGGTCGTGTAGACACGCAACGCCCCGGCACCGTAGCGCAGCACCCCGGGACCGAACAACGTGACGAGGTGAAAGTGCACCACGTCGAACCGCTCGGCCGCGAAGATGCGATCCAGGGCGCGGGACTTAAGACCCGGTCGCCCGCTCAGGTAGGTTACGAGGGGCGACAGCCAGCGAAAGCGGCTGCGCAGCGGTACCACAGTGACGTTGGGATGATGGGCAAACTCGCCCCGGGGGCCCGCCGAGGTGAGCAACCGATACGAATCGACGCAATGCACCACCGTAACCCGGTGTCCTCGGCGCGCGAGCGCATTGGTCAGCCGGTAGAGATACATCGCCTCTCCGCCAAAGTGGTACGGCGGATAGAACGTCGTGATCATGCAGAAGTTGAGGGGACGGTCCACGGACGGTGCTCCAGGCGGACATCACGCAGCGGCCGCCGACGGGGCCAGGCACGGCTCTCCGGACAGCAAGCGCCAGTTCCATGCCATGGTGGAGAGCCCGAAAGATAGGGAGGCTCGTGATGGCATCCAACCTGCATAAGTTGGGTTTTCTCTCCCGCTCCGGTGGGAGCCATCTCCGAGCGGAGCCCTGAATGCGCATCGCGGTCATCGGCCTCGGCAACGCGGCCAATACCCTGCATCTTCCCGCGCTGGCGGGCCTCCCTGGGGCTGTGGTCGTGGGGGGCATGGACATTGATCTGGCACGCTGCGCGGCGGCAAAGGCGAAGTGGTCGATCCCTGTCTACGCCGACTTCGACCAGTTGCTCACCGAAGCAAAGCCGGAGGTCGTGCTCGTCGGCACCCTTCCGAACTCACATGCCGAATACTGCTTGCGCTCGTTCGCGGCCGGCGCGCACGTGCTCTGCGAGAAGCCCTTCGTCGCCAGTCTGGCGGAGGCGGACCGGGTAATCACCGGTGCACGCGCTGCCGGTCGCCGGCTGGCCCTCAATCACGAGTTCCGCGAAATGCCGATCTTCCGGGCGGTTCGGAGCGCCGCCGACAGCGGGCAGACGGGCAGCCTGGTCTTTGCTCAGGCGTGGCAGCTCATGGACCTGCCACCGTGGGCCGAACCGGGATGGCGCGGGCAGATGCTGCAGCGTACGCTGTACGAGGCGGGCGTCCATCTGGTTGACCTGCTCATGGCGCTGTTCGGCGAGCGCCCGGTTGCGGTCGATGCCCGCACCTCGAGTTGTGGCGCGCGGGAGGGTGAGACCGACGCGGTGGCGCTGGTGACCCTCGAGTTTTCCCGCGGACGGCTCGCGCAGATCACTCAGAACCGTCTCTGCAAGGGTGAAACGCAGTACTTCGAGGTGCGGGCAGACACCGAGCGCGCATCACTGCGGGCGTCCTATGGCGGTCGCGCCCGGCTCCTGGCGGGAATGTTTCGCGGCACGCGACCCACGCTCCGCGTCGAGTACGGTCTGACCGGGCTTGCATGGCGGGAGCGCGGCGGCCACCGGCAACTGCTCGCCCGCAACCCGAGGCATTCGGCGATGCTGGCCACGCGGAAGGTGATCGACGACACGCTGAGGGCCTTCCGCGACGGCGGCCAACCTCCGGCTACCGGTGAAGCCGGCCGGGACGTCCTGGCCGTCATCGCTGCGGCGTATCACTCGGCCACCACGGGCAAGCGATCCGTGCTCGATGCCGCGCTCCTGTCCGAGCTCCACGACGTCCGGCTCGGGTAGCGCAGGAAGGCCGCGCCGGCGTGCAGCCGCCATTCGACCTCTCGGTGATCCTGGCCGAGGCCGCCGACAACCCTTTGGTGGATTTGCCGCTCCAGGCGGTCGAACGCGCCTGCGCCGGGCTTTCGGCCGAGGTGCTGGTGGTGCGGCCATCCGGCCGGCCTCCCGTGCCGTCCTCCCGAGCGATCTTCGTTCGCGAGCTCACGTCAGCCGAGGATGCTCTCGTCCCCCAGCGCTGGGCGGAGGGTATTTGGGCCGCGCAGGCTCCGGTCTTTGCTTGCCTGACTACCGAACTGCTGGTGCATTCGGAGTGGGCCCGTGTCCTGCTCGACGCTCTCGGCACCGGGGCCGTCGGGGCAGCGGGCGCCATCGGACTTGCTCCACGCGCCGGAGTTGTTGCGGCGGCCGTCCACCTGGCCCGCTTCAGCGCGTTTCTTCCGGGACGGGGCACTGGAGCCCGCGCCGCTGGAAACATTCCCGGAGACTCCGCTGCATATCGCCGCCCGGCCGTCCTGACCCATCCGGATCTCCTCGCGGGGGGCTTCTGGGAAGCCGAATTCCACCGGCGATTTCACGCCGACGGAAGCCGGCTAATCCTGGTGGGCCAGACCTTGTCGGCCTTTCGCTCCTCGGTGCGGCTGCGTACTGCGCTGCGGGTGCGCGCGCGGCACGGCCGCGACTACGGCATGACTCGAGTATTGCAACACGGCGAGCCGCCGGCTCGCGTGATGGTGGCGGCGCCGGTGGTGCCACTGCTGCTGCTGGTGAGGATTTTCCGCCGGGCCGCAGGCGCGCGCAGCCCAGCATGGGGCACCATCCGGGCACTGCCGGCGCTGCTGCTCCTTTGCGGCGCCTGGGCCTGGGGCGAGGCCACCGGAGCATGGGCTGCACGGAGCGGACGATGACGCTCGCCGTGGTTCTGGCGTCCTGCCGCTCGGCGGCGCTCGTGAGGGAGGCGGTCGCGGGGCTGCTGCCGCAATGTCGGGATGCGGGGGCGGAGCTCATCGTCGCGCGGAGCACTTCCTCCGGTTACCCGGACCCGGAGTTGCTCCTGGCGGGGTGTCGCGTGGTGCAGTGTCCCGCAGGAGCGACGATTCCCCAGCTCCGGGGCGCCGGCCTTGCTGCCGCAACCGGGGATCGCGTGCTGCTCACGGAAGACAACTGCAAGCCCCGAAGGGACTGGGTGAGCCGATTGGCCTCCGGCTTCGCGGCTGGCGCGGATGTCGTGGGCGGTACCATGGGGAATGCCCATCCGGAACGCGCCGTGGATGCCGGCGCCTATTACGCGGAGTACGGTTTCTTCGGGCCGGCACTGAAGTCGCCCGGGAAGGGTGCCTCGCCGTTCCTTACCGGTGCCAATGTGGCGTATGCTCGTTCCGTAGTGGATGACGCAGCGAGGTGGGCGTTGGCGGGGGCCTGGGAAGGCGTGATTCACCACCGCCTCGCGGCCCGGGGAGCGCGCTTCGCTCTGGTGAGCGACGCTGTAGTGGAGCAAAATCTTCACTACCGGCTGGGAGAATTCTGCGGCGACCGATTTGCGCATGGCATGGACTACGCTATGGAGCGGCAGCAGGGATGGGGGCGTGGCAAGCGAATGGTAATGGCTGCCGCGACACCTTTGCTCCCAGCCTTAATGAGCTGGCGGGCGTGGCGGCATGCCGGTCGTTGCGATCCGGGAGGGTTCTTGAGGGCCTTGCCCTTCACACTCGCGTACTTCGGCGCCTGGGCGGCAGGGGAGGCCGCAGGCTACTTGAGGGGGCCGAAACCATGAGCGCCGCCCAACTCTCGGTCGTCGTCCCGTCGGTGAATGGCTGGGGAGATCTCGATGGATGCCTGTCCGCACTCGAGGCGGAGCGTGCGGACGTCCCGCTCCAAGTCCTCGTGCCGGAGCGGTGCGGTGCGGCGGTGCGTGAGCGAGTCGCCGCAAAGTATCCGCGGATGACCGTCCTGCCGGTGTCGCCCGAAACCACGATCCCCGAGATGCGCGCGGCTGCCTTCGATCGGGCCACCGCGCCTTCCGTGGCCGTTATCGAAGACCACGTGATCGTCCCTCGGGGATGGGCCACCGCGATGCTCGCGGCCCGTTCCAACGCCGAGGTCGTGGGAGGGGGAGTGCGGAACGTGGCGACCGAGCGGCTAGTGGACTGGGCCGCATTCCTCTGCGAGTACAGTCACATGCTGCCGCCGCTGCCGGTCGGCGAGCATTCGTGGATCACCGGCAATAACACGGTGTACTCGCGCGAGCTGCTCGAGCGACACCGCGATGCCACGCACGCGGGCAGGTGGGAAGTCCACCTCCATGAGGAGCTGCGGAAGGCGGGTACTGCCCTGATCTTCCGTCCCGACATCGTGGTGGGCCACAAGAAGCATTACACGATCCGCGAATACTTCACCCAGCGATACTTCTATGCCAGGAGCTATGCCGGCGCGCGAGCCAAGGAGGGCAGTCCGCTGCGCCGCATCGGATTCGCCGTGGCTTCGCTGGCCCTTCCCCCGGTTCTGTTATGGCGGACTGTTTCGAGGAGCCTCCGCAAGGAAGTGGATCGATCGCTGGTGTGGCGCAGTCTGCCACTGACCATGCTCTTCGTGCTTGCGTGGAGCGCGGGGGATATTGCCGGGTCCTGGTTCGGGGCGGGCAATTCCTTGAGCAAGGTCTGCTGATGGCTCTCCTATTCCGCGAACTACACCTTGCGTGGGGCAACGGGTTGCTGATGCTCGATGAGCTGTGGACCAGATAGAGGGAGAACGTCACCCACCTGGTCGGCTCAGCGTGATCACCGAGAATCCGGCATGCGCGCCGACCGCTGGGTGTAGCTTGAGCTCGGCACCTCGGGCCCCCAGCGGTCTCTCACCTCATGGCAGAATACGGACCAGAGCGTCGTCCAGCCGACGGAAGGACTAGTCATGTCACGGGTCCTGGTTTCCATCGGAGCCCTGCAGGCCTTCCTGATCCTGGTCAACCTTGGGCGTTCGAAGGCGCTCTCAGTGCTCCTAGGCCCCTCGGGCCTTGGAGTGGTCAGCACCATCGACCAACTCGTGCTCACGGTGGTGCATCTGGGCACGCTCAGCCTTCCCTTTACGGCCTTGAAGTTCATGGCGAAGGGTCACAGCGAAGCCCCAGAGCGGTTTTCCCACAGCTTCGCTGGATTCTTGCGGGCCCTCACGGTGTTGACGGTGCTGGCCGCGGTCGTCGCCAGCGTCCTGCTCGCTCTATGGCCCGCGGTGTATGGGGAGGATCTCCTTCGGTATCGCTCCGTCCTCCACCTCGCGTTCATTAGCGTCCCGGCCCTGGCCCTCAATGTGCTCTTCGTCAATACCCTCGCCGCGGCCCAGCGCCCCGCGGCCGCGGCGGGGTTGTCGCTCTCGGTGGCGGCAGTCCTCTGCGTGGCCGCCATCGCCGGCGCGGCAATCGGTGGTGTCCGGGGGATCTATGTGGCGACCAGCGCGACCGGACTCGTTACGACCGCCGTTTCCCTCGTGTTTCTGCGCCGGGGCTTGAACCTCGCCACAGCGTCCCCCTCGGGGATCGTCGGTGAGCTTCGCCGGACGCCCGAGATACTCCCTTATGCGATCTTTTTCTACCTGGTGATGAGCGCCTATTCGCTCACCATGCTGGCCGCCCGGTACTTCGTCTTTTCCGGCTTGGGCGAAGCCACCGCCGGGCTACTTCAGGCGTTGTTCAGCATCAGTCTGAGCATCACTGCGGTGCTCGGGCCGATGAGCAATTTGTACCTCACACCCCTGGTCAACCGCTCGATGCCCGAAGCCGAAAAGGTCAAGGCGACGAACGAGTTCGCCGCGACGTTGGTCGCGCTACTCCTGCTGGCTTCGGTACCGTTCGTGCTCTTTCCGAAGCTGGCGCTCTCCATCCTGTTCACCTCGGCGTTCAGCCCGGCGGCACCTGCGCTGTACCTGTTCGTCCTGTGGCAATGCCTATACCAGATCGCCAACGTGTACCAGCAGCTCCTCATCGGCCTCGACGACGTGCGCTTCGTCTCCGTTGCAGCCCTGCTGGGGTTCGGCACCAGCGCCCTGCTGATGCCACTGCTGATCCCCCGGTTCGAGCTGGCCGGCGCCGCCCTGGCACTGGCCATCGGCATGCTCCTCTACGGAATGGCGGCAGCGCTCCGGCTGCGGGCGCGGTTCGGCGTCGGGGTACCACGGGCGCTCTGGCTCCGAGCCGGCGTGGCGATCGGTGCGCTGATGCTAACCGGAGCGTTCTTCGCCGGTGGCGAGGAGCTTACCGTGTCCGGCGCGCTAGCCCGGCTGGTGGCCGGCCTGGTGATCGCAGCCATCCTCTGGATACAGCTCACCCCGAACGAACGCAACAGCATCCGCAGCCTGCTACCCGGTAAGTCCGCTACGACCTGGGGCCCGGGACGTCCTTGATCTTACGGGCGGGCACTCCCCCCCAGATTTCATTAGGAGGCACGTCGTGGGATACGACACTCCCGGCCGCAATCGCGGAGTTGTCTCCGATGCGTACCCCTGGCAACACCACGCAGTGCGCCCCCAGCCACACGTTGTCCCCGATGTCAACACCACTCTTCACCGTTTCCCAGGGTCCACTCAGCACGGGAACGCCCAGACGTACCGTGTGATTGGCGGCGACAACAACCCCATACTGCCCGATTCCGCTGCCGCGGCCGATGCGGATCGTTCCCCCGGCGGCCCGGATGATTGCGCCTTCCGCAACGACGGCGTCGTCGCCGATGAGGAGCCGCCCTTCGTGGGGGCTGCGGGGAGAGTGCTTGTACACCACGATAGACGCAAACGCAAGCACGCTGACGCCGGTACCGAGCTGGATGGCATCGAGATCTTGGTACCCGAAATCCCAGATCGCGGTCGGATGACACCGGAGAGTCGGGAACCTCGCCATCACCCGGTGGGCAAGAATCCATCGCACGGCCCGCTGCCGCAGTCCACTCAGCAAGATTGTCAGATGACGCAGGGGGTTCACGGCCTGGCCCCTTCGAAGAGCGACAGGTGCTCCCGATACCACTCCACGGTCCGCCGGAGGCCGTCCAACAACCCGGTTCGGGGACGCCAGCCGAGCGCTTCGTCCGCCAGCTTTCCGCTGCCCAGCAAGCGGTAAAGCTCCCCCGGCCGCTCGAGCGCGCTCCCCACCCGTAATAGCTCGGGGGTTCCGGCGAGTCGAGCAATCTCCTCGGCGACCTCGCGCACCACGTATTCCCGGCCGCCGGATAGGTTGAGAACGGCCCCACTCAAATCCCGGCGCGTGGCAGCTAGCAGGAGCGCCGCGACGAGGTCGTCCACGTACAGCAAGTCACGGGTCTGGCCCCCATCGGTCATCGCGAACGGCCTCCCGCTCAGGCACGCCACAGTAAGTCCGGGAATCA
>DASYTT010000108.1:0-3113 GCA_036002045.1 Gemmatimonadales bacterium
CGGTGAAGGCGCTGCGCGACTCGGGTCTCCGGTTGCGCGGTGACGTCGTCGTCTGTGCCGCCGCCGACGAGGAGACCGAGAGCCTCGGCATGCGCGACCTGCTCGAGGTGATTCATACCGACGCCGCGATCGTCACCGAGCCGACCGAGCTCGAGGTGTTCATCGCGCACAAGGGCTTCTGCTGGATCGAGGTGGAGACGCTCGGCCGCGCGGCGCACGGCAGCCGCTATCAGGAAGGGGTCGATGCGAACCTTCGCATGGGGCGCTTCCTCGCCAACCTCGAGGTACTGGAGCACCGGCTTCGGACCGCTGCCCCGCATCCCCTCCTTGGTCCGCCGACACTTCATGCCGCGACGCTGCGCGGAGGAACCGGCCTCAGCACCTATGCGTCCCGCTGCGTGCTGCAGATCGAGCGGCGCACGGTGCCGGGCGAAACACCGGCCGACGTGCTCGCAGAGATCGAAGCCATCCTCAGCTCGCTCCGAGCCGCGGATCCTGGCTTCGAAGCAGGTGCGCGGCTCCTGCTCGCGCGGCCTTCCTACGAGGGATCAGCCGAGAGCGCCATTGCCCGCGCGGTCCTCACGGCCGCAAGCCAAAGGCTCGGCAGAGTCCCCGCGATCAGCGGGGCGGCCTACTGGATGGACGCGGCGCTGATCGCGGAGGCGGGGATTGAAACGGTGGTCATCGGGGCGGTGGGGACCGGCGCGCACGCCGCGGTCGAATGGGTAGACCTCGCCTCGGTGGAAGCGCTGGCGGGAATCCTGGCGGATGCAGTGCGCGGCTATTGCGGAATTGCTTGACCCCGTCAGTGGGGCATCCCCGCGGTTTCGGTGAACTTCTTGAACAACTCCTCTTGCTCGGGGGAGAGCTTTTCCGGGAGCGTGACCTGCACGGTGACCAGCTGATCTCCGCGCCGCTCGCCCTTGCTGATGCCCTCTCCCTTGATCCGAAACTTCCGGCCCGGCTGGGTGCCCGGCGGAATCCTGAGCAGGACTTTCTTTCCGTCCAGGGTCCTAACCCGCAGCCGGGTACCGAGCACGGCCTGGGCAAGATTGATCGAGACGTCGCACACGATGTCCACCCCTTCGCGGCGGAAAAAGCGATCCGGCTGCACCGCGAAGGTCACCAGCAGGTCGCCCGGCGGGGCGCCGCTCCGCCCCGCCCCGCCCTGGCCTCTGAGCCGGATCTTGAGGCCGGTCTCGGTGCCGGGAGGCACCGTGATCATAACCCGCTTCTCGCCGCGGGTTTCGCCGACTCCTCCGCAGGTCGGGCACTTCTCGGAGGGGATCTTGCCGCGGCCCCGGCACATCGGGCAGGGCCGATTGACGGCGAATCCCCCCTGTCCAAAGGAGATGGTGCCCCGACCCTTGCACTCGGGACATTGTGACAACGTGGCACCGGGCGCCGCGCCAGTTCCCCCGCAGGTCGCGCAGGTCTCGGTCAAGCTGAGGGTGACGGGCACCTTGCCGCCGAGGGCGGCGGTCCGGAAGGGAATCTCCAGCTCGGTCTCGATCGACTCACCCTTCGGCTCCTCGCGTTTGCCGCCCTTGCCGAAGATCGAGGAGAAGATGTCGCCCAGACCCATCGACCCGAAGTCGCCAAAATCGAAGGTCTCGGAAAAACCTCCGCCCCCCGGCCCGCGGGCCCCCGCCCCCTGCGCCGCCGGCTGGCGACGCGGGTCGAACGCACCCAAGCGGCGCATCGTATCGTACTTCTGCCGCTTCTCCGGGTCGGACAGCACCCCATGCGCCTCGGAGATCTGCTTGAAGGTCTCGGAAGCCTGCGGGTTATTCGGATTGGCGTCGGGGTGGTACTGCTTGGCCAGCTTGCGATAGGCTTTCTTGATCTCTGCCGGCGTGGCCTTTTCGCTGACCCCGAGGACCTGGTAGAAATCCTTGGCCACTTTAGGCGTGTCCCTCCGAGGAATACACCTGGACGCGGGCAGGCCGGACCAGGTTTCCCTTGAAGCGATAGCCGACCTGGAAGGTGGCCGCGACTGTATGGTCCTGCGCAGGTGACCCGGGCGGCACCACGGAGACTGCCTCGTGCCACGAGGGATCGAAGGGCTCGCCGGCGGGGTCGATCCGCTCGAGTCCCGCGGTCTCCAGCTCCTTGCGGAGCTTCTTGTCCACCAGCAGCGTGGCTTCGAGCAACGCGGGCACGGGCGTATTGGGGTCGCTCGCCACGATGCGATCGATGTCGTCCAGGATGTCCAGCAACTTCATCACCAGCGCCGCTTGCGCCCGATCGACCAGCTCGAGCCGCTCCCGCGCGACACGTTTACGAAAGTTGTCGAACTCCGCCGCCAGCCGGAGGTGCCGGTCCACCGCCTCGCGGAGCTGTTCCTCGAGCCGCCGGACCGCCCCTTCGGCCAGCTCGGCCGGAACACCGGCCCTGCCCGTCGCAGGCGGATCGTCGAGAGGAGGTGCCTCCTCGGGCGGCGCATTCTCTTCGAATCCCTTTTCAAGCATCACTCACCCGCTCCGTAAAAGGGCCCAACACGGCCTACAATCTAGTCGGAGCCGTGGTCGGTGGAACGCCCGCTTTGACCCGGCGCCAGAGGCGCCAGAGCGCATACTGGCTGGCCCGAACCCGTATCTCATGCCGGGATCCCGGGAAAATGGCCTTATGAGATTCCGTGCCCTGCGGATCGGCAATCGCAAGCCATACGAGACCCACCGGTTTGTCGGCCGAGCCGCCAGCCGGCCCGGCAATTCCTGACACCGCCACTGCCACTGCTACTCTGAATCGAGCTCTTGTGCGCTCCGCCATTTCCCTGACCGCTTCCTCACTGACGGCTCCATGCTCCTCCAGAATTCCCGCCGGAACCCCGAGCTCCTGTTTGACTGCGTTGGCGTAGGCAATCAACCCGCCCATGAAAACCTCGGAGCTTCCCGGAATAGCGGTGATGCGTGCTCCCAGCATCCCTCCGGTACACGACTCAGCGACGGCAAGACTCAGCCCGTTGCGCCGATAGTCCTCGAGCAGCACGGCCGCCAGATCCTGCTCGCCTGACCCGTAGACGTGCTCGGCGACGCGTTCGCGAAGCCGTGCCGCAGCGGCTTTCAGCGACCGGTCCGCAGCCTCGGGTCCGCTGTTCCATGCCGTGAGCC
>DASYTT010000109.1:0-9962 GCA_036002045.1 Gemmatimonadales bacterium
GAAAAAAAAGAGATCCTCGCGTTGCGGGAATCCCAGATGGCCAGGCCGCCATCCTTGCGGACGACCATGCCGTTGTTGCCGTTGAATTCGCCGGGCCCGCCGCCCTGGCGGCCGATCCGGCGCAGCAGCTTCCCGTCGGCCGAGAAGAGGAAGATGCTGTTGGAGGGCCGGTCGTAGACCCAGGGCCGGCCGGCGGCATCGACATCGAACTCGGAGACCTCGGTGTAGAGGCTGGTGTCGTCGGCCGCAGGGGCGATCCTGGCTTCTTCGATCAGCTTGAGCAGCGCTCCCGCCGGGACCTCTCCTTCAACCCGCGCGAACACCGTGTCGGCGGTCGAATCGAATACCGTGGCGAGCCCGCCGGGACCAGCACCGCCTGTGGTTGCGGAGCGCTGGCAGGCGTTCGCCAGGAGAATCAGGCCGAGCCCGAAAAGAACGAGGCGAGAAGGCATCTGGGTATGAGACATACCGGATGCGCCGAGGGTTGGCCAGGAGGAACCTGGCAAGCATCATCCACGAGTTTTTCAGGGATGGCCTTCAGAGAAGATCTTTTGCAGACCGCGAAGCCAGCGGACCGCTTGGGTGCACGCTCCTAACCTCTTGAAAATCTAGGCAGTTACAGCGCTCCTCCCCGTTGCCCCTGACCCGGTTACCAACCTATATTTGGAGGGTCCCGGAAACACTCCGGCACGCTTCACCTCCGCCCGATGTGCCCATGACCGCGCCCAATTCGCGAGAACGCATCCTGCCGCGCCCGATCGAAGAGGAGATGAAGCAGTCCTTCATCAACTACTCGATGAGCGTGATCGTGTCCCGCGCGCTGCCCGATGCCCGGGACGGCCTCAAGCCGGTGCACCGCCGGATCCTGTACGCGATGAACGAGCTCGGCCTGGTGCCGGGCCGGCCCTACAAGAAGTCCGCCACCGTGGTGGGCGACGTGCTGGGCAAGTATCACCCCCACGGCGACTCGCCGGTTTACGAAGCGATGGTGCGGATGGTGCAGGACTTCTCGCTGCGCTATCCGCTGGTGGACGGGCAGGGCAACTTCGGCTCGGTGGACGGCGATCCGGCGGCGGCCTACCGCTACACCGAAGCGCGCCTCACCCGCGTTGCTACGGCGCTGCTCGAGGACATCGACAAGGACACCGTCGATTTCCAGCCGAACTTCGATGACCGGCTGCGCGAGCCTACCGTGCTGCCCTCGAAGATCCCCAACCTGCTGGTGAACGGCTCGAGCGGCATCGCGGTCGGGATGGCCACCAACATTCCGCCCCACAACCTTCGCGAGGTGGCCAAGGCGGTCGAGCACCTGGTCGATCATCCCGAGGCATCCCTCGAGGATCTGCTCCAGTACATCAAGGGGCCCGACTTCCCCACCGGCGGCTACATCTACGGCCTGGGCGGGCTGCGCGAAGCCTATGCGACGGGGCGCGGCAAGGTCATCATGCGCGCCCGCGCGGTGGTGGAGGAAAAGCCCTCGACCGGCCGGAGCGCGATCGTGGTGACCGAGATCCCCTACCAGGTCAACAAGGCGACGCTGACCCGCGACATCGCGGACCTCGTCAACGAGAAGAAGATCGAAGGGATCAGCGACGTGCGGGACGAGTCCGACCGGGACGGCATGCGGCTGGTGATCGAGCTCAAGCGCGATGCGATTCCGAGCGTGGTGCTGAACCAGCTCTACAAGCACACCACGATGCAGTCCACCTTCGGGGTCATCAACCTGGCGCTGGTGAAGGGCCAGCCGAAAGTGATGCCGCTCAAGGAGCTGCTCGAGCATTTCATCGCGCACCGGCACGAGATCATCGTCCGGCGCACCAAGTTCGATCTCAAGGCCGCCGAAGAGCGGGAGCACATCCTCGAGGGCTTGAAGATCGCAGTCGACAACATCGACGAGGTGATCAAGATCATCCGCGGCTCCGCCGACACCGAGACGGCGGACGTTGCGCTGCGCAAGCGTTTCGGGCTCTCGGAGCGGCAAAGCGAAGCCATCCTCAATATGCGGCTGGCCAAGCTGACCGGGCTCGAGATCGACAAGCTCGAGGCGGAGCTCAAGGAAGTTCGCGGCACGATCAGCGAGCTCAAGAGCATCCTGAAGAGCAAAGAGAAGCGGATGGGGATCCTGAAGGCGGAGATGGCCGAGGTCGCCAAGGACTACGGGGATGCCCGCCGCACCGAGATCATTCCCGACCAGGACGAATTCTCGGTCGAGGATTTGATCGCCGAAGAGGACATGGTCATCACCATTTCCCACTCCGGCTACATCAAGCGCATCGCGGTTTCGACCTACCGTAAGCAGCGCCGCGGCGGGCGCGGTCTCACGGGCGCCACGGCGAAAGAAGACGACTGGATCGAGCATCTCTTCATTGCCTCGACCCACGACTACGTGATGTTCTTCAGCGACCGGGGGCAGGTGTACTGGCTCAAAGTGCACGAGATCCCGCAGGGCGGCCGCGCAGCCCGGGGCAAGCCGGTGGTGCAGTGCATCGCGATCCGTCCGGAGGAGCGCGTCACCGCGCTGGTCCCGGTACGGGAGTTCACCGACAACAAGTGGCTGCTCTTCGCGACTCGGAAGGGCACGGTGAAGAAGACGGTGCTCTCCGCCTACGGCAACCCGCGCAGCAACGGCATCAACGCCATCAATATCGAGGACGGCGACGAGCTCATCGACGTGCAGGTCACCGACGGCAACAACGACATCGTGCTGGCCACCAAGGACGGCATGAGCATCCGCTTCCACGAGAGCGACGTGCGCGAGATGGGCCGCGCCACGACCGGCGTCAAGGGCATCGAGCTCGAGCCGGACGACGCCGTCATCGGCATGGTGGTGATCCGCCGCGATTCGACCCTGCTGGTCGTGGCCGAGAAGGGATTCGGCAAGCGGTCCGAGCTCTCGGACTACCGGGTGCAGCGGCGCGGCGGCAAGGGGATCATCACGTTCAAGAACACCGACAAGACCGGCGCCTGCGTCGCGCTCAAGGAAGTGCTGCCCGACGACGAGCTGATGATGATCACCCGCAAGGGCATCATCATCCGGGTCCCGGTGGAGGGCATCCGGGTCATCGGGCGTAACACGCAAGGGGTGCACGTGATGAACCTCGACGAGGGGGACGAGGTGGTCGACGTGGCGCGCGTGGTCAAGGAAGACGAGGGCGGCGCGGAGGAGCCGGTCGGCGATGAGGCGACGGCGCCGACAGAAACGGAAGGACAGTGAGGACAGTGAGGACAGTGAGGACGGTGAGGACGGTGAGGACGGTCGGACGGTGACAACCTCGACGTCAGTGTCCTCAGCGACCTCACTGACCGACCTGCGCGCCGCGGCCAGGGCGCTCGAGGGGGTGGCGGTCCGCACGCCCTTGATCGAGGCTCCCGAGCTCAGCCGCCGGCTCGGCGTCCCCGTCTGGCTCAAGTGCGAGCAGTGGCAGCCGATCGGGGCGTTCAAGGTGCGGGGTGCCTGGACCGCGGTCAACCGCCTGCCCCAAGCCGCCCGGCAGCGGGGCGTCGTCGCCCACTCGAGCGGCAACCACGGGCGCGCGGTGGCCTGGACGGCGCGGCGGCTCGGGCTCCGCGCGGTGATCGTGATGAACGACAACGCCCCGTCCGTCAAGATCGAGGCGGTACGCGCCGAAGGAGCAGAGGTAATGCTCGTGGACCGTTACCAGCGCGCTGCAACCGCCGAATCGCTCGCGGCCAGGGAAGGTCTCGCGATGATTCCGCCTTTCGAGCACCCCGACGTGGTGCTGGGTCAGGCCACTTGCACCCTCGAGATCCTCGAGGAACGCCCCGAGGTGGCAACCTTGCTCGTCCCGATCGGCGGAGGCGGTCTCCTCGCGGGGGCCTGCACCGCGGCGAATGCTCTGGACCACGACGCCGAGCTGATCGGCGTGGAGCCGGAAGGCGCCGCCAAGCTTTCCGCCGCGCTGGCGGCAGGGGAGCCCGTTGCCCTCGCGGAGACGGCGAGTATCGCAGATGGCCTGCTGCCGGTCGCCGTCGGACAGATTCCCTGGAGCCGGATCAGCCAACGGGTCCACCGCGCGTTTCGTATCAGCGATGCGGCGATCGGCGCGGCAGTAGGTTTTCTGTTCCGCCAGCTGGGCCTGAAGATCGAGCCCTCCGGTGCCATCGCAGTGGCCGCGCTGCTCGAAGGGCACTTGCAGCCCCGTGGCCCGGTCGCCGCTATTCTCAGCGGAGGAAACGTGGATCCGGCTTTGTTCGAGCGACTGCGCTGACGACGTGCCAAATCTCGCTTCCCACGTCCTCATCGTCGACGACGACTACGGCTTTGCCCGGACTTTGTCGCGGGTCCTGAGCGAGAACGGATACGACACCGGCATCCTGTCCAGCGGCGCCGGCCTTCCCGAATACATGGCGACCCGCGCGGTCGACCTCCTGATCCTCGACCTCTCCCTCCCGGGCCAGGACGGTTTCTCGCTGCTTCAGATGGTGCGGCGCGATCCGGTCCATCGCGATGTTCCCATTCTGGTGCTGGGCTCAGGCGCGCCGGAAGACACCTCGGAACAGGCCCTGGGACTGGGCGCATCCGACGTGGTGAGCAAACCGGTGCGGGTGCGCGACCTGCTGGCGCGGATCCGGGCGCAGCTCAGGGCCAGTCGCGCCTTGAACCAGGCCCGGGCGGAGGCGCGCTCCCAGGCGGCGCTGGTCGAGCTCCTGCGCGAGATCACCCTCAATCTGCCGCCGCGGGAATTGTTCCAGGTGCTGGTGCGCCAGGTCGCGGCGGTGCTGCGCATCCCGCGCTGTTCGATTCTGCTGGGCCGGGCCGGCGCGGAGCGAGCCACCGTGGTCGCGGCATCGGAGAATCCCATGCTGCGCGAGCTGGTGGTTCAGCTCCCGCGCTATCCCGAAATCCGTCGCGCGCTGGATACGGGCGAGGTCGTGCTGGTAAGCGACGTCACTGCGGATCCGGTGCTTCAGGGCCTGGGCGATCTGTCGACCACCTCCGCCCTGGTGCTCCCATTCTCCCTGCACGGCGAGCGCGCGGGCGTGTTCTTCCTGCGAACGGGGCCCGGCGATCCTCCGCTGGGGGATGCCGACCTGCGCTTTGCCCGCCGGGTGGTGGAATCGGCGGCTTCGGCAATCGAAAAAGCCCTCGATCGCGAGGAATCCAACCGCCGCCAGGAGGCGATGCGGCAGCTCGCCGAGACCGATCCGCTGACCGGCTTGCTCAACCGCAGGGCTCTGGGCGAGCGGCTGCAGCGGGAAGTCGAGCGTGCGACGCAGGACGGCACCTCCCTCACCTGTGTGATGATCGACCTGGACCACTTCAAGGCGACGAACGACAAGTTCGGGCATCAGGCCGGAGACCGCGTGCTGATTCAATTCGCCGAGCTGTTGCGGCGCGAGCAGCGCTCGGTGGATGTCGTGGCCCGCTATGGCGGCGAGGAGTTCGTCGTCTTGCTGCCCGAGACCGGTAGCGCGGGCGCGCGGCTCTTCGCCGAACGGGTGCTCCGCCGGGTGCACAACGCGGCGTTCGGCGAGGCCGAAACGCCGATTCCCCTCACCGTCAGCCTGGGCCTTGCGACCTTCCCCGACGAGCGCGCTCCCGACGCGGATGCCTTATTGCGGCTAGCCGACGGCAACCTGCTGCGCGCCAAAGCGGACGGCCGCAACCGCTATCGCGATTGAGCGCGCTCCGCTGTCCCCGGTGCGGCGCGACGTTCGACCCGCCGGCCCGTTTCTGCACCAAAGACGGCTTCCCGCTGGTACCGGGCAGTGCGCCTCCCCCCACCACCCCGCGAGCCTTCGGACTGCACCGGACGGGCGAGCTGCGGATCCCTCCCGCGCAGGCTCGGCGGGGTGATCCCGCCTCCGGCCTCTCGGGCCGGGTGCTCGACGGTCGCTATCAGATGGAGATGCGCGTAGGCGAAGGGGGGATGGCGTATGTCTACCGCGCCAAGGACCGGGAGACCGGGCGCCTCGTCGCGGTGAAGGTGCTGATGTCCCGGCTGGTGGGCGATCAGGAGGCCGTGGCGCGGCTCCGGCGGGAGGCACAGGTCGCCATGCGGCTCGAGCATCCCCACGTCTGCGGAATCCTGGCCTTGGGTCAGGCAGCCGGGCTCCCGTATCTGGTGATGCCGTTCCTCGAGGGGGAGACGCTGTCCCGCCGGGAGACCCGTCACGGTCCCATGCCTCCTGCGCTGGCGATCACCTTTCTGCGACAGCTCTGCCTGGGATTGCAGCACGCCCACGACGCCGGCGTCCTGCATCGCGATCTCAAGCCCGAGAACGTGATGCTGGTTCCGGGCGAGCACCCCGGAGAGGAACGCGCAGTGGTGATGGATTTCGGACTGGCCAAGGAGAGTGTGGCCGGTCCGGAAGTCATGAAGCTCACCGCCACGGGAATCGTGCTGGGGACCCCGGAGTTCATGAGCCCCGAGCAGATCCGCGGCAAGCCGCTCGACCGGCGGAGTGATGTGTTCGCGCTGGGGGTGCTGGCCTTCGAGCTCCTGACGGGCCGGCTGCCCTTCGAGGGGAATACGGCTCAGGAGACGATGCTCGCCCATCTGACCGGTCAGCCGATCCGGCTGCGGCAGGCCAATCCCAAGCTTCCGGCGGGCCTCGAGCGGGTGATCGCGAAGAGCATCGCGCACAAGCCGGAAGAGCGGTTCCAGTCGATGGCGGAGTTTGAGGAAGAGCTCAAAAGCGTGAACAGTGAACGGTGAACTGTGAACGGAAACTGCCTTGCCAGGAGGGCTGCCATTGCAAGGCTGGTCCTGTTCACGGTTCACGGTTCACTGTTCACGCAGTCCTGTGGAGTAAGCCCACTCACCAACAAGCTCGTGGTCGGCGAGGAGGCGTTCGTCATCGCTGTGGCGGAAGGTCCGGATTCGCTGACCGATCTGTTCGCCGCTCCCGCGCGGGGCGGCGAGTTTGTTCGGCTGACCTTCAATCGCGCCGAAGAGCGGAGCCCGCGTCTCGCCCCCGAGGGCACCCGCGTGGCGTTTCTGCGCCGCCAGCTCGACGGTGGCCCCTGGTCGCTCGTCATTCTCGACCTCCAAAGCAACGCCGAGCGCAGTGCGCCGCTCCCCGGCGACGCGGGAGAGCCCGAACAGCTCGGCTGGGATGCCGGCACAAGCGTGGTCGTGCGCGCGACGGGAGGCTACTTCCGGACCGCGCCGTCGGGTAATCGCCTGCGACTAGCTCCGGTGGCGGCGGACTCGCTGGTCCGCGCGGATTCCGCGACGCGCGAGCTGCTCGGACCAGGGGGAGAGGGATTGGTGCGGCCGTGCGAGGCCGGTGTGTGTGTCGTGGTGGGCGACTCGATCACGCCGCTGGGAGCTGGGGTCAGCGGCGCGGTGCGCTGGGGCCCCGACTCAGTGGGCTATTTCAGTACGGGAAGCTTCGAGGTGCGGCCGCTCAGCGGCGGGTATCCCAGGCGGCCGGAATGGAAGGCGCGACCGGCCAGGCTCCGGGACCTCAGTTATCACCCGGGCGCTCAGGTGACCACGCGGACCGGGGTGTCGGGACGCCGGTAGGCGATTGCCTCCCAGGCTGCTTCGAGCGCCTGCTCGACATTCGGATGCTCCCGCGACCACTCCTTCGCCGCGATTCGCTCTACGACGAAGCCCGCGAGGGCGAGCCAGACCGCGGCCCACAACTCGGCGGAGCCGGGCCGGACCTGGCCACGCTGCTTCCCGGCGGCCATCACCTGTTCGAGCGCGCTCCGGAATTCCCGCATGGCACGCCGGGCCGGCTCTTCGAGCAGGACTTCTTCGGGGGGGCGCAGCAGCATCCGCAGCAAGGCTGGATCGCGCTCGGCTCCTTCGACCAGGCGGCGGCCGATCCGCAACAGCACGGCGCGGGTATCGGGATCATGCTCGGATTCCTCCAGCGCCACCAGCGCACGACCGAAGCTCTGTGCCTCGACGCATGCCGCGATGAGCAGGGCATCCTTGCTCGGGAAGTGCCGGTAGATCGTGGCCTCCGCCACGCCGGCGCGCTGCGCGAGCTCGGGTGTCGTGGTGGCGCGGAAGCCGTGCCCGGTGAACAGCTCCAGCGCGGCCCGGAGCAAGCGGGCGCGGGTAGCCTGCGCATCGCGCTGACGCGGGGGGCCGATGCTGCGCTGTCTTGGCGGTGGGGGAGCAGTCATGATCGGAGAATATACTCCGCCACGTTGAACGCGTGAGCGGTGACCGCTAGTTTTGGCGGCTGTTTCAGTTTCGGCCGCTCAGGAGCTCACCATGAGGCTGCTCGTTCTCGGCGCGGGGCTGCAAGGCTCCGCGGCCGCGCATAATCTCCTGCAGCATCGTGAAGTCGAGCAGGTCACCCTGGCCGACGATCACCCGGACCGGCTTCCGGATTTCCTTGCCAACGCCGCGCAGGGCTTACGGCAGGCGGCGCTCGACGCGAACGACTTCGCCGCAGCGGTCAGCCTGATGCGCGGGCATGCTGCCGTGCTCTGCGCGCTGCCGTATTACTTCAACGAGCCGATGACCCGGGCCGCGATCGAGGCGGGCTGCCACTTCTGTGATCTGGGCGGCAACACCGAGATCGTCTTCCAGCAGAAGAAGCTGCACGCCGAGGCCGAGGCCAAAGGTGTTTCCGTCATTCCGGACTGCGGTCTGGCTCCCGGAATGGTGAACATTCTCGCCGCGGAGGGCATCCGGCGGCTTACGCGGACGCGTTCGGTGCGGATCTACGTCGGCGGCCTGCCGCAGCGCCCGGAGCCGCCGCTCAACTACCAGGTGGTCTACTCGCTCGAGGGCGCGCTCGACTACTACACGACGCCGTCCTGGGTGTTGCGACAGGGCAAGGCGGTCCAGGTCGATGCGCTTTCCGAGGTCGAGTCGCTGGAATTCCCGGCCCCGGTCGGCACGCTGGAGGCGTTTCACACGGGCGGGGGCATCAGCACCCTGCCGTTCGCGTTCGAAGGCCGGATCGAGACGATGGAGTACAAGACGCTCCGGTATCCGGGTCATGCCGCCATCATGCGACCGATCCGCGAGCTCGGGCTCATTTCGAACGATCCGATCCTGGTCAAGGGACGCCACGTCGTGCCGCGCGATGTGTTCATCGCCGCGGTGGCGCCACGCCTCGTGAAACCGCGCAGCTCCGATCTGGTGGCACTCCGGGTCAGGGTGACGGGAGAGCGCGATGGGGCGCCAGCCAACGTGGGTTTCGAACTGCTCGATTTCCACGACGAGGCTACGGGCATCAGTGCGATGATGCGGGCCACCGGCTATTCCCTCGCGCTGACGGCACTCATGCAAGCCGACGGCCGGATCGCCGCCCGCGGGGTGCATACGCCGGATGAGGCGGTTCCCTTCGAGGAATATGTCGAGGGGCTCGGCCGGTTTGGCGTACAGATCAAGGAGGTGAGAGGTGAGGGGTGAGAAGTGAGAGGGAAGTGCATCCCCCCTTCTCACTTCTCACCTCTCACCTCTCACCTTTCAGGGCCTATGGATTTCAAGGAGCTCTGGTCTCAGGCCACGCCCTGGCGGGACTACCTGCATCCGGCGATGGAAGCCTACGATCTCTGGCGGGGCAGCTTCGAGCACGCCGTGATTCCCGCGTGGGCGGTCGCTGCCTTCCGGCAGACGCCGCTCAGTCGGCTGCTCGTGCTGGCCGCGGACTGGTGCGGCGATGCGGCACATACGGTTCCCGTGCTGGCCCGCCTCGCGGAGCAGCTCGAGGGCGTGGAGCTCCGAGTGCTCGAACGGGATCAATTTCCCCGCGTCATGGAACACTACCTCACCAACGGATCCCGCTCGGTTCCGATCGCGATCGCCCTCGATGCAGAGTGGCGAGAGCTGAGTGACTGGGGCCCCCGACCAGCCGCGCTGCAAGCCTGGATGCTGGCCAATCAGGCGAACGTCCCGACGCCTCGGCGCTACGCCTATGCGCGGAAGTGGTATGCGAGCGACCGGGGGGAGACCGCGCTGCGGGAACTGTTAGAGGCGGTAAGGAGGTGAGGGGTGAGGGGTGAGGGGTGAGGGGTGAGAGGT
>DASYTT010000110.1:0-26018 GCA_036002045.1 Gemmatimonadales bacterium
GGGACCTTAGGCCCAGCGGGATCTGCGCAGGTCGAATGGAACGGCTCAGCTATCTCGTGCGTGGGCTTTTGAGGATTCCGAGCTCAAGAAGAGTATTCGTCGAGCTGGCTGATCCCGATCAAAACCTCCCTCGGCTTGCTCCCGTCGGGCGGGCCGAGGATCTGGGCCGCGTGCAACTGGTCGATGATTCGCGCCGCGCGCCCGTAACCGATCCGGAGCTTGCGCTGCAACAGAGAAGTCGAGCCGCCCTGGTGCTGAATGCAAAGCTCCGCGGCCTCGCGGAAGAGCTGGTCGCGATCGCCCTCGTCCACGGCGATTTCCCCGCCCTCTTCCTCCGCCTCCTGTGCCCGCATAACGGCAATGATGTCCTCTTCCGCGCGTGCGGCGATCGCTGCGGCGTCGCGCCGGGCACGGTACCAGTCCATCAATGCCTCGGTCTCTTCGGTTCCAATAAAGGCCCCCTGCAGGCGCAAGGGCTCGCTCTTCCCCGGCGGCAGGAAGAGCATGTCTCCGTTGCCCAGCAGCGCCTCGGCACCGTTTTGATCCAGAATCGTGCGGCTGTCTACCTTCGAGGCAACCCGGAAGGCGATCCGGCTCGGAAAATTCGCCTTGATGAGCCCGGTAATGACGTTCACCGAAGGACGTTGGGTCGCCAGGATCAGATGGATCCCGATGGCTCGCGCCTTCTGGGCCAGTAAGGCCAGCGGAGTTTCGACCTCTCCCTGCACCGTCATCATGAGATCGGCCAGCTCATCCACCACGATCACCAGATGGGGCAGGCGGCCGTCCCGGTACTCGCGTCCTGCGGTAGGGTCGGGCGCGGTCGTCTCCTGCTGCGCATTGATGGCGGCCAGGGTGGCCTCCTGCTTGGCCGGATGCCGAAGCGAGCGGCCTTCCTCCACCTTGCGGTTGAAGTCCGCAAGGTTACGCGCCCCGTTCGCGTGCAGCAGCTCGTAGCGCCGCCCCATTTCGTGGACCGCCCACTTGAGCACCCGTGCCGCGTCGTGATTGTTGGTGACGACGCTGTGGCGCAGGTGCGGCAGCGCATTGTACATCGAGAGCTCGACCATCTTCGGGTCGATCATCAGGAAGCGGAGGTCAGCGGGGGTGTAGCGGTACACCAGCCCGGTAATGATGGTGTTGATCGCGACGGATTTGCCCGACCCTGTGGCGCCCGCAATGAGCAGATGCGGCATCTTGGCGAGGTCGGTCACCACTGGCTTGCCCTCGAGGTCCCGTCCCAGCGCCATCGGCATGATGGCGCGGCCTCTGGCATGCTCCCATTCCCGCGATTCCAGCAGTTCGCGCAGCGTCACGATCCGCGCGGTAGGGTTGGGCACCTCGACCCCGACGGCGCCGCGTCCCGGGATTGGCGCGACGCGAATACTCATCGCGCGCATCGTGATGGCCAAGTCGTCCGCGAGCGCGATGATCCGGCCCGCTTTGACACCGGGTGCCGGCACGATCTCGAACTGAGTGACCACTGGACCGCTGGTGCGGCCCGCAATAGTGCCTTCGACCTTGAAAATCCTCAGGGTCTCGAGCAGCGTCTGTCCCAGCCGGTCGAGCTGGGCTGTATCGGCGGCGTGATCCTGGGGAGGCGGTGATTTGAGGAGCTCGATGGGCGGCAGGAGGTCGTCGCTAGGCGGGCGGGCGGGCGGGGGGGCGGGCGGTCTGACGGCCTTCGGTTTTGCCTCTTGTTTCCCCGGCTTCGTTCTCAGGGTGGGGAAAATGCTCCCAGCGTCCTCCGCTTCACCGCTATCGGTGTAATCCGTGAAATCTGTGGATGCAGTCTGTTTCTGTCCGGCCGTCCGCCCGTCCTCACCGACCGTCCGCTTCTCCAGTCGATGCAGTGGATGCCAGGCCAGCGTCGCGAGCGTGAGCGCGCTGAGCGTGAGGAAGGCGACCAGGATGCCGCCCACCCGGCCGATGAGTTCGACCACCCCGCGCGCGGCAAAGCCCGGCACCAGACCCGTGAGCCGCGCCGGCCAATCCCACTCGGTGAGTGGCGGATCGAACGCCGCCGCGCCCACATCGCTGATCACGCCGATCGTGAACGGTACCAGCAGGGCGAGGCCGCCGAGCAAGATGCCCATACGCTTCATGTCCAGCCGCGGGACTCGGTCGAATCCCGCCAGTCCCAGCCCCAGCCCGAGGAGCGGCAGTCCCACGGCCCCAGCCCCCAGCAGCCGCCACAACACCGTGCCCAGTCCCCGGCCGAGCGGACCGGTCGGCACCGAAGGAACCAGGGTCAGGGCCAGGAAGACCCCCAGTACCAGGGCCGCGACGGCGGCGAAGCGGCGGCGATCCTCCGGTCTCACGCGGCGGTTTCCAGCGTGATTCTTCGGTCGCGCAAGACGGGCAGCACTGGATAGGCATCCTCCCGGGCCGCATCGGCGACATCGGCACCCCGCCCCAGCAGGGTGAGCTGCCTGCCTGCCGCGGACATCGAGAGCGGCCGCTCCCAGCTGGTGCCGTAGCGGCGTGCCAGGTCCACGGCAGCGAGCGCGCCGTCGTTGAGGCCCTTGCGGCGGCGGCCGCCTAGGGCAAGCATGGCCAGCCGCCCGGCGGTGTAGGCGTCATCAAGACCAAACTGCAACCCCCGGCCGGCGCAGAGGATCACCAGCTCGCGCCGGGTGGCGAGGATCTCGCGGGCACGCTCACCCGCGAGCGAAAGGTTGGAGGCCGCGGCCACGAAGACCTCCGCTGCCCCGTGCGCCGCGAGCAGCGCGGGAGTTCCGTTGCTGGTCGTCATCACGAGCGTCTTTCCCCGCACGTCGGGATCCGCCATTTCGAGTGGACTATTGCCCAGCGCGAAGCCTTCGATCGGCTCGCAGTTCCGTTCGCCGATCATCAGGACGTGCTCCGGGCCGAGGGTCTGCGCCAGGCGGCTGGCTTCCGCCACGCTGTCCACCGGCACGACGCCCCGCGCGCCGTGATGCAGCGCGGCGCAGATGACCGTGGTCGTGCGCAGCACGTCGATCACGAAGACGGAGCGCCCCGCGACCTCGTTCGGTGCGAGGCCCGCGGGCGAAAGAAAGACGTCGAGCTTCATTGCTCTGCGAGAAGCCGTTGGGTTTCGCGCTCGAGAAAACGGGTATCCACCTGGCCGGCAACGAAGTCCGGATGGCGAATCAACCGGGCCAGAAACGGAATGGTGGTGGTGACGCCTTCCAGAATAAAGCTGTCCAGCGCCTGCCCCAGGCGCGCCAGCGCTTCGGGCCGGTCACGCCCGTGTACAATGACCTTGGCCAGGAGCGAATCATAGTAGGGCGGCACGGTGTAGCCGGCATACACGTGGGTGTCCACCCGGACTCCCGGTCCGCCAGGAGGGTGATAAGCCGTGATGTGGCCCGGGCTGGGCTGGAAATTGCGGGCGGGATCCTCAGCGTTCACCCGGCATTCAATGGCGTGGCCCCGCAACCCGTTGAGCTCCGCCGGAAAGCTGAGCGGCTCGCCCGCGGCGACCCGGATTTGCTCCTTGACCAGATCGAAGCCCGTGACCATCTCCGTCACCGGATGCTCCACCTGGATCCGGGTATTCATTTCCATGAAATAGAAATCGCCGCCGGAATCGAGCAGGTACTCCAGGGTTCCGGCGCCGACGTATCCGATAGCCGAAGCGAGCGCCACCGAGGCCGCGCCCATGCTCGCGCGCTGGTCCGGCGTGATCACGGGGCTCGGGCTCTCCTCCACCAGCTTCTGGTGCCGGCGCTGAATGGAGCAGTCGCGTTCCCCCAGATGCACCAGACGCCCGTGACCGTCGCCCATCACCTGGATCTCGATGTGCCGCGGCCGCTCCAGGTATTTCTCGAGGTAGACAGCTCCGTTCCCGAACGCGGCCAGCGCCTCGTTCTGGGCCAGCGAGAACAGCTGCCCGAAGGATTCTTCGTCCTGGGCGATCCGCATTCCCTTGCCTCCACCGCCGGCAGTCGCCTTGATGACGACCGGGTAGCCGATGGCCTGGGCCGCTTCGCCGGCCTCCTCGAGGACCTCGAGAATACCCTCGGAGCCGGGGACCGTGGGGACCCCGGCCTCCTTGGCCAGGCGCCGCGCGGACGCCTTGTCGCCCATAGCCTGGATCTGCTCTGCAGTCGGACCGATGAACGCGATGTTGGAGGCCTTGCAAATCTGCGCGAACTCGTAATTCTCGGCGAGAAACCCATAGCCCGGGTGAATCGCATCCGCACCGGTGATTTCCGCGGCGGCGATGATGCGCGAGATGTTGAGGTAGGATTGCCGGGCGGGAGCCGGACCGATGCAGACGTCATCGTCAGCAAACCGCACGTGCAGCGACTCGCGATCGGCCTCGCTGTATACGGCTACGGTGTGCACTCCGAGCTCCCGGCACGCGCGGATCACCCGCAACGCGATCTCGCCGCGATTAGCGACGAGGACCTTGGTGAACATCAGGCTGAGAAGTCCCGGGTGATTCCTTGTGGGGCGTCGTTCGCCGACTCGGTCGGCTCGGCGAACGTCCGGTCCGAGGCGGCGGTGACGCCGGCCGCGCGCAGCCCGAATTCACTCGGGTTGGTCGCGAAGTGCAGCGCGCTCTCGTAGCTGATGACGCCTGATTTGTACCACGTCATGAGGGACTGGTCGAACGACTGCATCTTGTAAGACACCGTGCCGGCCGTGATCAGATCCGGGATGTTGAGCGATTTCTCGATACTGCGGATGTTCTCCGCCACCGCCGCGCTGTTGATCAGCACCTCGCAGGCAGGCACCCGCCCGCGCCCGTCGGCTCGCGGCACCAGCCGCAAGCTCACGATCGCCGAGAGCGCAGTCGACAGCAGCGAGCGAATCTCGGCCTGCTGGTGCGGCGGATAGAAGGAGAGGATCCGGCTGATCGATTGCGTCGCGTCGGTGGTGTGCAGGGTCGAGAACACCAGGTGACCCGTATCCGCCGCCTTGAGCGCGGTATCGAGCGTCTCGGTATCGCGGATCTCACCCAGCAGGATGACGTCGGGATCCTGCCGCAGCACCTGGCGCAGCGCAGAGCCGAAGGACAAGGTGTCGCTGCCCACCTCACGCTGCGCGATGCTGGCCATGGTATCACGATGCAGGAACTCGATCGGGTCTTCGATGGTGATGATGTTGACCCGTGAGTGGCGGTTGATGTGGTTGATCATCGCCGCCAGCGCAGTGGACTTCCCCGAGCCGGTAATCCCGGTGACCAGCACGAGCCCGCGGGGCTTGAGCGCGATCGTTTCGAGCACCTCGGGCAGGTTGAGCTCCCGGATCGTGTGCACCTCGTAGGGAATCGCCCGCAGGGCGAACGCGAGCGTGCCGCGCTGCTGGTAGATATTGGTGCGGAAGCGGCCGACGCCGGGCACGCCGATCGCAAAGTCGGCTTCCTTCTTCTCGGAGAACTCCTTCACCTGCCGCGGAGTCATGATCTGCTCGGCGAGGTGTTTGAGCTCCTCCGGACGCACCGGCAGCATCGGAAGCGCGTGCAGATCGCCGTTGACCCGAATAGTGGGCGGCCGGCCGACTTTGAGATGCAGATCGGAGCCACCGCGCTGGACCATCTGGGAGATGGCCTGCTTGAAGTTGAACGGTGTCGCGCTCGGCTCGGCGGCGAAACTAGTGGTGTCAGCCATTGGGATCGACCCGGAAGAGAATCTGTCCAAACTCGACTGGCTGCGCGTCCTCGACGTTGATCTCGCGAATCACGCCGCCGAATTCGGCTTCGATTTCGTTCATGATCTTCATTGCCTCGATAATGCACACGGTCTGCCCCGAGGTGATCCGCGCTCCAACCTTCACGTAGGGATCGGCCCCTGGCTCCGGCGCGGAGTAAAAAGTCCCCACCATCGGCGACTTGATTTCCTTGAGCGCGCTGCCTGCACCCGGCCGCGCCGGCTCGGTGCCGCCAGGGGCCGGCGTGGGCAGATTGGGGAACTGGGCCAGCGCGGGCGGAGACGCGGCCTGAGCCCCCGCAACCTGCGTTCCGGTGCGCGTGATCACCACCCCGGTGCCGAAAATCCCTTTCAGCTCGATCGAACCGATCTCGGGCGTTTCGCGCAACAGATCGGCCAATCGTTTGACCTCCTTGAAATCGATCCCTTTGAGACCGGGGACTTTCTGGATCAATTGCGCGAGCTCCTTCATCTCGTCCGGTTTCATGGGTGCCTGAGCTCCCGGCCGGGCCGGTGAGACGTGGAGGTTATGAATCAATGAGTTTCCAGCAGTTCGGTGCGCCCGTCGCTCAGGCACTGGGGACCTTCCGGAGTGAGGTGGATATCGTCCTCCAGCCGGACGCCCCCCCAACCCTCAAGATAGATGCCCGGCTCCACCGTGACTACAGCGCCGGCCGGCAAGCGCTCCTCGGCGGTTACCGCCAGTCGGGGGGCTTCGTGCACCTCGAGGCCGAGACCGTGGCCGACCGAATGGCCGAAGGCGTCGCCGAAACCAGCAGCCGTGATCACGTCGCGCGCCAGCGCATCTGCCTCGTGACCCGCCATACCGACTCGAACCCCTTCCCGCGCCTTTTGCTGGGCCTTCCGAACGATGCCATAGACTTCTCGTTGGCGCTGATCCGCCGGCCCACCGACCACCACAGTTCGGGTGATGTCGGCGCAGTACCCGTCGAGCTGCGCGCCGAAGTCCAGCAGCAGCCATTCTCCGCGCCCGACGACTCGTTCTCCCGCGCGCGCGTGGGGGAGCGCGCTTCGCGGCCCCGACGCCACGATGGTCTGAAAGGGATGCCACTCGCTGCCGCGGCGCCGGAGCGCGGCCTCGAGGCGTGCGGCGATCTCCCGCTCCGTCTCGCCCGGCTTGAGCGAAGGCAGCAGCTCGGCGAGCGCCGCTTGAGCGAGCTCAGCCGCGGCGGTGATCGCCGCCACCTCGCCGGCATCTTTCACGATCCGTAATCCTTCGACGAGCTCGGAGCTCGGCACCGGTTCCGCGCCGGGGAGGCCTGCCAGCCTTTCGGCGTCGCGCACGGTGAGCCGATCCCGCTCGAACGCGAAACGGAGCCGGGGTCCCCTCGACAGCAGCTTCACCATGCGGTCCCAGACATTGCGTTGCTCCACGACCACTTCGGCCGCCCCGTGCGTTTCGAGCGGCGCCTGCTCGGCGTAGCGGAAATCGGTGACGAGTGTCGTGTGGTCGGAGGTGAGCAGCAGCAGACCGGCGGACCCGGTGAAGCCGCTCAGGTACCGGATATTCGGCGCGTGAGTGACCAGGATCCCGTCGAGGTCCTGCGCGTGAACCCGCCGCCGCAGCGCCGCTTGCCGGTCACCGCGGCGATCAGCCGGCACCCAGCCGCCCGCAAAGCACCACCAGCGCGCGTCGATAGCCTTCGGGGCCCAAGCCGGTAATCAGGCTGAGCGCCAGATCGGCAAAAACCAGCCGCCGGCGTGCCTCGTCGCGCTGCGCGACATCGGTGAGGTGTACTTCGACAAAGGGAATCTTCACCGCAAGCAGCGCATCTCTGATGGCAAGGCTGCTGTGGGAATACGCCGCGGCGTTCAGAATCAGGCCGTCAGCCGTGTCCGGCAGCCGTTGAATCTCGTCGACCAGAGTGCCTTCGTGATTGGTCTGCAGGAAGCGAATGATGGCGCCAAGTCGAGCCGCTTCCTCGCGCAGCATCGCCTCGATTTCCGCCAGCGTCGTCGTCCCGTAGATCTCCGGCTCGCGGGTGCCCAGCAGATTGAGGTTCGGACCGTTGAGGACCGTGACCCGCATCTAGCGCTTCAGACCGCGCAGCCAGGCATTGAACTGTTCCAGATCCTCGGGGGCCAAGGAAGACATTACTGCCTGGTCGTTCGGAGGCTTAGGCAGCTGCACCTCCGCGGTCGAACCCTCGGCGGGAGTGAAGAACTGCTCGAAGCTCGGCTCGGCGGATCCCGGCTCAGGCGGAGCACCCGCAGGACCAGCCGGCGCCGCCTCCTCACCGAAGACTGCGCTCAAGCTGAGCGATTCGGGAGCAGGACGGGTGGGTTCTCCGCTCGGACCGCGCGGTGGCTCGAACGCTGGCGGGTGAATCGCGGAAGTGACGCTCGGACGCTCGGCTCGCAGCACGCTCGCGAAAAGCTCTCCCACAGAACGCCCACCTGTCGCTGCGGCGGCAAGGCTCCGGCGGGGCGAAGGGGCCTCAGCCGCGGGAGCGGCGGGAGGGGGCGTAGGGGGCGCGGGCGGCACCAGCTCGGATTGGAGTCGGGAAAAGGCAGCAGCGACTCGCTCGTTACCCGGCTCGCGCTGAGCCAGCTGGGAGTACACCGCAAGAGCCAGCTCCCGATGTCCTTGGCGCAGGAAGATCTCCGCCATGGTCTCCGTGACCATGAGCTCCGGTTCAGCCGCGGAACTGGAGGATTCGGGCTCCTCGCTCGGCTCGGCCTCGGCGCTCATCGCGTGAACGGGCTCGGGCTCACCGGTCCCTGCGGTGACGGGCTCGGGTTCCATTTCAACAGCTGGAGCTGGTTCCGGCTCGGGCTCCACCGGTCGCTCTTCGAGGTCGCTCACCCCGTCCGTCTCCGTGCTGCTGCTGGGGTGACGCTCAGGGAGCTCGGCCGCTTCCAGACCTTGGGCCGCACGCGCATCGAGCGATACGAGAGAATCGCCTCCCTGAGCAGCCTCGGGAACCGGCAACAAATCCTCCGACACCTCGGCCTGGAGCAGGATTTCCGGGTAGCGGTCATCGCTGGGCGAGAGATCGCGTGCGTCGTCGGGCAGTTGGAATTCAACCGTGCGGGAAGGCGGGAGCAGGGCGGCGTCGAGGGGTTCGTCTCCCTGGGAATGCTCGGGCGCGGGGGCACTCATCAGTTCCCGTACATGGTCGAGCTGGCCCCGCGCTTCCTCATTGTTGCGATCGACTTCCAGTAGGGCCTCGAGCCTGCCAGCCGCCTCGGGAAGCCGGCCTTCGCTCTCTGCCAGATCCGCGAGTCCCTTGAGGGCAATGGGGTTTTCCGGATCGAGCTCGATCACCTTGCCGAATGCTAGCTCTGCCTGTGTGTGGTCTCCGGCGTCGAGATGACAGCGGCCGCGAACGATATGCGCGGGCACGTAATTCGGATGCTGGGCCAGCCCGACTTCCAGCGTCTCGAGCGCCTTGGCGGCTTCCCCGGACTTTCGGTAGGCCTCCGCAAGAGAAGCGAAAGTGAGCCCGAGTGGGTTTTCCAGCCAGCGCCGCTCGAGTTTTTCTATCTCGCTATTGGTCGCCATGTCCCGCCTCGTCCCCATAGTAATTCAGTCGTCGCCGGGCGAAAGCTGGCCCCGCTACGGATGGAAAGCCATCCTTGAGCTGCCCCCCTCGGGCGGTTAAGCTTTAGGGCTTCATACCCTTAGCGTGCCCGGAGCGGTTCCCTCTCATGATGCAATTCTTTCGCAGCATCGCCAAACCGCTCATCCTGGTGACAGCGATTGCATTCTTTACCTGGCTCGTAGTCGACCTCAGCGGCCTGAGTGGCGGAGGTGGCTTGCTGACAAGGACTTCCGTCGGCAAGATCAACGGCACGAGCGTCGATATCCGCGCTTTTCAGGCCCGGGTCCAGCAAGCCATCGAGGTCAGACAGCGCCAAACTGGTGCCTCGCTTAGCCTTGAGGAGATAGCCCAGGTTCGCGACCAGGTTTGGGAACAGGAAATCCAGGAGATCATTTTCCGTGCCGAGTACGAGCGCTACGGATTGCGCACCACCCCGGCGGAAATCGCGGAAGCAATCCGGGTTTCGCCGCCGCGCGAAATCATCGAGGATCCGACCTTTCACACCGACGGGAAATTCGACATCACCAAGTACCAGCGTTGGCTGACGTCCTCGATGGGCCAGCAGGCGATTCCCTATTTGGAAGAGCGTTACCGCCAGGAGCTGTTGCGCGGAAAGCTGCTGCGACGCCTGCTGGGGGATGTCTACGTTTCCGATGCGGCGCTCTGGGAGCGCTACCGGGACGAGAAGGAAACCGTGCGGGTCGGGATGCTGGTCATCAACCCGGAAAGAGCCATCCCCGATTCGGCGGCGCCGGTCACGACGCAGGAAGTCGAAGAGTACTACCGCGCGCATCGCGATGAATTCCAGCGATCGCATGCCGCGTTTCTGAGCTATCTCGCCCTGCCGCGCCTTCCGGATGCCTCGGACACCGCGGCCGCGCGTCAGCGGATCCTGGGGTTGCGCGATGAGATCGCCAAGGGAACGCCCTTCGCCGAAGTCGCCCGGCGCGAATCCTCCGACACGGTGTCGGGCAGCAAGGGAGGCGAGCTGGGAGAAATGACGCGCGCCAGCGTAGACCCCGCCTTTGCCGCCGCCGCGATGACCTTGCCGCTCAACACCCTTTCGGACCCGGTCCAGAGCAGCTTCGGCTTTCATCTGATCGAAGTCCAGAGTCGCAAGGGCGACACCTTCACCGCCCGCCACATTCTGGTCCCCATCGAGGTGGCCGGCTCCCACCGGGACTGGCTCGACCGGCGGGCCGACTCTCTGGAACAGCTCGCCGCCGAGCGGCTGGAACCTTCCGCGCTGGACACGGCCGCGAGCGCGCTCAAGCTGCGGATCGGGAAGCGAGGACCCATCGGTGAGGGATCTCGCGTTGCGGTGCCCGAAGGGGGTCAGGTGCCCGATGTGAGCATCTGGGCATTCCAGGCCCAGGCGGGTGAAGAAAGTCCAGTGATCGAAGCCGAGAAGGCTTTCATGGTGTTCCGGCTGGACAGCGTGCAGGCGGAAGGCGTGCCGCCGCTCAGCGCAATCCGCGCTCAGGTCGAGCAGCGGGTCCGGCTCGAAAAGAAGCGCGCCGCGAGCAAGGCCCTGGGGCAACGGCTGGCGCAACAGGTAGGACCGGGAACCCTACTCAAGCAGCTCGCCCAAGGACCCGGGCTGAGCTACCAGGAGATCGGACCGATCGCGCGACTCAGCACCAGCCTGCCGGCGCCGGAGCTGATCGGGGCGGCGTTCGGTGCTCCGCAAGGCGGCGTGGCCGGACCGGTCGCTGCCGCGGACAGCTTGTATCTCTTCCAGGGGCTCGAACGTACTCCGGTGGATTCCGCCGGCTTCCTCAAAGAACGCGATCGCCTGCGCGCCGAGGGGCTGCAATTCGCCCGGCAAAGCCGGGTTAGGGCCTACGTCGCGGCGCTCCGGGCCAGCGCCAAAATCGTCGACCGGCGCGCCGACATCTTCAAGACAGGCGCCCAGACTGCCGCCGCGAACACGGCGCCGCTGCAGTATTGAACCTCAGCGAATAGCGAAGACGGAAGCGGAAAAGACGAAGGGGGCCTCATTCGAGGTCCCCTTGCTCTTCGCTCTTCGCTCTTCGCTGCCCTACTGCGACAACCGCTTCGGCTCCCCGCTGGTCGGCGCGGACTGGGCCGGCGCGTCGAGATGCCGTGGCGGTGTGGTGCGATCCTCCGGGAGCTGGGTGACGGCGTCGCTCGCCTCCGAGATGCTCCGCTTGAATTCGCGGATCCCCTTCCCCATGGACGCGCCGATCTCCGGCAGGCGCTTCGCTCCGAATACGAGCAGCACCACGACCAGGATGATCATGATTTCGGTGAAGCCGAGATTCCCCATATGCCCTCGCGTGGACAGCTAGAAGAGCGACTTGGCGACCAGATACGCCAGCACGACCCCAAGCAGGCTCAGGAGCGAAAGCTCGAGTCCTACAGGGCCCAGGGTGAAGTGTACCACCAGCAAGTTGACCGGAACAGGCCCGAATTCGGGCGCCACGGAATAGGTAAAAACCGTCTTGGTGGGGCTGTCGGGCAGGACGGCTTTGATGAAGGCGTTGAGATAGCCGCCCACCAGGAAGCCGACGATCAGCACGAGGAGATAGAAGCGCGGGCGACGGGGCGGGGCCATCAGTGGCGCCGCTCCAGCACGTAGCTGAGACTGGCGCGCAGCTGCTCCCGGGCCGCTGAGGGGCGCAGCGCATCAAGTGCTGCCTCTGCGCTGGCGCAGAAGGACTGGGCTCGTGCGTGCGCATACTCGAGGCCGCCGCACTCGGTCACGGCCGCCACCACCCGCGCGATGTCGGTGTCGCCCGGGGCCGGGTTATTCATGAGGGATTCGACCTCGAGACGCTGCGCCGGCGACATCCGCGGCAGGGCGTGGATCAGCGGCAGGGTGACCTTGTGCTCCCGCAGGTCGAGTCCCGCGGGCTTTCCCGTCACGGCCTCCGCCCCGGTGAAGTCCAGCAGGTCATCCACGATCTGGAAGGCCATCCCGAGCCCCTCGCCGAAGTGGCGCATGGCCTCGCGCTCCGTTGGGCTGCCGCGCAGACCACCTACCTCACAGGCCCCCGAAATCAGCGAGGCGGTCTTGGCCCGGATGAGGAGATCGTAGTCCTCCTCGGAAAACGCCAACGGATCATGCGCCAGCAGCTGGCGCATTTCGCCCACCGTCATCTCGTTGGTTACCCGGGAGAGCACCCGGAGGGCTTCGAGATCCGCAAGCCGGACCAGCTCGATCACCGCGCGCGAGTAGAGGTAGTCCCCCATGATCACCGCGATCTGGTGGCTGAAGACCGCGTTGAGCGTGGGCATGCCGCGACGCAGGACCGAGTGGTCGACCGCATCGTCGTGCACCAGCGTTGCGAGATGGATCAGCTCGACCACCGCCGCGAGCGAGACGGCGCACGGATCAGGAACCGCTGCCGTGGCGGCGTCGGCGAGCAACAACAGGGTGGGCCGGAACATCTTGCCACGCATCTGGGTGAGATGCGAGTTCGCCAGGGCGATCAGGGGAAAGTCCGCCTCGATCAGCCGGCGGATCTCCTCACGCACCGCGCCCAGCCGCGGCTCGATCCCGGTCTGCAGCTCGGCCAGCCCCACCGGTGCGGTGCCGGAAATCACGATTTGAGCTCCGCGGCGAGCCGCTTGGCTCGCTCCCGCACGTCGAGGAAGCGGATGTCTACTGCCAGCGCCTGCTCGTACAGCGGGAGCGCTTCACGGGCCCGCCCTTGCGATTCGAGTGCCCGCCCCAGCCAGTAGAGCAGACCGATCTTGTCGTCCTCATCGCCGGGGAGCCCGCTCACCGCGCGGCGCAGTACCGCTTCCGCGATACCGAACTGACCCTGCTCGAAGAACGCGATGCCCAGCTGCTCCGAGGTCCTGAGCCTGCCTTCTGACGAGCGCAGCGCCTTCTGAAACTCGGCGATGGCCTCGTCCACCAGCCCCATTTCCTTGAAGGCGATCCCGAGGTCGTAGTGCGCCTGGAAGTCCTCGGCATCGAGATTGTTTTCGATGCCGCGCTTGAAATCGGCGAGCGCCTCCTGAAAGGCCTGATCTTCGTCCTCGATCTGGCTGTTTCGTCCCACCCGCATTCTGGTGTCGCGCGGCTGCTCCTCACCCAGGATGAGCGCGCCCAGGTCCACAAACTCCTCGACCGCCGCTGCGCCGGAGGCGGGGCGGGGATCGAGCAGCGCCAGCGCCGCGCGGGCGGCCTGGTTCGATTCATCGTGGTCGAGCACGCGGCGATAGACCTGGGTGGCGTGTTCTACCGCGCCTGCCCGGGTCAGTGCGTCGGCGAGCTCGACATAGGCCGCCACGAGCACAGGACGCCGCCCGGCATAGTAGGCCAGCTCAACCTGCTTCTGGTAGCGAGGGATCGATGCCGGGTCGAGCCGGACCAGATCGGCACAGACCGCAAGCGCCTCGTCCCAGCGCGATTCGGCCTCCAGCTGGCGGAGACTCTCCTCCAGTCCACGCAGGCCGCCGGCCCGGTCACCGGCGTCGAGCAGATGGCGGGCTCGCTCGCGGAGGGTTGCACCTGGCTCGACGTGGGAGGCGAAATCGGCGGCCGCGAGGGCTTCATTGAGTTGCAGCAACACCGAATCAGCTCCCCCCCCGGGCACGTCCGCGGCGGCGGGAGCGGATTCCTCCAGATCGAACATCGGAGGTTCGGTCTCGCTGCTCGGGCCGGCAGCGGAAGCCTCCGTAACGATGAGGTCCTCCATGCCCTCGAGCTCGCCCACTGCGCGGCGCAGGTCGAGCTCACTGTCGGCCACCCCCGGCTCGAAGCCCATAGGCTCATTCGCAGCCGCGGCATCGAGCGACTCCGCCCCGAGCGGCTCGGGCTCGAGCAGCGGCTCGACTGGCTCGGCTTCAAGTTGCCCCGCCGGGGGTTCGGGACCGGCAATCGGCGTGGCCCCGGTGTCGAGAAAGACCAGATCGTTCGACGCGGCCGGACGCGCGCGTTCCGGGATGTCCCCCATGCTCTGCAGCCGCTCGCGCGTGCGCCGGGCGGCGGTGGTCTCTCCCCGCGCTTCCAGCTCACCAGCCAGCTTTTCGAGCTGTTCCCGGGCGTCCTCGTTGCGCGAGGAGGCCCGCAAGAGCTCCACCAGCATGAGGCGAATATCCGGATTGGCCGAGAAGCTGTCGGCGAAAAGCTTGAGTGCGGTGAATGCCTCTTCGAGTTGTCCTACCCCGTTCATCCGCTCGAGGTACTCGAGGAGATTCTTCTTGGCTTCACCGACGAAGTTCTTGCGGGCGTGCAGCTGAGCCAGCCGGAGGTAGGTCGCCGTACGGCTCGGATTGACCCGAAGGATCTTGCCGCACAAGGCGATCGCATTGTTGAAGAAACCCTGTTCTGCGTAGAGCTCCGCCGCCTGCTCATAGGCCCGGAGGGCGGCGAGCATGTCGCCGGCCTTGAGCTGGAGGTCTCCGACGCGATTGTAAAGCCCGGGATCCTGGGTGCCCTCCTCCCCGGCCTCCTCCGCTTCGCGGATGGCCTGGAGATAGACATCAATGGCCCGGCGCCATTCCTCGCGTTGCTCGAATTTCCGGGCGGCTTCCTTGAGCTTATCGAGATTCATTGGCCTCGCGAAAGACCAGGGATAAACGACGAAACAGGTTGCAGCACCATAAGATAGGGAACCCGGCGCTAGGGAGCCAGTTCCCCCCCGGCTACCAGGGAAGCTAAGCGCTCCAGGTCGGGGGCCGGAGGGCGGTCCTCGCGGAGCGCTGCTACCCCATCGGGCATCCGGCGAATCCGCTGATACAGGCGCTCCACTCCCCCACCCGGACGGAGCGGTTTGAGGGATTCCAGGCCCTCTGCCGCGCAGAGAAACTCCGCGGCGACCACCCGCTGCGCATTGGCCAGAACGCGCCGGGTCTTGTATGCAGCCGCCATCCCCATCGGGACGAAGTCCTCCTGGTTCGCATCGGTCGGAATGGACCCGGTGCTGGCCGGATGCGCCAGGGCCCGCGACTCCGCGACCAGCGAGGCGGCAGTGATCTGGACCATCATGTAGCCCGATGCCAGACCCGCCTGGGCGGTCAGAAAGGCGGGCAGTCCCTGGGAGAGGTCGGGGTTCACCAGCCGCTCAATCCGGCGCTCGGCCAGCGCTTGCAAAGTGGTGAGCGCGATGGCGAGGAAATCCAGCGCCTGCGCCACCGGCTGGCCATGAAAGTTGCCACCGGAAAGCACTTCGCCTTCCCCGAAAACCAACGGATTGTCGGTTGAAGCATTGAGCTCCACCGCGACGACGCGACGCGCAAACCCGATGGCGTCACCGACCGCGCCGAGCACCTGCGGCGTGCAGCGCAGGCTATAGGCATCCTGAACCCGGGGGTCATTCTCGCGATGCGACTCGCGAATTTCGCTCGCCTCGAGCAGGCGGCGCAGAATGGAGGCCGCTTCCAGCTGGCCCTCGTGCGGGCGCTGCTCGTGAATCCGCGCATCGAGCGGAGTGGGCGTTCCCCGCAGAGCCTCCAGGCTCATGGCCGCGGCACCGAGGGCGGAGCGCCAGAGCACGTCCGCGTCGTGAACCAGGAGCGCGAGCACCGCCGTCTGGGCCTGAGTTCCATTGATAAAGGCGAGCCCCTCCTTCGGCGCGAAGCGAAAGGGGGTAAGGCCGGCGGCCTGCAGCGCTGCACCCGCCGGGCTCGGCCCGGCAGGCCCCGCAACGTCCCCTTCCCCGCTCAGCGCGAGGGCAAGATGCGCCAGCGGGGCGAGGTCTCCGCTCGCCCCGACGCTGCCCTGCTCAGGGACCCAAGGAATGACGCCCGCGTTGAGCAAGCCGACGACCGCCTCCGGCAGCAACGGACGCACTCCGCTGGTCGGCCGCAGCAGCACGTTCGCCCGCAGCAGCAGCATGGAGCGCACGATCTCCGCGGGAAATGGCGCACCGACTCCGGCCGCGTGGCTGCGAATCAGGTTGGTCTGCAAGCGCTCCAGCTGGTCCGGCTCGATCCGGATGTTGGCCAGCTTTCCGAAGCCGGTATTCACCCCATAGAGGACCTCGCCGCGCTCGATCGCGTGCTCGAGCACGGCGCGACTCCGCGCGAGCTCGCTGAGCGCCGCCGGCGCGATGGCAACCCTCGCGCGGGAGTCGCGCGCTACCCGGACGACCTCCGGGACCGTGAGCGAACGGCCATCGAGCACGAGGGTCGGTGGGGGCATGATGGAAACCTACCGGTGGCAGGTGACAGGTGGCAGGTGGCGGTGGCAGATAGGTTGCAGGTGGCAGATAGGTTGCAGGTTGCTCACTCCCTACCACCTACCTGCCACCTGCCACCTGCCACCTGCCACCTATGGTCTAATGGTTGTCTGATTGTACTTGTAGTTGATATCGGGGAAGTCCATCAAGAACACCGAGAAATAGAAGGCGAAGTTTCCGTTCGGGCTCTTGGTGAAATTGAACGCCGCGCGCCATTCGTGGAGATCGCGGGTTAGCTGGACCTGCTGGCTCTCGAACTGCTTGTTGGCCGTGTTGTACTGGGTGGACCAGGTGACCCCCCAGAAGCGGGTCGGAGAGAACCGCGTATTGAAGCCGATGCTGCTGTTGTTCGACCCGGGCGTCGTGGTGCCGTCGGCACGGCGGATCTCGCGGCTCCGCGAGATGTTCACCGTAATGTTTGCGGAAAACGGCGTCCCGCCCCGACCCAGACTCTGACTCGGCTGCAGCAGGTTGTTGCGCCTGATCTCTCCCGGTAAGGGTACCCCGCCCGAGCCGAGATTCGCGGGAGGGGCATTGGCTTGGGGAACGTCGGTCGGCTTCTTCGCCAGGCCGAAGAGCGAGCCGATCATGCGCAGGGTGTTCTCAGTGATGGAGAACGCCGTGCTGACATTCTCCAGAAACGGCTTGAACTTCGCCGAGTCAGTTCCGACTTGTCCTTCCCACAGGTTGTGGGTCAGGTTGAGGGTGAAGCCAGGCACCAGATCGCTCGCCAGGGAATTGTTGAACGACGACGTCGTCCAGCCAGTCCGCCCCGGCAGCTTGGCCTGCTCGAAATCGTAGGAGATCGAGCTGCTCTGGATGCTGAGCAGCCTGAATTTCTTCACGCTGAGTCCCAGCGTATCGTCGGGGGCCTGGGGACCCTTTCCCTCGAAATTCTGGTTCAGCCCCAACGTGATGCTCTGCGAGGCCGGGCTGCTCAGCGCCAGCGGGGCCCCGGGCAACGCGATAGCGCGCGCGAACGCCTCGGGTACCGAGGAGCGGGGCGAATAATTGTAAGAGAGGCTCGGCGAAATGCTGTGGCGGATCTTGGAGACTCCCAGGAGGCCCGGCAGGAAGGCAAAAAACGTCGGGGAAATCGACGCGCCCAGACTGAGCCGCTTCCCCTGATGGACGAAAGCGCCCCCCGTTTGCGCATTCCGCACCGCGAACGGCTGCCCCGCCATCGAGTTCCCGATGCCGAGGCTGGGCGAGAACTTCCAGGTGGAGCGGAAGAGGATCGGCAGCTGGATCGCGGTCCGCCAGTCGAACGAGCTGCTGAAGCCGCCCTGGCGATACTGCGTCACGCTGACTGAATCGTCCGGGGCGGGTGTGCTGAGATCCGGAATCTTGAACGTGGTCTGGTAGCGACCGGTCGAGTCGCGGTCGACGAGATCGAGCGCCAACGGCAGATTGAAGGATCCTACCCGTAGCGGGGTGTCGAGGTTGAAGCTGGAGACCCGGGTGCCCCCGGTGAGCGGGATCGTATCGACCTGGCCGCCCAGACCAGGCACCAGCAGACCGCCCAGCGGCGTCTTGAAGCTGTATTGATTGCTGAACGAGACGCCCGGCGACCAGGTGACACTGCGCCCCAGATCCAGTGGCTTCGGCGTCAGCGTCAACGTGGGAAGCGTCATATCCCCGCTGCCGTTCGTGATGGTCTCCCGCCGGCTCAGGCCCGCGGTCAGATTGCCCCAGGGGAATCGCTTGGTGAAGTTGCCCTGACTGCGGATCTCCTGGGTGGTGACCAGCGGATCGATGGAATTGCGCGCGACCAGCTGCGAATTCGTGGAGTAGTGGGTATCCAGGTTGAGCGTAGTCGAGACGTTGAACTGCTGGGTATGCCTCCAGTCGATCGAATGCGAAATACCCCCGCCAGACTCGCGTTGCTCGCTATAGCTCACCCCCCCGCCGAAGAAGCGATTGCGAATCTTGTACGTGGCGGTGATACCGAAGGCGAGATAGCGCTTGTTGAACCAGTCGAGCTGCACCTGCGCGTCGAAGAAATCGCTGGGCGCCCAGTAATAGCCAAGATTGGTGATCTGCCGGTTGTAGCCCCGGGAAGTGCGTACGATGTCGTTGAAGCCGAATTGCGGTATCAGAATGCCGGAGCGCCGTCCCGGCTTGGTGTCCTGAAAGATGAACGGGATCCAGGCGATGGGCACGTCCCGGATGTAGAGCACCGCCGGCCTCGCGACGATGAGGGTCTTGGAGACGAACTTCATCTGCTTCGCCTCGAAGTGGTAATGCGGAATCGGCAGGTCGCAGCTGGTCAATTCCGCATTGCCGCCGTAAAGCCGGCTGCGGCTGGAGTCGACCGCCAGGTTCCCCCGGATGAACCAGTTGGAGCCGCCTTCCGAGACGTTGGTGAGCGCATCGCGTATCACGCCGCGCTCGGTGCAGGTGTTGAAGCGAGCCGAGGCGCCGATCAGCACCTGGCCTCCCTGAAAGAGGTGGGGTTCGCCCTGCGCTTCGACCGTGCAGGCCCCTTCCTGGTAGCGGATCGCGGCGGCCTCGAGCACCGAGCCCGCCCGCTCCGTCATCGCGTTGCCCTTGAGCTCCACCTGCCGGTCGATCGCCTGCACGCTTGCGCTATCGGCCTGATAGCGGGTGACCGAGTAGCCCGGAAAGTCCAGCAGCTGTGAGATGATCGAGTCGGCCGCCGGGAAGCCACGCTTGGGTGTCGAGGGAAGCCCCAGCCGGCGCGCGCTCGCCGAATCCAGGGCCCGGGGCCTGACCCCGCGCCGCGTGGTATCACCGGGTATCTGCTGTCCCGGAACCAGGGGCCGCCCGGGAAGGGGGGGCGGGGGCGGCTGCTGGGCACGCGCCGGGACGGCCAGGCAGCACAGCAAGAGCACCGCGGCACCGGACGCCCGGGCGGCTTCCGCCTTGAGCCTCCGCCGCTGCACGACCCACACTCCGGCCACCCCGATCTCAAAGAGCAGAAGGAGCGGAATGGTGAGCATGAACATGGAGAGCACGTCGGCACCCGGGGACAGAATCGCGCCCGCCACGAAGCTGCCCACGACGGCGTAGGGCCGAATCTTGTTGAGCATCGGCGTACGGAGAATGCCGAGGGCCGCCAGGATGATCATGAGCAAGGGCAGCTCGAACGAGATGCCCAGTGCCAGCATGAGCTGGATCACGAACGAGAAATAAGCGTCGAACGTGATCATGGGGTTGAAGGAGCCCTTCTGGAAATTCATCAACACGCCGAGCGCCTGGGGCACCACGAAAAGAAAGGAGATCAGGGCGCCGCCGAGGAACAGCCCGAGCCCGACGAAGAGCGCCGGCACCAGCGTCTTCTTTTCCTTCTCATAGAGGGCCGGAGAGAGAAAGGCCCAGAGCTGCCAGAGAATCACCGGCGAGGCCAGCACCAGTCCCACGATGAAGCCGAGCTTGAGGGTGATCATCAGCGGCTCGGTGGGGGAGAGCACGGTCAGCTGCCCCGCCGGCACCAGGGGCGCGATCGGGCCTTTCAGTACGTCGAGCAGCCGGAACCGGTCGACCAGCCACAGTCCCAGCGCAAAGCATCCCACCACCGCCAGCAAGCTGCGCAGGATACGCTTGCGAAGTTCCTCGAGGTGGTCGAGGAACGGCATCTCGCCGGCGGAGCGTACCATGGGGTGGGACCCGCCCTCAGGGACGGAGGGCCTTCAGGCGTTCGCGGGCGAGATCCGCGTCGTCGGAGGTGGGATATTCACGCACCAGCCGCTCGTAATAGGTTCGCGCCGCGGCCGGATTGCGGCGGGCTTCCTCGAGCTTGCCCATGCGAAAGAGGGCGGTGGAAGCCCGCGGTGAACTCTTATAGCGCGTGACAACCTGGGCATAGTAGGTGACCGCCGAATCGGGAGCCTCAGTCCCAAAGCTCTCTCCGATATAAAACAGCGCATCGGGAACCAGGGCGTGCGATGGATAGGTCTTGAGCAACTCCTGATATCCCATCCGCGCCGTGCCCAGCGCGCCGCGAGTCTGCTGGTTCCGCGCGCTCTGGTACATCTGGTCCGCGCTCGGAGCGGCGGGCACCGGTCGCGGGGCGCTGTCGGGCCGGGTGGGCAGGTTCATTCCCGCGGCCTCGACCTGCTCGGCGCGGGCATCAATCTGCGCTTTGAGCTGGGTCAATCGCTGCTGGCTCTGTCCGGTCAGCTCCTGAACCTGCACCAGCTGGCGCTGCACTTCGGTCAGGTCGCCCTGCAGGCGGACGTCCAGAGTGCGCAGGGCTTCGCGTCCCGCGGCGAGTGAATCGATGATCCGCTGCTCCAGCGTGATGATCGCCGCGAGGGCCGCTGCGCGGATCGAATCCCGTCGCGCCGTCTCGACTCGCAGCGAGCGCAGCTCGCCTTCGAGCAGGCGCACTTGTCCCTTGGTGGCGCAGGCGGACAGTGCAGCGAGACCGCACAGCAGACTCGCTGCAGTGACCCTGGTCATCGCGGCTGCACCAGCCGGTCGCCGCCGGCAAGAATCTCGAACTCGGCCCGCCGGTTCTTCGCCCAGGCGGTTTCGTTGGCGCCGGGATCGACCGGCCGCTCCTCGCCAAAGGAGGTGATTTCGATTCTGCTTCCTTCGACCCCTTTGCTCTCCAGGTAGCGCTTCGCGGCCAGCGCCCGCTTGTTGCCCAGCACCAGGTTGTACTCATCGGAGCCGCGCTCGTCGGCGTGGCCGCCGATCCGGATCCGCACCGCCGGATTGGCCTTCAGGATCGCCGCCTTGCTGTCGAGCACCGGCACGTCTTCCGGCTTGATGGCATCCTGGTCGTAGTCGAAGTGAATCACGTTGCCGAGCTCTGCGGTGAGCCGCCGCGTGGTCTCGGCAGCCGCCTCACCGCCCGGAGCGGGCGGGGGAGCCGGCGGCGGCGGCGCGGGCGGGGGCGCAGCCCTGGTCGTCGTGTCCGCGGGGATAGGGGCCACTTCGGGCTGTTTCTTGGAGCAGGCAGCTGCGGAGACAGCCAGCAGGAGCGGCACCAGTCGATGTCCTCTGCGCATTGTTCGACTCCGCGAGTGGGAGGGTACTAGTGTGAGCGCAACAGCGGGCGGGACCACGCCGGCAGTCGAGCGGTGGCTGGCGTCATGATTTGCCGCACGCGGTTCGTTTCGGTGTCGACGATGAACAGCTGACGACGCCCGGTCCGGTCCGAAACGAATACCAGGTGGCGACTGTCCGGCGCCCAGCTGGGATCCTCATTTCGCCCGGAGGAAGTCAGCTGTCTCGGACGGCGGGCGGCCAGATCGAAAATCCAAACCTGCGGGGCGCGATTGACCTCCCGGTGAAACGCAATGGCAGTCCCGTCGGGTGACCATTCCGGCGCGTTGGAGTTCCCCGTCTGGCCGTAGTCGAAGGGCACCAGCAGCTCCTGATCGGTGCCGTCGGCGGCCATGGAGTAGATCTGTTGCCCGCCGGCGCGAGTGGAGACGAAGACGACCCGCCTTCCGTCCGGAGAATAGGCAGGCGAGAAGTTTTCTGCAAACCTCCCGCTCGTCAATCGCTCGACACAGCAAAGGTCCTGCGCATTCAGCACATAGAGGGCCGTACCAGCCTCGGACATCCCTGCGTACAGCAGGCTCCGGCCATCCGGAGAAAATGCAGGTGTAATGTTTTGCTTCGTTGCGGCGATCGGCAAAACAGCACGGGTTCCGCTCGCCAGGGTCTGCACGACGATGGGTTTGCCGCCATCGCGGGAGAATTGGCTGTAGGCGATCCGGCTTCCGTCCGGGGACCAGACCGCCGACATGACCCCGATCCCCGCGGGAGTCACGGGGACCAGACCGGCGCCGTCGCTATCGACCCGCCAGATGCGCTTGTCCTCGTGGTTGAGAAACAGGATCCGGGTCGCCGCGACTCCTGCTTGACCCGTGGCGAGCCGGACGATCTCGTCCGAGAGCCCGTGTACCGCCATCCGGCTCTCTCCCACTCCACTTCGCTCCAGCGCAAGGGTGACCTCGCCACCCACGCGCTCAGCGGCAAGATCATAGAGCCGCATCCGCACAAAATTGCCGCTCGCCGGAGCCAGCTCCACCGCAAGCGTGGCGCCCAGGGCCCGATAGAAGGGGTAGTTCAGGGGCGTTTTCTGCGCGCCAGTCGCGCTCGGAGGCGGCTGGGTCAGGGCGATGACCTCGAAGCGGTCACTGAAATCGAGATCGCGGGCGACGATCGCCTGGATGGAGTCGAGCCCGGGCGCGGGCAGCACGACGAGGCCGGGCCGCACGCCCGGCTGGTACGTGATGCCGACTCGAACCGTATCCTGCGCTGCGAGCGGCGGCACGCCAAACAGCAGCCCGGCGAGCCCGAGCACAGCACCGAGCTGTTGCGACCGCCCGACCGCCCAACCGCCCGACCGGTTCCTCACGGTGTCCGCCTTGGGGTGAACAGGAAGCTGATCTGGAGATAATCCGCCGGATACCCTGCGGGGAGCGGACCGAACGCCTTGGCGAGAGCCGCGGCTTCGACCGCTCCCATGGCCTCCTGATCGAACGAGTAGCTGCGCGAGGAGCTGAGCATCCCGATGTCCTTGACGGTACCATCGCGCAGAATGACGAACCCGATTTCGCTAGTGAGCGACGCATTCCCGACAGGCCGGTTCCAGCGGCGGTAGATCTGGGCGACCAGGTTGCGCAGATACTCGGGATAGGGAAACGCCTTCCCTTTGAGGTCCACATTCGCAATGTCCGATCCGGTGCCCGGCGTTTCTCCCGGCAGCGGCGTCACGGGGCTCGACGCTTTCGCGGTGCTCTTGGCTGCGGTCGGCGCAGTGGACTTGGCAGGAGCCGGCTTGGGCTTTGCCTTGGGCACCGGAGGTGCGACGGGGTTCGAGCGAGCTGCCGGAGCCGGCCGCGAAGCGCCGCTACGCGCCGGGGCGGCCACCAGCTCCACGGCGTAGGTCGGCGGTGACGGCCTGGGCGCAGAAGCCACTGACAGGAGCAGGGCCAGCACCGCCCCGACATGGACCACGGTCGTGCCGGCCACCCCTGCCCAGAACGCGCCTCGGGGCAGCCGCTCGGCTCGCGTGGTCAGCGCGGCACCTCCTCTTCCTCCGTCGTCAAGTTGATCTTGGTAACTCCGGCAGCCTGCATCGCAGCGAGCACCCTCACGACATCGCCGTAGCTCGCCCGGCGATCGCTCCTCAAATAGACGTTCGAGGTTCCCCGTTTGGCCACAAGCGCGCGGAAGCTGGCCCGGAACTCGCTATAGCTCACCCGCAGCTCATCCACGAAAATCTGGCCGCTGCGGTTCACAGTGACGATGATTCCCTCGTCTGCCCGCAGCAAGCGGCCTTCCGCTTTGGGCAGCTCCACCGGCACTCCACCCTGCATCATCGGCGCGGTGATCATGAAAATGATCAGCAGCACGAACGCCACGTCCACCAGCGAAGTGACATTGATGTCCGCCGTCGGCAGCAATCTCCTCCGGCGCCCCAGTCCGCCGCTCAGTCCCCCGGCCATTAGAGCAAGCCTTCCCGCGCCATCCAGCCGACCAGCGCGTTGCCGAAGCCTTCAAGCTCCGATTCGAATTCGCCGACTTTGCTCGAGAAGATGTTGTACGCAATCAGTGCGGGGATAGCCGAAGCGAGACCCGCCACGGTGGTGACCAGCGCTTCCGCCACGCCGGGTGCTACCGCAGCGAGATTGCCGGATCCGCCGACCGAAATGCCGATGAACGCGTCCATCACGCCCAGCACGGTGCCCAGCAGGCCCAGCAGCGGGCTGACTGCCCCGATCGTGGCGAGCCAGGTGACGTATTTCGCCGCCTCGTCGCGCTCCTCCGCGATGCCCTTGCCGAGCACCATCTTGAGCGCCTCGAGCTGGGAAGGGGAAAGCGCTCCGTGCCCGGTACCCTCCTCCCGAAGCACGCCCGGCTGGAGCTGGGTGTAGAAGCTCAGTCCCTCCCGGAAGAGCCGATTGAAAGGAGAGGGCGGCAACTTCATCACCGAGCGATACGCTTCTTGCAAGCGCGGCGAGCGGCCCAGCTCCTCGAGAAAGCGGGCGGCCTGCCTCCGCAGCCGGCGAAACTGCCAGTATTTGACTCCGATCAGAAACCAGGACGCCAGCGAGAAGGCGATCGTCACGACCAGAACGATCTTGGTTTCGGGGCTGGAGGTCAGCACCAGCTCCCACGGAGAGGTTGGGATTCGTGCCGGCGCTTGGAGGAGGATCATCGCACAAAAGTAGGGGCGTGGTCACCAAAAAACAGCGCGCCCCGCAACATCGGAACTCGACGCTGCGGGGCGCGCTGCATTACCTGCTACGCGGAATCAGCTCGGCAGCTTGGCGACCAGCTTGACTCGGGTCCCGGGCCGCACGTCAGGGGACACCACGTTGCGCACGGTCACCGTGGCGGTGCGTTCCCGCACGTGGATGACCTGCAGCGTGATCATGACCTCGTCCACCGCGTTCGCGCTGGCTCGGGGTTGCGGGCCTGGCGCACGGCGCGCCTCGAACAGATCGCCCAGGGCGACCCCATCGCGCTTGCCGACGTCGAGAAAGAGCACCTGTTGCGGCAGCCGGAGCTCGCGGAGGTCCCGGGCGACCAGCACGTGACCCTCCAGCCCGTCGCTTACCTTCTGGTACTGTGGCGTTCCGGGGTCATTGAACTTTTCGGCGGGCAGCACCACCTGGCCCTCGCGCATCGGCCCGAAGACGGAAATCACGTCTCCGACGGCCTGGCCGCCATTTTCCCCAGTGACCCGAATCATCCCCATGGGCGCGATGATCTCACCATATCCAACCGGGCCCTCGCGCCGGTCTGCCACCAGCAGGAGATCACCCACGGCATAGCTCGCGCCTTCGGGCGGAACCACGGCGACCTTGGTGTATACCTGGACCGCGGCGCGCGCTCGTGCGGTTTCGATCTGCTCCGGGGTCACCGGGCCGAGCAGCCTTCCGAACGAGAAGCTCTCGCCCTCGGTCAGGAACCCGCCGGAGTAGAACTCGCCGGCGCGGACCGGACGAAACTTGACCTCACGATAGCTTGCAAACGCGTTGGCGACGTTCTGCACTTTGTGCCTGCGGAAGAGCTCCATTCCCTGCTCTTGGATCTTGGTCTCCCCGACCACCTGGATGGCGGCTGCGGGAGGAGGAGTGTCGACCACCTCCGGTTGCGGCAGCGGAGCGGGTTGTGGCTCCTCTACGCGAGCCGGCGGCGGGGTGTCCTCTGCCGGAACCGCCGTTTGTCCCGGGGAGGCGGCCAGCTTCAGCACCTCGCCGGGATAGATCCAGTGGGGATCTTCCACGACATCGGTATTCAGCTTGTAAATCTGCGGCCAGAGAAAGGGATCGCCGAGGTACGCCTTGGAGACGTCCCACAGCGTGTCGCCCTTCTTGACCGTGTGCGCGCTGGGTTTGGCCGATTGCGCCGGAAACACGGCGGGAACGGCCAGGGCGAGCACCAGCGCGAAACTAGAACGGTAGATCGTCGTCCTCTGCATCGAGTGCCTCCGGGAAATCTTCGAAGGACTCTTCCTTGGCAGACGTCTTGGCGGCGGCGCCCGCGGGAGCCTTCGCCGCGGAGAACGACTCGCCACCCTCGCCTCTGCCAGAAAGAAGAATCAGCTCGCGGGCGATGACCTCCGTCGTGTAGCGGGTCTGGCCTTCTTTGTCCTGCCAGCTCCGATACTCGATGCTGCCTTCGACGTAGACCTTGTCGCCCTTCTTGCAATAGCGCTC
>DASYTT010000111.1:0-3471 GCA_036002045.1 Gemmatimonadales bacterium
GGGCGTAGCGGCCGCATTCGTCTTGTCGCTCGGCTTGGCGTTGATCAGCGCCGCATTTCCGCCCGAGAAGCGGGGTATGGCGATCGGCCTGTTCAGCGCCGTCACCGGGCTCGCCGTGGCCAGTGGACCGCTGGTCGGCGGCGTCGTGGTCCATGGGCTCGACTGGAGCTGGATCTTCTGGCTCAACGTCCCAATCGGCGCAATCGCCGCTCCGCTGGTCCTCTTCCGCATGCGTGAGAGCTTCGGGCCGGACAGCGCGCTCGACCTCCGTGGTCTCGGCCTGATCTCGGCTGGCGCTTTCGGGATCGTCTGGGGGCTGGTGCGGGGCAACTCCGCCGGCTGGGGCAGCCCCGAGGTGATCGCGATGCTGCTGGCCGGAGGGCTTCTCGTCGCCGCCTTCATCGCATGGGAAGCACGGGCCTCGGAGCCGATGATCCCGATCAGCTTCTTCCGCTCGCGGGCGTTCGCGGCGGGGAACGTGGCGATCTTCGCGGTGATGGGATCGCTGTTCGCCGAGGTCTATTTCTTCTCCCAGCTCCTGCAGACGGGGATGGGCTACGACGCTCTCGGCGCCGGCCTCCGGCTGGTCCCGTGGACTGCCACCTTCCTCGTGGTCGGGCCGATCGCGGGAATGCTGGCCGACCGGATCGGAGAGCGCCCGCTGATGGTCACCGGGATGGTGATCCAGGCGGCCGGGGCGATCTGGATCGGGCTGATCGCCAGCCCGGATCTGGCGTACTCGCGGCTGGTCGTAGCAATGGTGTTCGCCGGCATCGGCCTCTCCATGGCGCTGCCGGCCGCCCAGGCCTCGGTGCTCGGAGCGGTGTCGCAGGAGGCTGTCGGCAAGGCGGCCGGGACCAACACGATGATGCGCGAGCTGGGCGGCGTGTTCGGGATCGCCGTCGCGGTGGCGGTATTCGCCGCGGCGGGCAGCTACGTCTCGCCGCAGACCTTCGTCGACGGATTCGGCCCTGCCCTCGCGGTGGCCGCAGGACTGGCGGCGGTCGCGGCGATCGCCGGGAGCTTCCTGCCCGGCCGCAACCAGCCGGCCGAGCTGATCTCGGTCACAACAACTGCCCCGGCCCTCGAGGCCGAAGGGGCATAAGGAGGATGACGATGAGTCGAGTGATCGTTCGCTACCGGGTCAAGCCCGACCAGGCCGATCGCAATGAGGAGCTGGTCCGCGCGATGTACGAGGAGCTGCATCGCGCGGACCCCTCGGGGTTCCGCTACGCGACCTTCAGGCTTGAGGACGGCGTGACCTTCGTCCACATCGCCGAGCAGGATGGGCCGGACAACCCGCTGGCCAAGATCGATGCGGCCAGGGAGTTCCAGCGCGACATGGAGGCCCGCTGCGATGAGCCGCCGGTCGTGATGCAGGCGACCCAGGTTGGGTCGTTCGCCTTCTAGAGGCCCAGGGTGATATCCGCCGCGGTAGAGGTGGGGCCGCCGACGATCTGTGTCGGCGGCCCCCGAGCTGTTCTCGGGCGTCTACCCAAGCCCGCCCGGCGGGCGGTCCGCGCGCCGGCGGATGTGGCCCATTCTTCGACCGGCCATGAAACCCGACCGGCGTCCTGGCTACGGTCATGAAACGAGCACAAGGAGAGAAGGCCACGACCGAGCCGGGATCTGCTGGAACCGACGAGGAGCCACGGCCGGCCGCCGTCGCGTTCCTGACAACTGAGCACTTCACCCTGCAAGGCGCTCGCGCGTCGACGACCGCTGAATCAACGGGGCGAGCGACGATGTTTCTCGGCTCGGTCAGCGGCGGCCTGATCGCGCTGGGCCTGGTCGCGACCGCCACGCGGGTCGGAACGGCCTTCTACGCGTTCGGCCTCGTCTTGTTACCGCTGCTTGCGTTCGTCGGCGTGGTGAGCTTTGAGCGCACGTTGCAAAGCGGCATCGAGGATTACGGCTACGCCCGCCGGATCGCACGGTTGCGCGCCTACTACTTCGATCAGGCACCCGAACTGCTCCCTTACATGCTCAGCGTCTCCCCGACGGAACGTCTTCCCGTACAAGGCCTTCCCAGAAGTCGCTGGCAGGGTTGGCGATCGATCGCCGGCATGGTCGCGGTGATCACCGCAACTTTGGCCGGCTCGGCCGCGGGGCTGCTCGTCGCGGTGGCATCCAATCACTCGCTCGCAGCCGCGCTGCCCGCCGGCGCGGCCGTGGGGATCGCGATCGTCTGGACGCTGATCCGCCGCCAAAACGCCGTATGGACCCAAGCGAGCACGGCGCAACTCAACATCGACACAGAGACACAGAACGCGAGTGGAGACTGAGGGCAAGTCGTCCGCTGAACTCGCAGCGGTGGTTTCAGTGCAGACGCACGCGAGCCGAGCAATCTGCTCATCTACCGCTAGGTGGTGCTCAAGCCAGAGGCGGCGGCCATCGATGAACCCGGGAGCATCTCTCGCCAGCACCTGCACCATCGCCACGAGGCCGCTCCGGCTTGCGCAGTCGCTTTCGCCTGCGGCCGGCACTGTCCGAGGCGCTCCAGGAGCCACCACTTATGCCCCGTCCTCGCGCAACGGACGCTTAGCCTGTACGGCCCGTAAGCGCTGTCTTGTATGCAAAGCGGTTCTTTTCAATTCTCGGGGTGGCGCGCCCCGTTTGCGCGAAAAGCGGGAGCGAGCCTGTTCCTCGACTAATTCCGCTCTCGCGTCGCGGGCAGCATGAACTTCTGGCCGGGGGAGCCTTGGGCGCGTGCCGCGCAACAATTGGGGTCGCGCGGTTTTCGCAAAGAGAGGAGGACACGATTGGCTCGCTCCGTTAGCGCAATGGGTGTTCTCGCCCTGCTTACCGCATCGGGCGCGCTGCTGGCTATCTCGTTCACACCGGCAGCCAGAGGCAGTGCGGTCGCCGTCTCCTGCCGACCCTTCGTTGACTCGCCGCATGTCGTTCGGCGGGGGGATGCGATGCCCGTTCGCTACCGAGTCTGCAAGCCCGGAACTGTCCGTTTTTGGGTGGTCGGCTTATGCCGTAGGAGCAGAGCGCATCGAGGCGGCGCTGCTGCCAGGAGGACGGTTTCCATTACCGAGCCAGGACGCGGTCAAATCACGATCAACATCGGGGCTATGGGCCCCGGCGTTTACCGGCTGACGATGGGTCCGGCATCCGGCCGCGGCCAGCGGGTGCACGCTGCACACACCCTGGTCGTCGTTTATAGGAGCGCTGCTGATCCCCAGCGGCAGGCGCGAAGACTCTCCAGGCACTGCCGGGTCTAAAGCGCCGCAACCGCTTGCCCTGCTTCTGCGTCGCGCGATTAGCAGCAGCGGATAGCGGGCCGCGTCACCGCCCTCTGCTCTACTTCACAGCCATTCATGGCACTCGACGTGCAAGTAGCCCTGATTGCGAACCCGGACGCCCCGTTCAAGCCTGGTCCTATTGATAACCGCTTCTATGAGCAGCCATACCGCGAGCGGACCACGGTGAGCCTGGCGTACGAGCGAGACACCCCACTCGCGT
>DASYTT010000112.1:0-28132 GCA_036002045.1 Gemmatimonadales bacterium
CTCCTTCATCCCGACTCGGTACCACCCGGACTGGCCGGCGCTTTCTTCGACCTCCACCTCGATCGCCTGGAGGTGACTCAGGCCTTCGTCCCGCAGATCGTTCCGCACCAGCTGCGCGAAATACTCCGCCAACATCTCTGCAGTGGTGTTGCTGATCGGGAGGAGTGCGCAATTGGAGCGAGGGAAAACGAACTTTTGCTGTCCCAGGTAATCGACCACCAGCCGTTCACCCTGTTCCTTCAGCACAAGCTTGGGGTTCTGAGTCGGCAACAGCACGCGGTGGTCGATCGCCTGGACATAGGGCCGCACGATCCGCTTGAGCACCCCGAAATCCACCACGAAGGCGCACTCCGGGTCGACTCCGCCCTCGACGGTCACGCCGATCCGGTAATTGTGGCCATGCAGCGACTCGCACTGGTGCCCCGCCAGGGTGATGAAATGGGCGGATGAGAAGCTCAGGTACTCCTTGGCGACCGAAACCTTAAAGGTGTGGGGCACGGGGGCGGTTGCCTCGGTGAGAAGGAGGAGTCGCGGCGAATAATAACTGTCTCCCTTGCGGCTGTGACTGTCCCGCTGCGGGGACAAGTCGGCGGTGGCCCTGCGCTCTTCTCCTTGTGGCACAAGAGGATACGTGTTGGCACGAGGCTCGCCTTCCTGCTGGAATCGTTGGCGGTTTTCGTACTGGTCCCCGGAGGTCATATGCGTTCTGGATATCTCGGTTTGGGTTCGGCTCTGCTTTTCTCTCTTGTTTCGGCTGGCTCCGCCAGCGCTCAGCGCGTCAGCGCCGACATCCGGATCGGTGGCCGGGGTCCGGTCAGTGGGCACGTTCGGATCGATTCGCACGATCACTATCGTGATCGCTACTATCGCGACTACGGCTACCGGCCACGGCTGGTCCGAGTCGACGTCATCCGGCGCCACGATCACGGGCGCCACAATGGCTGGTTCAGGCAGTTCCAGCGGAAAGCCCGGGTCGTAGTGGTCTATTATGACCGCCGGGACGACTGCTACTACGATCGGCGCTTCTATCCCGGGCTCGAGGAGATTCGGGTGTACGAGCGGGACGGGCGCTACTACCGGCCGGATGACCGCGATTGGGACGACCGTTACGACGATCGCCGCTACGATGGGCGCTACGACGACTGGTATGATGGCAGGGAACGTCGCGATGGCTGGGACGATCGCGATCGCCGCGGTGGCCGCGACGGCTGGGATGATGGAGATCGTCGTGAAGGGCGGAACTGGTAAGGAGCCCTGACTGCAATGGAGAGTGTGGCGGCTCTCCGGAATGCGAACGGCCCCGCTTTCGGGCGGGGCCGTTCGCTTGTATCAGAGTTCGCGATGCGCCAGCTTCCTCCCATGAGCGTCCTTGTTCTGACGGCCCTGCTGTTTTCCGCTTCCGGAGCCTGCGTCAGCGATGCTGACCAGCCCGCCGAAAAACAGCCGGCGCTTGCCAGCTCCGACAGCCTCGAGCGACTCTACCTCCGAGGAAGGACCTTCGCCGCGTTTCTCGCCGCAGCCAGGTCACGTCGGGAGACCTGGCTCGCCAACTACGCCAGCCCCGCTCGGTTCGCCGAGTGGCTTTCGCGTGCTAGAGCGGTACCAGGTCGCTGGCGCCTGCTGGTTGTTGCGGAGGACTGGTGCGGCGATTCGGCCAACACCATTCCGTACCTCGCTCAACTGAGTGACAGCGTTCCCTCGCTCGAGTTGCGGATTGTCAACGCGCGGGACGGACGCTGGGTCATGGAGAGTCATCGCACCCCCGATGGGCGGGCCGCGACGCCAACGGTAGTGTTGCTGGATTCCACCGGCAGCGAGGCCGGCTGCTTCGTCGAGCGCCCTGCGGCACTTCGGCAATGGCTTGCCGCGAACCGGCCCCGACTCTCTGAAGCAGGGCTGCGGCGGAGCAGGGACGAATGGCGTCGCAAGGACGCAGGCCAATCGACGGTTCGCGAGATGGTTGAGCTGCTGGAATCGGCGGCTGCTGGAAGGCCGCGCTGCGGGCCAACCAGGTAACCGGAAGGGGAGGGAGGAGAGTATGGGGTCGCGTCGTGGGGGTATCGCTGCGGTGGTGCTCTGCGCTTCAGTCGTTTCGACTGCTTCGGCTCAGCAGAGTACTGAGGTCGGGGCGATGGTGGGTGGGGCATTCTCCAGATTTCGCGGAGCGGACAAAGGGGATTTTGACCAGACTAAGGTCGGAATCGCCGCCGGCGGCTTCGTCACCTGGGGGTTTACTCCGAGGTTTGCCGTGCAGCCCGAGGTGCTCTTGGTGCAGAAGGGCGGCAAGAACGACCTGGATGAGGAGTCGTTCAGGATCTCCTATATCGAGGTCCCGGTCCTCCTCAAATACCGTATCCCCGCCGAGGGCAATGGGAAACTGTTCAGTCCCCACGCGTATGGCGGTGGTGCGCTCGCGTTCAAGATTGGCTGCACCGCGAAGTCGCTTACGACCACGACGGATTGCGAGGCCGTCGGCGACGATATCGAGAGCACCGATTTCAGCCTGGTCTTCGGTGCCGGGGTGGATATCGGTCGCGCGATGATCGACGCACGCTATGACCTCGGCCTCACCAAGATCGAGAAAGAGGTCGATGTCAAGAACGGAACCTTCTACCTGCTCGCGGGCTGGACGTTCCGCTCTCCCCGCTGAGACTGCGCGTTCCGCGCTCTTACCGCCCCCAGCGGCCCGCCGCTGGGGGCGATTTACTAGCTTTCCCCGATGCACCCGGCCCGCGACCACCATCTCCCGCTCGACCCGGCTGCGTACAAGAGGGCGCCACACCCCCGCGGCCGTGTCATCGTCATCGCCCCGACCCGCGCCGCCTGCGAAACCATCGAGCTTGCGCTGGGAGCACAAGTCGAAACCCTGTTGCAGCGAAAACACGGGACGGCCCTGCTCGCCTGGGCGCGCGAGGGCAAGCCTTTTGGTGTGGTCGCGGGCACCGGCACCGGCAAGACCCTCTCCATCCGGCCGATCGCCCAGGAAATCCTCGGCGAGTCGCTGCGCCACGGCGTCGTCAATCGGGAGCGGGAGGCAACGCCCGAGACGCCATCCTGGAACGTCGTCATCGTCACCACCGGGATCGCCCGGCGCTGGTTTCAGGACGATTTGATCACCGGCCGCGACACCCTGGTGGTGGACGAGATCCATCAGACGTCCGCAGAGCTCGAGCTTTGTCTCGCACTCGGCAAACGAGCCGGCTGCCGCTTCATCTGGCTATCCGCTACGGTCGATCCCGCCTTTTACGCCAAGTATCTGGGCAGCGCGGAAGTGCTGGAGACGAGCGCATTCGAGCCTGCGCTCCGCGCCAAGGTGCAGGTGGTGCCCAAAGACGTCCAGGAGCTGTTTGACGATCGCTACCTCCGCCATGTGATCCGGGAGAAGCGCGGCGTCGCCGTTTTCGTCCCGACGCGGGCCGAAGTCGAGCGGCTGGCCCGAGACCTCGGGGAACGCTGGTCCAAGCTCTCGGCAGCCTTCTATCATGGCGGCGAGCCGATCCGGGTGATTCGTCCCTTCCTTGCGGGCGAGGTCGAGCGACCGTTCCTGCTGGCCATGACGGCGGCAGGGCAGTCGGCGCTGAACATTCCAGGGCTCGACACCGTGGTCATCTACGATGCGCGCTACGGCAACGTCGTGGATCGCGGGCGCAACGTCCTTCATCGGATGTATCTGGGTGCCAACGAGATCCTCCAGATGGCCGGCCGCGTGCACGGCAGAGTGCCCAATGGCGAAGTCACGATTCTCTCCGATCGCACGCTCGACTTCGAGGGGCTGCGCCCGGGTCCGCCTGAGTTTCAGCTGGCGGGCGACGCGGAGCGGGTGGCGCTCACCTGCGCAGCGTTGGGCGTCGATGCGCGCGATCTCGAGCTTCCGGTTCCCCTCGACCGAGTCGCCTACCGGCGCGCCGTGGAGCTGCTCACCTCGCGTGGCCTGGTCGCCGAGGGGCGGCTGACCGACTACGGCCGGGAGGTGGAGGCGATGCCGGTCGACCGCCCCTGGGCCGAGCTGCTGGTTCGCGCCGACCCCGAGGTGGTGCCGCTGGTCGCGGTGTGCTCGAACATCGATTCACTCCACCGCATGACCCGCGAAGAGCGCGAGCTGCATGGAGTCATCGTCAACGGCAGCGACCATCTGACCGCCTACAACCTCTACGCCGAGGCCGTGAACCAGCACGGCGCGCTTGGCCAAGTCTATGGCCTGCCGCGGCACGTATTTGACGAGGGGCTGGACGAGTGGGGCGAGCGACGCGGGGTGCTGGTCAAGGCCATCGAAGATGCCGCCATGGGAACCGCCTCGGTGTATCGCTCGCTCGAGCTCCCGCTGCCGCGAACCCTCCCCTATGCCAACCGCGACCTGCGCGCGCGTTTCGCCGAGCTGGTAGCCGAGTGCATGCCCTTCGACCTGGTGATCGACCAGCAGACTGCCGATGGGCAGGAGGTGCGGGTCTCGAAGACTTCGGTGGCGGGAAGCTGGGGTGCCATCGCGGGCAACATCCGGTTTTTCGCGGATCGCTTCGGAGTGCCCCGAGCTTCCGTCGAAGGCACCACGCTTTCCTATGATATGGTACGGCTGCATGCGACCCTGGGCCCGCCGTCGATCGTGCTGACGGGACCACGGAAGCACCAGCAGCTGGCGGTATCACGAAGGCTCTCCTATTTCGGCTTCGAGCTCGAAACCGATATCGAGCCGCTGGCCGGCAGAATCCCCGCCGAGCTACTTCCTCTCGCGCGCGAGGCCCTTGCGGCCGCCCTGCTGGACGGCCAGACGCCGCATCCGGACCAGGGCAGGATCCGTCGGGCAGCTTCGCAGCTGCGCGAATGGTGGCGTCGTTCCGGCGGCACCCTTGCGGGAGCTGCGGAGCCGGAGCTGCGCGAGCGCATCGTGGCCCAGCTTGGGGCCATCCAGTCCTGGAAGGACTTTCTCGCGACCTCGCTCCAGCTGGAGCCCGAGACGCTGGTATCGGAGAGCGAGCGCCGGCGGCTCGAAGCGCTGCCCGGCATGATTCGGCTCCATGGCGACGCGGTGCCGCTTGACTACGAAGTGGACGGCGGGCATCCTGCCGTCAGACTCCGCCTGCGCGAAGGCCAGGCCAGGCGGCTTACCGCGCATGAGCTTCCGGCGCTCGACCGGCCACTGCGTTTCGAGGTGGCCCGAGGTGCGGAACCGCCGCTGCGCGCCGAAACGCTCGAGGAGCTCAAGCACTTGCTGCGGCAGCCGGCTAGACGGGTTGCGACGCACCGGCAGCGCGGCCGGTCGCCTCGGCGCGGGGGGAGACGCCGGTGAGAGAGCCATTGCCGGAGCTGATTCCGCTCGAGGCCATTTGGGCGGCGCGCACGCGGATCGCGAATGCCGCGCTGCGAACCCCGCTCATCCGCTTGCCCGGCACCACGGCACCCGAGATCTGGCTCAAGCTGGAATGCCTCCAACCGGTGGGTTCGTTCAAGATCCGCGGAGCGCGCAACGCCCTCGGCGCACTCGATCCCGGCGCGCTCACCCAAGGGGTGTATACCGCCAGCGCCGGCAACATGGCGCTGGGACTCGCCTGGTCCGCCCGGGAGTTGGGCCTCCCGTGTACCGCCGTCGTCCCCGAGCATGCCCCGGCCGCGAAGCTCTCCAAGCTCGAGGAGCTCGGTGCCCGCCTCGTGCGGGTGGCCTTCGAGCGCTGGTGGCAGGTGCTACGCGAGCATCGCTTCGAGAATGTGGAAGGTCGATTCATCCACCCCGTCGCCGATGTCGCGGTGATGGCTGGCAACGGCACCATCGGACTCGAGATTCTCGAGGAGCTTCCGCAGGTCGACACCGTGCTGGTGCCGTTCGGTGGCGGTGGGCTCTCCTGCGGTATTGCGAGCGCACTCGCCGGAATGCGCTCGCGGGCGCAAGTGGTCGCTTGTGAGATCGAGACAGCCACGCCGTTACGCACTTCGCTCGAAGCGGGCATGCCGCGCACGGTCGAGCGCACGCCCAGCTTCGTGGATGGGATCGGCGGGGTGGGCATACTGCCGGAGATGTGGCCACTGATTCAGCGTCTCATCGACTCCGATGCGGTGGTTTCCCTGACGGAAGCCGCCAACGCGATCCGCACCCTGGTGGAGCGGGTGCACGTCGTGGCGGAGGGAGCCGGCGCGGTGCCCGTTGCGGCGGCGTTGTCGGGCCGGGTGCCGGGCCGGGTGATCTGTTGCGTGATCTCGGGCGGGAATCTTGATACCAGCGTGCTGGTGGAGATTCTCGCCGGCGCGTGAAGTACCTCCTCTATGGCGCCACCGGGTACAGCGGCGGGCTGATTCTGGAGCGCTGCCTCGCTCGGGGATTGCGTCCGGTTGTGGCCGGTCGCAGCGAGGCGGTGCGCGCGCTCGCCGAGTCGCACGGGCTGGAGGCGCGGGTTATGGCGCTCGAGGACGGCGCGGCGCTCTGGCGCGGGCTCGAGGGCATCGAAGCGGTATTGCATTGCGCCGGCCCGTTCTCACGCACCTCCAAACCCATGGCGGATGCCTGCATCGCGGTGCGGGCCCACTATCTCGACATCACGGGGGAGATCGCCGTCTTCGAGGCGCTGGCGGCGCGGAACGGTGAAGCGCAGGCCGCGCGGGTGATGCTGCTTCCCGGGGTAGGCTTCGATGTCGTCCCGTCCGATTGTCTCGCCGCCCATCTCAAGCGCAGGCTTCCTGACGCCACCTGGTTGATGCTCGCGTTCGAGTCGAGCAGCGGGTTATCCCGGGGAACTGCGACTACGCTGGTGGAGAACGTCGCGCGCGGTGGCCTCATCCGACGGGGTGGCAAGCTCGTGCCGGTACCGGCCGCATGGCGGACCCGGCGGGTGGACTTCGGTGGGGGGCCCGTGGAGGTCACCAGCATCCCCTGGGGAGATATCGCAACGGCCTGGTATAGCACGGGTATCCCGGACATCGAGGTCTATACGAGAATGAGCGCCGGCCAGCGCTGGCTGCTCGTCGCTACCCGCTACCTCGGCGGGCTGCTCGCCTCGCGGCCGGTGCAGCGCTGGCTCAAGTCCCGCATTCGAAGCGGAGCGCCGGGGCCGAGCGAGGGTGCCCGGGCGCGAGGAGTCTCCCGGCTCTACGGCGCAGCGGGAGGTCCCGCGGGGCACAAAGTGCGGGCGCGCTTGCTGGGACCGGAGGCGTATAGCTTCACGGCGCAGACGGCTGTGGCCGCACTCGAGCGCGTGCTGGCCGGCGAGGCCAAACCCGGGTTCCAGACGCCGTCCCTGGCGTTCGGACCTGACTTTGTGCTGGGAATAGAGGGCGTGCAGCGGGAAGATCTCTCCGCGACGGTTTGACTGCGGGCTCAGGGCACCCGGGGTCGCGGCGGTGCCGGCTCGGGTTTCCCTCCAGGTTTCCACTCCGGCTTCGGCCCGTCGGAAAGGAGGCGCACCGCGCGGACGGTGGCCTCGATTACCCGGGCCAGATGTACCAAGTCGGCCCTGGAAACCTCGTCGCTCGGCTGGTGATAATCGCTGTGCAGATTGAAGCTGCTGAGCGTGTGCGCGACGATTCCCAAGCGCGCCAGTGCGTTGTTGTCGCTCCGCTGGAAGAAGTGCTGGGTGGGCCGGGGGTCGGGTACCAGCGGAATGCCGTGCGCAGCCAGCGAGTCTCCCATATTCGAGCGCTCGTAGCCCGTCAGCCATGCCTTGCCGGGTCCGCCGGCGAGAGAGTCCGGTCGGCCGATCATCTCGATTTCGAGATTCGCCACCATCCGCTCCAGGGGCCGAATCGGGTGCTCGATATACCAGCGAGCGCCGGTGAGGCCGATCTCCTCTCCCGTCATGGCGGCAAAAACAATTGTCCTCCTAGGCGGTGGACCCTGGACGAGCGCCCGCGCGACCTGGAGCACGGCCACCATGCCGGAGGCATCATCGTCGGCGCCGTTGCAGATGCTGTCCGCGCCGACCGCGTTACAGGCGTTGACAGGATCGTTCGCCGCGCCGAGGTGATCGTAATGGGCATCCACTAGAATGTGCTCACCGCCCAGATTCGGGTCGCTCCCTCGTAGCACGCCAAGCACGTTGACGCTGCTGCGGCGCCGTTCCGGTGGGACGCTGTCAAGGGCTGCAAAGCTCGACGCCAGTCGCGGCAGGAGTCGCGAGGGACGACCCTGCCGCTCCATCAGTCGCAGCACGTAAGGCACGCGCTGGAAGTAGCCGCTGTCTCCTGCGGGCTCGAGTCCGGCGAGCAGAAGGAGGATGCGGCTGCAGTGTTTCATCGGAAGCAGGATAGGGAGGTCGAGGGCCGCTCGCGCGGCCCTCGGGAACTGCGACGGAGCGGCTCAGCTAAACTCAGTGATCCACGTGTCCCCCACCCACTTGGCCGCGGATCTCTCCGCCCGGGAAATCCCCCGGACCGGTGTTCGAAGGCGCGACGCCGTCGTTGGTGTGGACGTTGACGTACGCACCTCCCGACTGGATCGCGGCGATCAGATCGCTCATCGCAAGGCCGCTCAGATCGTTGATGAAGTCGGCGGCGGTGAAGGTGCCCTCCGCCAGCACGCCGTTAACCGGCCCGCCTCCGGCAGCAACGAGGCCATAGAGAAAGACCACGATGTTTCCGTTCGTTCCGGCTGGCGCGAGGTGAATGTGGGCCTGCACGACATTGCTGATGTTGGCGACCGTCAACCGGTATGACATCGTGGTGCCATCGGCGCTGAGACGAAACACGGCCTGACCCTGGGCGGGAGTGTCGCGCGGGGGAACTTCTTCCTCGCCCACGGTGTGCGCGACGAAGTTGAGCGCATTGTCGGGGACCGACGCCTGGGGCGTCACTACGACGTCCACGCGAAACTCGTTGGCCGTCGGAGGCTCGGCCTGAGTACAGGCCACGAGCAGGAGCCCGAGCGCACCGGCAGCGGAAATACGGGAAAACATGGTTCACCTCGCTGGAATTGGAAGAGCTGCCACCAGCAGAGGAGACGCTTTCGGTCCAAAGGGAAGGACGGGGTTTGTACTCCTTTAGCTATCCCGCGAATGCCTGTATGCTCACCAGGAGACCGACCAGCGAGGCGAGTGCCACGCTATGGAAGAACACGTAGCGCAGGATCTCTCCCTCGTGGCCCTCGAATCGCGTGACGGTGCCCGCCACGACGATACTCTGCGCATCGATCATCTTCCCCATCACGCCCCCGCTCGAATTTGCGGCGGCCATCAACACTGGATCGATGCCCAACCGCCGAGCGGTAATGGTCTGCAAGCTGCCGAAGAGCACGTTCGACGAGGTGTCCGAGCCGGTCAGCGCCACGCCCAGCCAGCCGAGCAGGGTGCCGAAGAAGGGGTAGAGGACGCCCGTATGCGCAAACGCGAGGCCGAGGATCGCGTCGAGTCCGGAGTAGCGGGTTAGGTATCCGATGGCCAGCATGAGGGCGATCGTGAGCAGCGAGCTACGCACCAGCCGCACTGTCTTGAGCCAGGTTCGCCCCAGTTCGCCGGGGCGGTAGCGCAGGAATGCGGCGGTGCAGAGCGCCGCCAGGAGGATGCCGGTCCCGGTTGCGGAGAGCCAGTTGAGCGTGAATACGGCAGGCTCGGGCGCCGGCGCTCCGACAACCGGAGGAACCCGCTCCACCAGATTATGAAGTCCGGGGATCGGAAACCTGGGCGCCGCGATGGCGTTGAGCTGGGTCTTCACCTGGGGAATGCCCCAGAGGAAAACCAGCACCGTCAGCAGCATCCAGGGGACCCAGGGCCGCCAGGCCATCCGAGGGATCGCCTCGTTCGGCTTGGCAGCCGGCCGCCAGACCTGGAGGAAGAGCACCAACGCTCCCATCGAGCAGCCGGCCGCAATCAGATCCACCAGCCAGGGGCCGTGCAGCGTCGCCACCAGGAACTGCGGGATGGCGAAGGCGGCGCCGGCCACCAGCACCGCGGGCCACACCTCCAGCATGCCACGCCAGCCGGCATATGCCCACACCAGCCAGAAGGGCACGATGAGAGAGAACAGTGGGAGCTGATGTCCGACTTGCGCGGAGAGTGCGTGGAGGTCGAGGCCGGTCACTCCTTGCAGGGCGATGATCGGCGTCCCGAGCGCGCCAAAGGCGACCGGAGCGGTATTCGCAATCAGCGATAGCCCCGAAGCCTGGAGGGGCCCGAAGCCGAGGGCCATCAGCAGTCCCCCGGTCACGGCGACGGGAGTGCCGAATCCCGCCGCCCCTTCCATGAAGGCGCCGAATGAGAAGGCCACCAGCAGCAACTGGAGCCGGGGGTCCGCGGTGACCCGGGTGACGCTCTGCCGCAGCACATCGAGTAACCCGCGGTGCTCGACCAGCTGGTACAGGAAGATCACGTTGAGCACGATCCACCCGATCGGGAGCAGCCCGTACGCGGCTCCGAACCCCGCGCTCGCCAGCGCCATGCCTGGAGGCATCTGGAGCACCAGGATGGCGATGAGCAATGCGGTGACGAGCCCGAGCAGCGCCGCGAGCGGCGCACGGAGCCGCAGCCAGGCAAGCGAGCCGAGCAAGGCAACGATCGGCAGTGCCGCGACGGCGGTCGAGAAGACAATCGAGCCCAGCGGATCGTAGCGCTGCGGCCAGATCACGCGAGCAAATCGGGGGAGAGGTCGGAGAGGCGCGGGGTCCCGCAGAGCGCCATTGCCAGGTCGAGCTCGTTGCGCAGCAGCTCCAGGACCCGGCGGGCGCCTGCCTCGCCGCCGACGGCCAGTCCCCAGAGCACTGGTCGCCCGAGCATCACCGCGCGCGCTCCCAGCGCGAGGGCCTTGAGCACGTCGGTGCCGCGCCGGATTCCGCCGTCGACCATCACGAGCGCCTCGTCGCCAACCGCGTCGACGACCTCAGGCAGCGCACGGATTCCCGCGATGGCCGTGTCGAGCTGGCGGCCGCCGTGATTCGACACCACAATCCCCGCGGCCCCATACTCCACGGCGCGCCGCGCGTCATCGGCCCGCACCAGACCCTTGAGCACGAGCGGCAGCGTCGAGAGAGAGCGCAGCCATTCCAGGTCCTTCCAGGCAAACGACGGATCCCGCATCCCCTCGATGAAGCGGGCGAGCTGCGAGCCGCTTCCGGGCGCATCGCCCTGAATGGCCTCGCTCATGCGCGGCACGAAATTGGCCACGCGCAGATCGGCGGAGAGTCGGAAGGTGTTGCGCTCGTCGCGCTCGCGGCGGCCGATCTCCGGGACATCCACGGTCAAGACCAGCGCCTGGTATCCCGCCGCGGCGGCCCGCTGGACCAGCTCGCCGGTAATCCCGCGATCCTGGTGCACGTAGAGCTGAAACCAGCGAGGCGCTCCCGGAATGGCGGCGATCTCTTCGAGAGAACAGGTGGAGAAGGTGCTCGCCGTCATCACCAGCCCGAGCGCCGCAGCAGCGCGGGCGGTGCCGAGCTCACCCTCGGGATGGGCCAGACGCTGGAACGCCATTGGGGCGATAACGATGGGAGCTGCCACGGGAGTACCGAGCAGCGTGGTGGCGAGCTCGCGGCGGCGTACGTCCACCAGGACTCGGTAACGCAGCGCGATCTCGTCGAAGGCGCGCCGGTTCGCGCTCAAAGTCACCTCGTCGCACGCGCCGCCGGCGAAATACTCGAAGGTGGCCGCCGGCAGCGTCGCGCGCGCCAGCGCTTCCACTTCGTGCAGGTTGAGAAAGGACATTCGGAGAGGTTACTTCCGGATCGAGCCCCCCACCAGCTTGAGGAATCCGTCGATCTTGTCGGTCGCCATCCAGCGGACCACGGCGACCAGGTCGTGTTCGGGATCTATGTAAATCACATTCCCGCCGGCTCCCAGCGCGAAGAACGCGCGGCCGGATGCCGAGGGATACTGCCGCTGCTCGGTGTTCAGCCACCAGAGAAAGCCGTAATTCGGGCGAATCGGGGTTGGACTGGTGGCCAGGGTGACCCAGCGCTCCGAGAGCAATTGGCGGTCCTTCCAGTGGCCGCGGCGCAGCAGCAGCAATCCAAAGCGGGCGTGATCGCGCGTGCTGGCCCAGACCCCTCCGCCCCAATGGCCCCCGCCGCTCACCGATTCGATCTGCCGGCCCCCCTGCGCCGTCATCGACGTGCTGTAGCCGTGCCATTCCCAGGTCGAGGAAGCTCCGATCGGATCCATCACTTCGCGCTTGAGCACTTCCGGGAGGGGACGGTTCCAGATCCTGAGCAGGGAGAGTGCGAGCCGGTTGACCCGCACGTCGTTGTACTCCCAGAAGGTCCCCGGAGGGCGCAGTGTGCGGTCGTAGCCGGCCCGGCGATCCGCCCGGTCCGGCTTGCCCCAGAGTTCGCCTTCCCACTCGCTGGTTTGGTTAAGATGCATCCGCCAGGTGATCGGGGTGTTGTGGGCGGAGCTATAGCCGCCATCCGTGACGGACTTGCCTACGGGCTCGTCCAGATCCTTGATCAACCCGCGATCGAAGGCGAGCCCGGCCACGGTGGAGAGGTAGCTCTTCGCGACGCTGAACGTCATGTCGACCCGGCGGGTATCGCCCCACTCGGCGACGATGTAGCCATGCCGGATGATGATGCCGTTCTGGCGACCGCGGTCGCGGAACGGTCCGATGATGTTCGGAAAAGGCTCCCGCGCGGTATTCTTGGCGAGTTGTTCCTTCATGTCCTGCGACCAGGCGATCTCGCTGGCTTGCGCGTAGCTCACCGCCGCAGCGAGGCCGGCCGAGTCGAGGCCCGCGGCCACGGGCCGGGCCCTGAGCCAGGCGTCGCCGGGGGCAGGATAGTAGAGGCCGGTCGCCGAGTCCGCCGCCGAGGCCGCTGCCACCGCGGCAACCGGCGCGGTGGCTGTCGGGGGGGCGGGGTGGGAGCACGCAAGGGCGAGTGCAGCGGCAGCAGAGAGCGCGAGAAATCTTGACATGGAATAACCCGCTTCAGGGCGCCGGTATCGGCGGCGGGCCGGCGGGCACCCAGGGCTTGTAGACGAACCCCGCGGTCTGCTTGGCGAATTCCGCCCGGATCGCGTCCCGTTTGGCCGCATCCTCGAACAGATCGATCGCGGTGATGGCGAGCGCCTTGGCGGCGTAGAGCATGCCCTTGTGCCCGATCGACATCGCGCCGGTCGCCACGACGGGCCAGGCGTGCCAGGGTGAATTCCACACGCCAGTCGTCACGACCAGGTTGATCGTGGGAACAAGCCAGCTCACGTCGCCCACATCGGTCGAGCCGCCTTCCGGCTCGGCAGGCGGCGGATCCCGGAGCGGCTGCACCTCGCCGACCACCCCGCGCTCCTCGATGCCTACCGAGCGCTGAATCGCCTTGGCGAACGCCTGCTCTTCCGGCGTGTAGCTGAGCGGCGCCAGGACGCGGAGGTTTTCGTGCAGCAGCTTGGTGCCGTTCTGGTTCACCAGAATCTCGTAGTCCCCGGCCTGGATCGTGAACTTGGACTCCACGTCTGCGATGCGCGCGGCGCCGTCGGCAATCTGGCGAACCCGCGCCAGCACCGGCTCGACCCCGCTGCCTTTGGAGTCGCGCACCCACATCCAGACTTTCGCGTAGTCCGGCACGACGTTGGGCACCTCGCCGGCGCGCTGAATGACGTAGTGCATCCGCACGGTAGGCCGTACGTGCTCCCGTAACAAATTGACTCCATGGACGAACGCCTCCGCCGCATCCGCGGCGCTGCGCGCGTTCCACGGGTCGAAGGCTGCGTGCGCCGTCCGGCCCTTGAACTCGACGACGAAATCGACGATGGCCTGGCTGCTGCTGTTGTCCGCTGCGGTCCGGTCGGCCGGATGCCAGGCGAGCATCACGTCCACGTCCTTGAAGAACCCCTCGCGCGCCAGGTAGACCTTGCCCCCGACCGACTCCTCGGCGGGCGTGCCGTAGAAGCGAATGGTTCCCTTGAGCCGTCCCGCAGCGAGCAGGTCTTTGAGCGACGCTGCGGCGCCCAGGCTCGCCGCGCCGAACAAATTGTGTCCGCAGCCGTGTCCCGGCGCCCCGAGCACGAGGGCCTCCTGCGTGGGCTGGGTTTTCTGAGAGAGCCCGGGCAATGCGTCGAACTCGCCCACGATGCCGATGATGGGGCGGCCGCTGCCGTATTCGGCGATGAACGCGGTCGGCATCCCGGCGACTCCGCGGGTGACCCGGAATCCCTGCTGCTCGGCGTACTCGGCGAGGACTGCAGAGGAACGGGTTTCCTTGAGCGCGGTCTCGGCGAAGCCCCACACCTGATCGCTGAGCCGGATCAGATCGGATGCGCGGCGCTCCACCCCCGCGATGGCTTCCGGTTTGAGCTTCGGATCGGGGGAATGCCCCCCGGCTGCAACGAGCAGCGGAAGCAGGATGGCCAGAACGGGACGGACACGCATTGGAATCTCCTCTTTGAGTCTACCTCTCACCTCTCACCTCTCACTTCTCACCTCTCACCAGACGTATCAGCTTCGCCAGCGGGTCGAAGGCCTGATCCACGACGCGTTCCTTGAGCGGAATGATCGCGTTGTCCGTGATGTGGATGTTCTCGGGACACACCTTGCTGCAGCATTTGGTGATGTTGCAGTAGCCGATCCCGTGCGCTGTGCGCAGCTCCTCGCGCCGATCGAGCGTGTCCAGGGGATGCAGCTCGAGCGCCGCCAGGTGCACCAGAAAACGCGGCCCGATGAACTCCTCGTGCAGATGGTGGTCGCGCAGCACGTGGCACACGTCCTGGCAGAGAAAGCATTCGATGCACTTGCGGAATTCCTGGACCCGATCCACATCCTCCTGCTGCATGCGCCAGGTCCCGTCGGGGGCGTCCGGGGCCCGCGGGGTGAAGCGGCGGATCTTCGGTTTCACCCGGTAATTCCAGCTGACGTCGGTGACCAGGTCGCGGTGATGCGGAAAGGCACGCAGGGGCTCGATGGTGACGGGCCTGCTCAAGTCCAGCTCGCTGAGCCGGCACATGCACATCAGCTTGGGCTTGCCGTTGATCTCCGCGGAGCAGGAGCCGCACTTGCCCGCCTTGCAGTTCCAGCGCACCGCGAGATCCCCCGCCTGCTCGGCCTGGATCTGATGCACGGCATCGAGCACCACCATGCCTTCCGTGGTCTCCGTGGGATAATCCACGAAGTCACCGTTGCCGGCTTCGCCGCGCCAGATTCGGAACGTTGCGGTGCCCATTTGAGTTCCTTGGTGGTTATGGGCTATGGGCTATTGGCTATTGGAAACAGCATTTCCGGAAGGCTGCTAGCCAATAGCCAACAACCAATAGCCGACACCTATTTGTTCTCCTCCACAATCCGCTTGAGCTCCCCCGGCAGCTCCGGAAGGGGAAGCGGGCGCAGGGCCATCGCGCCCCCATCGCCCTTTTCCAGCACGAAGTTCAGCTTGGCGAATTCCGCCACCTTCTCGGGGTGATCGTCCCGAAAGTGCCCGCCACGGCTTTCCTTGCGGGCGAGCGCCGAGGTGACGATCGCTTCGGAAACCGTGAGCAGGTGCTTGAGGTCGAGCGCCGTATGCCAGCCGGGGTTGTACTCCCGATTCCCGCCGACGCCGACGCGGGCGGCGCGGGCCTTGAGCTGGGCGAGCTGCTCGACCGCGCGGAGCATCTCGTCCTCGCGACGCACGATGCCGACCTGGTCCTGCATCACGTCCTGCAGGTCATGCTGTACCGCATAGGGATTCTCGCCGGCGGACCGCTCGAATGGGGCGAGGGCCTCGCGAACGGCCTCGTTCACTTCACCCTGGTCGGGGGTCACCGTCGCGTGCTGCTTCGCGTAGCGGGCGGCGAACTCTCCTGCCCGCTTGCCGAAGACGAGCAAGTCCGAGAGTGAATTGCCGCCGAGCCGGTTCGCCCCATGCAGCCCGGCCGCGGCCTCTCCCGCCGCAAAGAGCCCGGGGAGCGTGCTCATCTGGGTGTCACCATCTACCCGCACGCCGCCCATCACGTAATGCGTGGTCGGGCCGATCTCCATCGGGGTTTTGGTGATGTCGATATCGGCGAGCTGCTTGAACTGATGATACATGCTGGGGAGCTTCTTCTTGATATGCGCTTCGGCCTTGGGGATCTTCTCCTTGATCCACGAGATGTCGAGAAACACTCCGCCGTGCGGGCTGCCCCGCCCCGCGCGTACTTCGCGCATGATGCAGCGGGCGACGTGGTCGCGGGTAAGCAGCTCCGGCGGGCGCCGCGCATCCTTGTCGCCCTGTACGTAGCGCCAGCCCTCTTCGGGGGTATCAGCGGTCTGGGCGCGGTAATTCTCCGGAATATCGTCAAACATGAACCGGCGGCCCTGGTTGTTGAGCAGAACGCCGCCTTCGCCACGCACGGCTTCGGTCACCAGCAGGCCGCGGACGCTGGGCGGCCAGATCATTCCGGTGGGGTGGAACTGCACGAACTCCATATCCTGCAGCGCGGCGCCGGCGTGGTAGGCCAGGGACTGGCCGTCGCCGGCGTATTCCCAGCTGTTACTGGTGATGCGGTAGGCCCGTCCGATCCCGCCGGTGGCCAACACGATCGCCCTGGCGCGGAAGAGCCGGAAGCGGCCCCGTTCCCGGTCATAGGCCAACGCCGCCACTGCCCGCCCCTCGCGCCCGAAGAGCTGGACGACCGTCACCTCCATATGTACGTCGATGCCCTGGTGGATGCCGTGGTCCTGCAACGTGCGGATCATCTCGAGCCCGGTGCGGTCGCCGACGTGGGCCAGCCGCGGAAAGCGATGGCCGCCAAAGTTGCGCTGCAAGATTCTCCCGTCGTCGGTACGATCGAACAGCGCGCCCCAGGCCTCGAGCTCCCGAACCCGGTCGGGCGCCTCGCGCGCATGCAGCTCGGCCATGCGCCAGTTGTTGAGGTACTGCCCGCCGCGCATCGTGTCCGCGAAATGCACTTGCCAGTTGTCGCGCTCGTCCACATTCGCGAGCGCGGCGGCGACGCCGCCTTCCGCCATCACGGTGTGCGCCTTGCCGAGCAACGACTTGCAGACCAGTCCCACCGAGACGCCTTGTGCCGCGGCCTCGATCGCTGCGCGAAGGCCCGCCCCGCCCGCCCCGATCACGAGCACATCATGGTCGAAGCTCGTGAGCTCGGCCATCAGAGAATCCTCAAGTCATGCCAGATCCCCAGCGAGCAAAGCCGGATGTACACGTCGGCGAAGATGACGGTGAAGAGCGAGGTCCAGGCCCAGCGATGGTGCTTGTCGTTGAGGCAGTTCACGCATTTGTACGGCGTGCGGAAGCTCGGGCGCTTGGAGAACTGATCGCGGAAGCCGCCCAGGAGATGGCGCAGCGAGTGGCAGCCGAGGGTGTAGCCGCTCAGGCAGACGACGTTGACCGCGAGCACCAAGGTCCCCACGCCGATCCCGAAGTGCGTTCCGCCGGTCGCGGGGTCGGTCCACCAGAGGGCCTTCCACACATCGTAGGACAGCACGACGAGGAATCCCAGCGCGATATACATGAAGTAGCGGTGCACATTCTGCAGAATCAGCGGGAAACGGCGCTCGCCCAGGTACGTCTTGCGGGGCTCGCCCACGCTGCAGGCAGGCGGATCGGCCCAGAACGCCTTGTAATAGGAGCCGCGGTAGTAGTAACAGGTGAAGCGGAAGAGCGCCGGGAACGGCACGATCAGGAAGGCAGGGCTGAAGGGCAGCCATCCCGGCCACCACCCCGGCTGGGGACCGAAGATGGCGTGCGGCGAGTCACCGAACAGCTCCGGGCTATAGAAGGGAGAGAGGTACGGCCCGTAGGTGTAATGGGCGTTCTGGATCCCGGCCCAGGTGGCATAAACCACAAAACCGCCGAGCACCAGAAGCACCAGCAGCGGCTGAAGCCACCACACGTCCCGCCGGGCGGTTCCGAGGAACCGGCGCCGGGTGAGGGGGACTGTCGCGTGCGCCACAGTGACTCTCCGGATCGGACTTGAATGCGGCAGGAAAAGGCGGCTATCTGCTCTCAGCTATGCTTCGAGCGCAGGGGAGTTTACTGCGGGGGTTGTGCTTCGGGCAAGCGGAGCCGCGCGGCCCGCTGGCATGCTACGGAGCTGGCAAATCCGCTCGGTCCGTTGCATCCGCAATGCCGGTCGGGAGTCCGGCGGAACTCCTCCGCGCATTGGAATGCTGCGCCATCATCCTGAGCAGCTCCTCCGGCGGAACCGGCTTCACCAGATGGGTATCGAAGCCTGCTTCCTGGGACCGTCGGCGGTCTCGCTCGAGTCCGTAGCCCGTCATGGCGACGATCAGCGCATTCGTCAGACCGCTTTGGCGAAGCCGTCGGCAGATCTCGTAGCCATCCAGGCCCGGCAATCCGATATCGAGCAGCACCACCGAGGGCTGCTGGGTCGCAGCGAGGTGCAAGGCGTGCTCCCCTTCGCGGGCGATCAGGACCTCATGACCGCCCAAGCGGAGGAGTCTGGTAAGACTCTCCGCCGCATCACGGCTGTCATCCACCACGAGGATCCGGAGCGGAGCACATTCGGGGACCTCCGCCTGGTCTTCCTCGGCGCGGTCGCGGTAGCCATCGAGCTCCTCCAATAGACAAGGAAGCCGGATCGAGAACTCGCTCCCGCGCCCGGGTCCGTCGCTCGCCGCGCTGACCCGCCCGCCGTGCAGCTCGACCACCGTCTTGACGAGGGAGAGCCCAATCCCCAGGCCGCCTTGCGCGCGATCCAGGGTGCGTTCGCCCTGAGCAAAGAGCTGGAAGATCTCGGAGAGCATCTCGGGCGCGATGCCGATGCCGCGATCTCGCACCCTGATCACCGCTTCCGCCGCCTCCCGCTCGACGGTGAGCGCGATGGTGCCACAGTCGTTCTGATATTTGGCGGCGTTGTTGAGCAGATTCGCGATCACTTGTGTCAGCCTGGCGCGGTCGCCCTCGACCCGGACGGGGACCTCGGGCAAGGTGATCAGCAGCTCGTGCCGATGCGCATCGATCTGGGGCCGGCTGGTTTCCACCGCCCGAGCGATCACGGTCCCGAGTTCGAGTGGCTGGGGCCGCAGCTTGATCTTGCCCAGGGTAATGCGCGACACGTCGAGCAGGTCATCAACCAGCCGGGTGAGCTGGGTCGCCTGCCGCTCGATCACGCCGCGGCACCAGAGCACCTCGGCGTCCTGGGACTCCTTGAGCCGCAGAATGTTGATCGCGTTACGGAGCGGGGCCAGCGGGTTGCGCAGCTCATGCGCCAGCAGCGCCAGGAACTCGTCCTTGCGACGGTCGGCGACTCGTAATTCCTCCGCGAGCTCGGTCTGCCGCGCGATGGCCTCTTTCAACTCGGCCGTGCGCGCCGCGACCCGCTGTTCCAGCTCGCGGGTGAGCCGGTCCGCCTCCCGGCGCTTGCGGTAGAGCTCGGTGAAGACGCTGACCTTGGCGCGCAGCAGCTCGGGAACGATCGGAACTGACACGTAGTCTACCGCGCCCCGCTCGTAGCCCATCAGGCGATCGGTGTCGGTCAGGTGCACGGCAGAGACGAAGATGATCGCGGTTTTCTGGTAGCGGGGATGCTCCCGGATGATCTGAGCCAGCTCGAAGCCATCGAGCTCGGGCATGCTGACATCGATCAGCACGACGGTGATATCGTTCTTGAGCAGCTGCTCCAGCGCCTCTCGTCCCGAGCTGGCCTTGATCAGGTTTTCTCCCAAGTCGCTCAGAATCGCTTCGTAGCTGAGCAGCTTCCCGGGCTGGTCATCGACCAGCAAGATGTTTGCCTTGTCGTGCGTACTCATGCGATGCCCCTTTCCTTACCGGTGCAGCCACATGCGCAGGGCCGACAGGAGCTGTTCCGTATTTACGGGCTTCGCCAGGTAGTCCGACGCGCCGGCATCGAGACACTTCTCCCGGTCGCCTTTCATCGCTTTCGCCGTCAACGCGATGATCGGGAGCCGGCGAAGTCCCGGGCGCTCGCGAATCGCGCGCATCGTCTGGTAGCCGTCCATCTCCGGCATCATGATGTCCATCAGCACGATTGCCACGTCGCTGGTGCCGTCGATCGTGGCGATCGCCTCGTATCCGGTTCCGGCGGTCAGCACCTCCATCCCCCTGCGCTCCAGCACGCTGGAGAGCGCGAAGATGTTCCGCACGTCGTCGTCCACCACCAGCACCTTTTTGCCGACCAGATCCTCATCGGAGCGATGGAGCCGGTTCAGCATCTGTTGCTTCTCTTCCGGCAGGTCTGCCACGACGCGGTGGAGGAAGAGCGCTGTCTCGTCGAGCAGACGCTCCGGCGACTCGACGCCCTTCACCACCACGCTGCGGGCCAGGGTGTGCAACCGGGTGTCTTCTTCGGGTGAGAGCTCCTTGCCCGTAAAGACCACCACCGGCAGATCGCGCAGGCGTTCGTCGTCGCGAATGTGCTCGAGCACCTCGAAGCCGGACATGTCCGGCAGCCGGAGATCGAGCACCGCGCAATCGTAGGTATCCTTGTGCAAGGCGGCGAGCGCGGCGGCTCCACTTGCCGCCTGCGCGATCTGGACGTCGACATGCCCCAGCAGCTCCGAGATGCTGAGCTGCTCGGCCTGATTGTCCTCGACCACCAGCAGCCGCTTGCAGCGCGGCGCCGCGTAGTCCTTGATCCTAGAGAGCGCGGCTTCCAGGCCCTCCGTTGTGGTCGGTTTGGCGAGGAAGCTGAACGCTCCGCGCGCCAGTCCGTGCTGGCGGTCCTCATCCAGCGTGACGATTTGCACCGGAATGTGCCGCATCGCCGGATCTTGTTTGAGCTGGTTGAGCACCGTCCAGCCGAGCATGTCCGGCAGGAACACATCCAGCGAGACCGCCGTGGGATGGTGCTCCCGGGCCAGCGCCAGCGCGTCGGCGCCCCGCATTGCGACCAAAACCTGGAATCCCTGGGCGTGCGCCACGTCCACCAGGATACGGGCGTAGTGGGGATCGTCTTCCACGATCAGCAGCGTGGCGGAACCCGGCACCAGCGCGAGCCGATCGTCTGGAATCTCCTGACTGGGGCGGTCCCAGACCCGGACCGCAGGCAACCTGGCCGCGCGGGTGACCGACTTGCTGTCGGACTCGGCCGTCGCGGTACTCGACCCACCCGCCGAAGGGCCGAGATATGCGCTGGGCAGGTAGAGGGTGAAGGTGCTGCCCCGACCCGGCATGCTGCGGAGCTGAATTTCCCCTCCCAAGAGCGTCGCGAGCTCACGGCTGATGGCGAGTCCGAGGCCGGTGCCGCCGTATTTGCGGCTGGTGCCGGCATCGGCTTGCTGGAACGCCTCGAAGATGATGCGCTGCTTCTCCGGGGGAATTCCGATTCCGGTGTCGGAGACCTCGAAGGCCACGACGTTGGCCGCGCGCCGGAGCACCGGATGATCGGCGCTCCAGCCGCCCGCCACGCTCGAGACACTGAGCCGGACTCCGCCTTCCTCGGTGAACTTGAAGGCATTGGAGAGCAGGTTCTTGAGCACCTGCTGCAACCGTTTCGAGTCGGTGACGATGCTGCTGCCGAGCGCCGGATCGACCTGCACCTCGAGGGAGAGGCGCCGGTTCTCCGCCTCGTGGCGGAAGGGCCGGGCCACGGCATCCAGCAGGCTGGCCACCACGATCTCTTCCGCGACGACCGTCACGGTACCGGATTCGATCTTGGACAGGTCGAGAATGTCGGTGATGAGGTTGAGCAGGTCGGTGCCCGCGCCGTGGATGGTGCGGGCGAACTCCACCTGTTTGGCCGTGAGGTTGCCCTCCGAGTTCTCACCCAGCTGCTGGCCCAGGATCAGGATGCTGTTGAGGGGGGTGCGCAGCTCGTGGGACATGTTGGCCAGAAACTCGGACTTGTACTTCGAGGTGAGCGCCAGCTCGGTGGCCTTCTCTTCCAGCGCGCGGCGTGCCTGCTCGATCTCCTGGTTCTTCCGCTCCACCTCGACGTTCTGTTCGGCCAGCTGCTGCGCCTTCTGCGCCAGCTGCTCGTTGGTCTGCTGCAGCTCCCGCTTCTGGGTCTGCAGCTCGGCCGCGAGCTCCTGGGATTGCTTGAGCAGGCCTTCCGTCTGCATCGTCGCTTCGATGCTGTTCAGCACGATCCCGATGCTCGCCGTAAGCTGTTCGAGGAAGGCGAGCTGCGAGGCCGTGAAGGTGCTCAAGGTGGCCAGCTCGATCACTGCCTTCACCTGGTCCTCGAAGAGCACGGGCAGCACAATGACGTTGCGCGGAACCGCCTCGAAAAGCCCCGAGCTCACCGGCACCGTACCGGACGGCAGATCGCTCACCAGCATCCGGCGCTTCTCGACCGCGCATTGACCCAGCAGTCCCTCGCCCAGCTCCAGCCGTTCGGGATGGCGGTCCTTACCGCCATCCGCGAAGGCTGAAACCAGTTTGAGCTCGGCGCCTTCCGACTCCATGCGGTAGATCACGCCCTGGTGCGCGTTGACGAGGGGGGTCAACTCGGACAGCAGCATTCGACCCACGGTGGCCAGATCGCGCTGGCCCTGCAGCATGCTGGTGAAGCGCGCCAGGTTGGTTTTGAGCCAGTCCTGCTCGTTGTTGCGGTCGGTGGTGCCCCGCAAGTTGTTGATCATCGTGTTGATGTTGTCTTTGAGCTCGGCCACCTCCCCTCGCGCTTCGACCTGGATCGAGCGGGTCAGGTCGCCCTGGGTCACTGCGGTCGCCACCTCGGCGATTGCCCGCACCTGGGTGGTGAGGTTCGCCGCGAGCAGGTTCACGTTGCCGGTGAGGTCCTTCCAGGTGCCTGCTGCGCCCGGCACGTTGGCCTGACCGCCGAGCCTGCCTTCCACGCCGACCTCGCGGGCTACCGACGTCACCTGGTCCGCGAACGTGGCCAGGGTGCCGGTCATGTTGTTGATCGTCTCGGCCAGGGCGGCGACTTCGCCTTTTGCCTTCACCGTGAGGCTCTGCTTGAGGTCGCCGTTGGCGACGGCGGTCACCACCTTCACGATGCCGCGAACCTGCTCCGTAAGGTTGGCGGCCATCACGTTGACGTTGTCGGTCAGGTCCTTCCAGGTACCGGCCACGCCGGATACCACGGCCTGTCCGCCCAGCTTGCCTTCGGTGCCGACCTCGCGGGCCACCCGGGTGACTTCGGCGGCAAAGGCATTGAGCTGATCGACCATGGTATTGATGGTGACTTTCAGTTCCAACACTTCGCCTTTCACATCCACGGTGATTTTTCGGGACAGGTCGCCGCGCGCCACGGCCGTGGTCACCTCCGCGATGTTGCGGACCTGGGTGGTGAGGTTGGCCGCGAGCAGGTTGACGTTGTCGGTGAGGTCCTTCCAAGTGCCGGCCACGCCCGAGACCACGGCCTGGCCGCCCAGTTTACCCTCGGTACCCACCTCGCGGGCCACGCGAGTGACCTCCGAGGCGAAGGCGTTGAGCTGGTCGACCATGGTATTCAGGGTTTCCTTGAGATTGAGCAGCTCACCGCGGACGTCCACGGTGATCTTCTTGGAGAGGTCGCCCCGCGCGATCGCGGTTGCGACTTCCGCGATATTGCGGACCTGCGCGGTCAGGTTGCTCGCCATGAAGTTGACGCTGTCGGTCAGGTCCTTCCACGTTCCGCCAACGCCCGGCACTTGCGCTTGTCCGCCCAGCTTGCCGTCGGTTCCCACTTCGCGCGCCACGCGGGTGACTTCGCCGGCGAAGGCGTTGAGCTGGTCCACCATCGTGTTGATGGTGTTCTTGAGCTCGAGGATCTCGCCGCTCACGTTCACGGTGATCTTGCGCGAGAGGTCGCCGCGAGCCACCGCCGTCGTCACCTCCGCGATGTTGCGGACCTGGGCGGTCAGGTTACCGGCCATGAAGTTCACGTTGTCGGTGAGACCCTTCCAGGTGCCGGCGACGCCGGGCACCTGAGCCTGGCCGCCCAGCTTGCCTTCGGTGCCGACTTCGCGGGCTACGCGGGTGACTTCGGACGCGAAAGCGTTGAGCTGATCGACCATCGTGTTGATGGTGACCTTGAGCTCCAGTACTTCGCCCTTCACGTCGACCGTGATCTTGCGGGAGAGGTCGCCGCGCGCCACGGCCGTGGTCACCTCGGCGATGTTGCGGACCTGGGTGGTGAGGTTGGCCGCGAGCAGGTTGACGTTGTCGGTGAGGTCCTTCCAAGTGCCGGCCACGCCCGGCACGACGGCCTGGCCGCCGAGCCGGCCTTCGGTGCCGACCTCGCGGGCCACGCGAGTGACCTCCGAGGCGAAGCCGTTGAGCTGGTCGACCATGGTGTTCAGGGTCTCTTTGAGCTGCAGGATTTCGCCCGACACGTTCACGGTGATCTTCTTGGAGAGGTCGCCCCGCGCGATCGCGGTTGCGACTTCCGCGATGTTGCGGACCTGCGCGGTCAGGTTGCTCGCCATGAAGTTGACGTTGTCGGTCAGGTCCTTCCATGTCCCGCCAACGCCCGGCACCTGAGCCTGCCCGCCCAGCTTGCCTTCCGTGCCCACCTCTTTCGCCACGCGGGTGACTTCGCCGGCGAAGGCGTTGAGCTGGTCCACCATCGTGTTGATGGTGTTCTTGAGCTCGAGGATCTCGCCGCTCACGTTCACGGTAATCTTGCGCGAGAGGTCGCCGCGAGCCACCGCCGTCGTTACCTCCGCGATATTGCGCACCTGCGCCGTCAGGTTGCCCGCCATGGCGTTGACGCTGTCGGTCAGGTCTTTCCAGGTGCCCGCGACGCCCGGTACGACCGCCTGGCCGCCGAGCTTGCCTTCGGTACCGACTTCGCGGGCCACGCGGGTTACTTCCGAGGCAAACCCGCGCAGTTGGTCCACCATCGTGTTGATAGCTTCCTTGAGCTGAAGGATCTCACCCCGGACGTCCACGGTGATCTTGCGGGAGAGGTCGCCGCTGGCCACGGCGATCGTGACCTCCGAAATGTTGCGGACTTGCGCAGTGAGGTTGCTGGCCATCGAGTTGACGCTCTCAGTTAAGTCCTTCCAGACGCCGCTCACGCCCGGCACCTGCGCCTGCCCGCCCAGCTTGCCGTCGGAGCCGACCTCACGCGCCACGCGAGTGACTTCCGAGGTGAACACTCCAAGCTGCTGAATCATCGTGTTGACGATGGTGGCGGAGCGGAGGAACTCGCCTTCCAGCGGGCGCCCATCCACGTCGAGCCGCATGGTTTGCGTCAGGTGTCCCTGCGCGACCGCCGCAATGGCGCCGGTGACTTCCGTGGTAGGCCGCAACAGATCATCGATCAGGGTATTGACCGAGGTCTCCATTTCGCCCCAGGCTCCGCGGGGCTGATCAAATTTTGCCCGTTCGCGAGTTTTCCCTTCCTTCCCGACGACCTGTCCGACCCGTTTGAGCTCCTGGGCGATCTTCTGGTTGGCGGCGACGATCTCGTTGAAGGTGTCGGCGATCTTGCCGTCGATCTTGATCAACGAGCCCGGCAGCCGGACCGTGAAGTCGCCCTGCCGCATCCGCTGGAGCGCGTCCAGCAGCTGGCGGCGATCGAGCACGGTATCCTCGGCGTTGTCATTCAATTCCGTTCGAGTCTTCATGCGGTCACCCAAATCACGGCAAGGGAGGAAGGGGGAAAAGCAAAAGCGCCGCCCCGCATGCCTCGCAGGGGTGGCGCCTTCGACCGATGGAGCCGCTGCTCCATCCGCCAAGGCCGGGCTTTAAGTGTTGGCCCCGACTAAAGATACGGTATCGATATCCGGTCGACCGCGCAAGAGCCGGGTGGCTTGGGGGGGGACCCCGCCGGTGCGGGGATGTGAGCGTAACCACTTAATTGACAAAGGACTCCGCTGGAGGCAGAATCGGGAACCCCGAGATTGAAGGAGGCGCGGTGAAGATCTACGGCCCTGACGCCATCAGGAACGTCGCTTTCGTGGGGCATGGCGCGAGCGGCAAGACGACCCTGGTAGATGCCCTCGCTTTCGTCTCCGGTTCCAGCCGGCGGCATGGATCGATCAAAGACGGCAGCACCCTCACCGATACCTCTCCCGACGAAGTCGAACGCAAACATTCCATTTCTCTCGGTCTGGGATTGGCCGAGTGGATGAATGTGAAGGTCAACCTCCTCGACACGCCGGGGTACCTCGATTTCTTCGGTGAGGTGATCTGCGGGCTCTCTGTGGCGGACGCCGCGGTGGTCGTGGTATCCGGGGTGAGCGGTGTGGAGGTCGGCACCGAGAAATGCTGGCAGGCCTGCGATCACTTCCACCTCCCCAGGCTGATTTTCGTATCGGGAATGGACAAGGAGCACGCCAACTTCGAACGGGTCTTCAGCGACATCAAGGAAAGGCTGACCCCGAAAGTCTTGCCGGTGGAAATTCCCGTGGGGGACGGGTTCCAGTTCAAGGGCATCATCAACCTCTTTACCCAGACCTGTCAGCTCTTCAAACCGGGGTCCAAGGCCGGAGAATACGAGGAGGTCCCGGTTCCGGCCGAGTACCAGGATGCGTTTTCCCGCTATGCCGAGCAAATGACCGAAGCCGTAGCCGCCACCGACGATGTTCTGCTCGAGAAGTATCTGAGTGGGGAGCGCATCGCTCGCGAAGAGGTGGTGCCTGCCATGAAGAAGGCGATGCTCGCAGGGGAGATCGTGCCGCTCTTTTGCGGCAGCGGCGAGCTGCAGCACGGGGTTCGGCCGCTGCTCACCGAGCTGGTCGAGCTGTTTCCCGCTCCTGCCGAGCTCAAGCCTCCGGTCGAGGCGCCCCTGGTGGGCCGGGTGTTCAAGACGGTCTCCGAGCCGCATGTGGGCGATGTATCGCTCTTCCGGCTCTACACGGGCAAGCTCAAGAACGGCGATGAAGTCTGGAATGCGGAGCACAACGTCATCGAAAAGCTGAACCACCTCTCGGTGCAGCAGGGCAAGGAGCGGCACGAGATCGCCGAGCTGCATACCGGAGACATCGGCTCGGTGGCCAAGCTCAAGGACACCCACACTAACGACACCTTCTGCGGCAAGAGTCATCCGGTCCGCCTGCCCCCGATGGAGTTTCCCGACCCGGAGGCTACCTCTGCGGTGGTGGTCAAGCAGCGCGGCGAGGAGGACAAGCTGGCCGCCGGGCTGCACAAGCTGCACGAGGAAGACCCTACCTTTCATTTTGAGTACAACTCGGAACTGGGCCAGACGCTGATCCGGGGCATGGGCGAGCGGCATTTTGAAATCCTGCTCGGGCGCCTGGTGCGGAAGTACGGCGTCCACGCCGAGCTGGCGCGGCCGAAAGTGGCCTACCGCGAGACGTTCAAGGGGATCGCGGAAGGGCAGGGCAAGCACAAGAAACAGAGTGGCGGGCGCGGTCAATACGGGGATTGCTGGATCCGGATTTCACCGCTCGCGCGAGGCTCGGGCTATGAGTTCGTGGACAGCATCGTGGGCGGGGTGATTCCCAACAAGTTCATTCCGGCGGTGGATAAGGGGGTCCAGGAAGCGGCGCAGCGCGGCCCGATTGCCGGTTATCCCTGCGTGGACTTCCGCTGCGAGTGCTATTTCGGCTCCTATCACGACGTCGACTCGAGTGAGCAGGCCTTCAAGATGGCGGGCATTCTGGCCTTCCGGAACGTGACGCCCAAAGCGCGGCCGGTGTTGCTGGAGCCGATCATCTCCGTCAAGGTGCGAGTGCCCTCCGATCGTCTGGGTGACGTGCTCGCCGACCTGTCCCCCCGGCGCGCGCAGATTCTCTCGACCGAGTCCGATGGACGCAATACGCTGGTCAACACGCTGGTCCCCCAGGCCGAGCTCTACCGGTACTCCGCGGCCCTCCACTCGATCACCCACGGCCGCGGTACCCACACCGAACACTTCCACGGCTATGCCGAGGTGCCTGGCGATGTCGCGGCCAAGGTTGCCGCGGAGCACAAGAAGGAGACCAGCGCGGAAGAACACTGACCCCTGTTTCCTGACTCCTGACCCCTGTATGGAGGCGTCATGAAGCTCAAGTTCCTGGTTTCGGCCGCGCTGCTGGGCGGTCTCGTCTCATTCGCCTGGGGTAGCATCGCCCACGGGACCGGGATGTTTTCGAGTCTCGAACCGAAGGCCTTCACCGACTCGACGGCCGTGCTGCAGACGATCAAGGCCAACGCCCCGGAGAACGGGATCTACTTTGAAGGACACGGCATCTTCGCCGCCGTTTCGTTCCGGCCTGACCTGGCTCAGAAATTCGAGTCGCTGGTCGTGCCCATGCTCTATCAGCTCGGCGTCGAAATCGCGGTCGCGCTCATCCTGGCCTGGGTGCTGCTGCGATTGCCGGTCTGGCCGGCGCTGGGTACGGGAAGCCTCTTCGCTACGGTGGGTGTAGCAGCCGGGATAGAACAGCTGCTGCCGGAAGCCAACTGGTATGGCTTCCCGATTGCCACCCAGCTGGCCGA
>DASYTT010000113.1:0-19847 GCA_036002045.1 Gemmatimonadales bacterium
TGGCTAACCACCACTCCCCGGCAACCCCGCACATGCATTCGCGGAGCAAGCCAAGTCCTTGCCAGGAAGGCAGTGTGTCGCCATATTGTGCACATGGCAAGTCCGAAACTGGTCAGGGCCGTACAGAGCGCACTCAAGAGCTCCCCTGTCACTCTCCGGGAGCTAGCGCGACGGGCGGGCTTGTCCCCTTCCCTGACGGCCTATGTGAAGCGAGGCAAACGGACCCCCACGCCCACGGTGGCCGCGCGGCTCGCAAAGGCGCTAGAGGGGCTAGCGGGGGAGGCCGCAGTAGGCGCAAAGACGATCCGCCGAGCGCTCCGCCAGGAGCCGAAATGAGCGACCGTCTCTTGCGTCAGCGCGAAGCCGCCAGCCTTCTCGGAGTGAGCGTGAGCTATCTTCGCGCCTCGACGTGCCCGCGCGTGCTTCTGCCGTCAAATGGGCGCGGTACCAAGCCATTCCTGCGCTACCGCTCAAGCGAACTCCTCGCATGGGCCTGTGCCCGGAGGGTCTGAATGATTCTCTACCGCCGCGCCGGTCGTCCGTCGTTCTACCTCGGCATCCCAACCCAGGCAGGACCCTGGGTCAAGCGTTCCACTGGGACCGACCACCGGCCCACCGCGAAGGCGATAGGCCGGATGGTAGAACAGCTACGGCAAGAACGGTCCTGGGACCTGCTCGGAGCCGTAGCGGACGGATCTCTCGCGCTCGGCACCCTCTACGACGCCCACCGCTTCGGAGACTTGGACGGCCTCCGACTTCGAAGGGCCGACGTAGACCTTTCTGAGCATCTCCAGGGGTGGACCAAGTGGCTGGGTGACCGTGTGAAGCCCCTGACGCGCGATCATTACCTGTTTTCCCTTCGCAAACTCATGCCAGAAGGCGAGGCCTTCCCACGGTCGAATCTGACGGGGCCGGCTGTCGCTAGGTGGCTCGCTACACTGCCGGTGAGCGGTGAGACAAAACGGCGGTACTTCGCTGGTGTCCAGTCCTTCGTGAAGTACCTTCGCCAGCTCGGAATCCTGAGTGACAGCCCGATTCGCGACGTGAGTCCACCGCGAGCTGCCCCGCCCCGCTGCACTTTCCTAGAGCTACCCGACGTTCTCCGCTTAGTGGAAGGCTCGGAGCGGCCTTACCGCGCAATCTTCGCCCTCGCCTATGGTGGTGGACTCGAAATCTCCGCAATTCTGAGCCTTACAGAGCCCGATGTAGACCGCGCGCGTCAGGCGGTGCGGGCGAAGGGAACCAAGGCTTGGACCCGAGACCGCATCGCCTTCGTGGCCCCTTGGGCCTGGGCCCACGTCGAGCAACACCTAGAGACCCTTACTCCCGGTGAGCGACTTTTCCGAACCTTCGACCGTTGGGAGGCCGGCGACTACCACCGTGAGCGTTGCCGCGCCCTTGGCTTCCAAGGGTACCGGCTCCATGACTCCCGCCATCATTGGGCGGTCGAGCAGCTCCGCGCCGGCGTGCCGGTCGAGCTGGTCTCCCGCCAGCTCGGTCACCGGGACGCGGTGATGGCGCTCAAGGTGTACGGGCGTTTCGTGCCGCGGGCTCAGGAGTGGGACTACTGGCGGGCAAAGGTGTGCGACTCGCAACGGGAAAAATGGGGAGCTTTTGGTACCGCTGATGGTACCGAAGCGAAAGCCGGCGCAATCGCGCCGGCCTGGGGATCGGACGTAACTGACAACACAGAAAGAACCTGCGAGGATAGCAGGGGCGGGACTCGAACCCGCGACCCCGGCATTATGAGTGCCGTGCTCTAACCACCTGAGCTACCCTGCCGAAGCGCCGAAAAATACCCGGGTCGACGCTTCAGTGTCACCCCGCCGGCTACGGCTTGGGCGGAACTTTGGCCCCCGCTTCCCGAGCCTCGGACAGCCCGATCGCGATCGCCTGCTTCCGGCTGGTCACCTTCTTGCCCGAGCGCCCGCTCTTGAGGCTCCCTTCCTTCCGCTTGTGCATCGCCCGCTCGACCTTCTCGGATGCCTTGCTGCCATATCGAGGCATATCTCCTCCCGCGTGCGAATGGAAACATCGGCTTACGTCTTGAATGACGACCACGCTGGTTTCTGCTGCACCACGAACGGTTCTTGAATCCCTCGAGACCAGGAAACCATGACCGACCAGGACGCGAAGCTCAGCGGACCCGATCTCGCGGCGGGGATCACGGCCAATACCCTGCGCCCCGGCGACAAGCTGCTCGGCCACGCGGCAGGTGAGCCCGTCCTGCTCGCCCGCGTAGGCGACGACTATTACGCGATCGGGGCGACCTGCACCCATTATGGCGGCCCGCTGGCAGAGGGAGTGATCGACGGCGCCACGGTCCGCTGCCCCTGGCACCACGCCTGTTTCAGCCTCAAGAGCGGCGAGCCTTTGCGCGCTCCGGCGCTCTCGCCCGTGCCCTGCTGGCAGGTGGAACAGAGCGGTGATCGGCTCCGCGTCGCCGGCAAAGTCGAACGGGATGCGCTCGCGCCGGTCGCTCCACTGCCGCGCGGGCCCGAGACACCCCGCGAGATCGCCATCATCGGCGCCGGAGCCGCCGGCGCCTCCGCCGCGGAGATGCTGCGCCGCTCGGGATTCGACGGCCGCGTCGTGGTGATCGACGGGGACTCCGACTCGCCCTATGATCGCCCCAATCTTTCCAAGGACTACCTGGCGGGCAACGCGCCGGAGGAATGGATCCCGCTCCGCCCGGCGGGTTACTACGCCGAGCGTCGGATCGAACTGATCCGCGCCCGTGCCACTCGGCTCAGCCTGGCCGCCCGCACCGTCGACCTCGACGGAGCCGGGCACGCGCCGGTCCACTACGATGCGCTGCTGCTCGCCCCCGGCGCGGAGCCGGTGCGGCTTCCGCTCGCAGGCGGCAATGGGCGCCACGTCCACTATCTGCGCTCCCTGGCCGACTCCCGCGAGATTATCGCGGCGGCAAAGCGCGCCAAGCACGCCGTGGTCATCGGCGGGAGCTTCATCGGCCTCGAGGTGGCCGCGTCGCTTCGCGCCCGCGGGCTCGCGGTGGATCTGGTGGCACCGGAAACCCTGCCGCTCGAGCGGGTGCTGGGCGCGGAGCTGGGCCGCTTCATCAAGGCCCTGCACGAGGAGAAGGGCGTGGTCTTTCACCTCGAGCACCGGCCAGAGCGGATCGAGCGCGACGCGGTGGTCCTCGACGATGGAACCCGCCTCCGGGCGGACCTGGTCGTGATCGGCGTCGGTGTCAAGCCGCGCCTCGAGCTGGCTGAACAAGCGGGAATCGCTATCGACCGTGGGGTCGTCGTGAATGAGTACCTGGAGACCAGCGCGCCCGGGGTCTTCGCCGCTGGGGACCTGGCGCGCTGGCCCGATCCCCATTCAGGGGAGCGGATTCGCGTGGAGCACTGGGTGGTGGCGGAGCGGATGGGGCAGGCGGCGGCGCGGAACATCCTCGGTGCGCAGGAGCCCTTTACCCAGGTCCCTTTCTTCTGGAGCGCCCACTACGACGTGAGCATCAACTACGTGGGGCACGCCGAGCGCTGGGACTCGATCCGGGTGGAGGGTAGCGCGGAGCAGCGCGACGTGGCGGTGCGCTTCGAGCGCGGCGGAAAGACGCTCGCATTGGCGACGATCTTTCGCGACCAGGAAAGCCTGCGGATGGAGCTCGAGCTGGAGCGCACCGTCGGCTAGCGCTCAGCGCTCGTCGGGCCGCACCACGGTAAACTCGATTTCCCCCTTCCGGAGCATCCCGTACTGCTCGCGCGCAATGCGCTCCTGCCAGGCCGGATCGGTCTCGACCAGCCGGCGCAGTCGCGCCAGGCTGTCCACTTCGCGCGCCAGCGAATCCACCTCGGCCCGCGCCGTCCGCTCCTTGCGGCGCAGCTCGAGCCATTGACCGGTGCTGTATTCGCCGCCCTGCAGCGCGAACACCAGCGCGCCCAGCACCAGCGCGAGGATGATCCAGCGCTTTCTGCTCATAGCGCGTACATGTCGCGGCCCGGATAGTGGGCCACTTCGCCCAGCTCCTCCGAGATCCGCAAAAGCTGGTTGTACTTGCTGGTGCGATCGCTGCGCGACGCGCTGCCTGTCTTGATCTGCCCGGCGCCGGTCGCCACGGCGAGATCCGCGATGAAGGTGTCCTCAGTCTCTCCGGAGCGATGCGAGATGACCACGCCGTAGGAGCTTCCCTTGGCCAGCTCGATGCACTGCAGCGTCTCGGTGAGCGTGCCGATCTGGTTCACCTTGATGAGCACGGCATTGGCCACACCCTGCTCGATGCCCCGGCCCAGCCGGTCGACATTAGTGACGAAGAGATCGTCTCCCACGAGCTGGATTCTTCCCTGCAGCCTCCGGGTGAGCTCGGCCCAGCCCTCCCAATCGTCCTCGGCGAGTCCATCTTCAATCGATACGATGGGATAGCGGTCCACCCACTGGGCGTAGAGCTCGACCAGCTCCGCAGCACTTTTGCGGCTCTTGTCGCCCTTCTTGAAGACGTACGCGCCCTGGTCGAACAGCTCCGATGCCGCGACGTCGAGCGCAATCGCGATGTCCCTGCCCGGCTCGTAACCCGCCTTCTGGATGGCCTGGGTCACTACGTCGAGCGCGGCCTCGTTGGAGGGCAGCATTGGAGCAAAGCCGCCCTCGTCGCCGACTGCCGTGGAGAGGCCCATTTCACTCAGGACCTGCTTCAAATTGTGAAAGACCTCGACGCCCATGCGCAGGGCGTCCTCAAAGCGATCCGCCCCTATCGGCACCACCATGAACTCCTGGGCATCCACGTTGTTGCTCGCGTGCGCACCGCCGTTCAGGATGTTCATCATGGGGACGGGCAGCACCCGGGCCATCGGCCCGCCGAGATAGCGGTAGAGCGGGAGACCAACATCCTCCGCGGCGGCGCGCGCGACCGCGAGCGACACGGCGAGAACCGCGTTGGCGCCCAGCTTGGCTTTGTTCGGCGTGCCATCGGCGTCCATCAGCTCGGCATCGACGCCGATCTGGTCGGAGGCGTCGATGCCCTCGAGCCGTGGCCCCAGCACCTCGTTCACATTGCGCACCGCTTCCTGGACGCCCTTTCCCAGGTAACGCTTGGGATCGCCATCGCGCAGTTCCGCGGCTTCGTGCTCACCGGTGGAGGCCCCGCTCGGAACCGCCGCGCGTCCCCGCGCCCCGCTCGCGAGCACCACATCGGCTTCGACCGTGGGGTTGCCCCGGCTGTCGAGGATTTCCCGTCCGTGCACCTCGATGATCGTGGACATAGGGGTCAGGAATCAGGATTCAGGGGTCAGGGAACTGCCGTGCGGAAAGGTAATTCCCTGCCCCCTGACTCCTGAATCCTGATCCCTCACTCCCTAGCACCCATCGCAACCAGTGCGGCCCTGGTCTCGTCTGCCAGCCGGGCGCGATCCTCGTAACTCATCCCCGTCGTCGGAATCGGCTCACCGAGCCGGAGGGTCACACTGCCGGGTTTGGGGCTCCAGCTCCCCTTCGGCATCAATTCGAACGTGCCTTCACAGAAAACCGGCAGCACGGGCGCCTGCGCGGCGATGGCCAGCACGAAGGGACCCTTCTTGAACGGCTGCAGCTTGCCATTGCGCGAACGCGTCCCTTCCGCAAAGACCACTGCCGAGCTTCCCGCGCGGATGTAGCTGGCCGCCTCGTCATAGGCGGCAAAGGCCGCGGACTTGATCTGCCGCTTGATGGGGATGTGGCGTGCGGCGCGCATCGCCATGCCCATGAGGGGAATCCAGTCCATTCCCTTTTTATAGACGAAGCGGATAGTGCCCGGAAACTCCGCAAGGATCGCCCAGATGTCGATCTGCGAGGCATGGTTCGCGATGTAGACCTTGGGTACCGAGGGATCGAGGCGCTCGCGGCCCTCGACCCGCACGGTGATCCTGGCTCCGCGCAGCATCCCCCGGGCCCATCCGCGCGCGGCCCGGTCGTAGATCCCCCCGGTGCGCTGCTTCACGCCGACGCTCGCGGCGAGCAGCACTCGCGAGCCCCAGTAGCCCATGTAGACGACGAAGCATCCGAGGTAGCGGAGCGTCCGGATCATGCGAAGTGCTCGTAGCCCGAGAGCACCACCGGGCTCCCGTTGAGCTCGAGCGTGAGTCCCTCGCCGGCGCGCACCTCTCCCACCTGCCGGAACGGAAACCCGGGGGCGCCGGCGAAATCGCTCGGCAGCACGGCCAGCAGCTCGTAGTCTTCCCCGCCCTTCGCGGCGAAGACCGCCGCGGGCTCGCCGGCGAGCGCGGCCTCGGCTGCAACGGACGGGTGACAAGGGAGGCGTTCCAGCTCAACGCGGATAGCGACACCCGAAGCGGCCGCAAGGTGTCCGGCGTCGCCCGCCAGCCCGTCGCTCACGTCGAGCATGGCTTTGGCCCCGTGCGCGGCAAGCCAGCGACCGGCGGCGATCCGCGGCTCCGGCCGAGCGAAGCGTTGCCGCGCGGGGGGGTCCGGCTCCCGTCCTGTGATGAATGCCGTGAGCGCGGCGCGGGCGCCACCCAGCTCTCCGGTCACCCAGAGCAGGTCCCCCGGCGCAGCTCCCGCGCGGGTTACCGGCCGCGGTGCCGTGCCGATCACGGTGAGGGCGAGCGCCAGCGCATCACCCCGTGAAAGGTCTCCCCCCAGCACTTTCCCGCCGACGGCGTCGGCGGCGGCGCCCACGCCCTGCATCAGCGCCACGAAGGTGCTCATCGGCTCAGCCGCGGGAATCGTGAGCGCCCCGAGCACCCCGATCACTTCGGCGCCGGCCGCGGCGAGGTCCGAGAGCGCCGCGGCGGCCGCGCGCCAGCCGATCTCCTCGAGCGAGAGCCACTCGCGCCGGAAGTGCACACCTTCGACGCTCACATCGGCGGAAAGCGCCACCGTCGTCTCGCCGAGCCGCACCAGGGCGGTGTCGTTGCCGAGCTCGCGCGCGCGGCTGCCCAGGGCCGCTGCGATCGCACGGATCCGGTCGAACTCGGCTCCACCCGCGAGCGGGATGTGCGTCATGGGCTAGACGCGGGAGGGTGCGGGAAGCTCGTGCAAGATCGGTGGACGGGGCGGCGGCGGCAGCCGGCGCAGCAGATCCCAGCGGCGCCAGACGTCGGGCAGTGCGGCGAGGACATCCATTGGCCGCATCGAGCGCGCGCTGACTCTTCGCGCCGCGAGGTCCGCCGCCTCGCCGAGCGCAAAGGCGGCCACCGCTCCAGCCAGCTGTGGCTCGAGCTGCTGGGCCGCGAGCGTCGCGGTGAGCCCGCTCAGGGTGTCGCCGCTGCCCCCACTCGCGAGTCCCGGGTTTCCCGCGGCCACGGTGACGGTCGCGCGTCCCGGGCTCGCGACGACCGTAGGGACCCCTTTGAGCAGTACGGTGGCCCCCAGCCGGGCTGCGGCGGCTTCCGCTGCGCCCCAGGGGTCGACAGCGAGACGGGAAGCCAGATCGGGAAAGAGGGCGCGAAATTCGCCCGCATGGGGAGTCAGAATGGCTCGCCGCTCCGCGAGCGGCGCGCGGAGTCGCTCCGCCTGGCCGGCAAAGGCCATGAGGCCGTCGGCATCGAGCAGGAGCGCCGCGTCCTGCGGCAGCGCCGCGACGGCATCGAGCACGAACTCGGCGCGGGAAGCGCCGCGGCCTAACCCGGGACCGATGGCAGCGGCGTCGGCACTCCCGAGCAGGGCGGCGGTACGCGCCGAGGGACGCGCTTCGAGCGGCTGGACACAGGTTTGCAGATCGGGCTCTGCCGTGGCCACGACCGCGGCCGAGCTCGCGGGAGCCACGAGATGCACCAGCCCGGCCCCCGCAGCAAAGGCGGCCCGCGCGGCAAGCCGTGCGGCGCCCAGCATACCCTCGTCCCCCCCAACCACGATGATGCGACCGCGGTCTCCTTTGTGCGCCCGCGCGGCGAAAGGGGCTACCGCCTGAGCCGCGGCGAGCTCGGAGAACAGCGTGGGCCAGTCGGGATCGGGGGGAGGCAATCCGATGTCGAGGACGACGAGATCGCCTACTTCATCGCGGGCGAGCAGGTGACCGCGCCGGTAGCCGCCGAAGCTGAGGGTCAGCACCGCACGCACGCCGCCGTGCTGCACCCCATCCGCGAGATCGAGTCCCGTCGGCCCGTCGATCGCCACGACGGGGAGGGCAAGGTCCACCAGTCGAGCAAGCAACGCTGCCACTGCCTCACGCGGGGCGCCCTTGGCGCCCGTCCCGAGCAACGCATCGACGAGCAAGCCCACGTTCGGCCAGGGGCCCTCCGCGGCGACCTCACGCACTCCCGCTCCCCGTGCCAGCGCCGCCACGGTCCGCGAGAGCTCGTCCTTGGGCTCTCCCGCCGTCACTACCCAGACGGCGACTCCCGCCGTGTGGAGCGCTCGGGCGACCACCCAACCGTCTCCCCCATTCCGTCCCGGCCCGCAGGCAACCAGCACGCCAAGTCGAAGGCGCTCCGCGAAGCGCGCCGCCAGCACAGCGGCTGCCCCGCACCCGGCGGATTCCATCAGACTGTGCAGGGGGATGCCGGACGACACGGCGCGGGCGTCCCAGTCGCCCGACTGGGCCGGGGTGAGCACGGGGATGGGGAGGTGAGACACGCTGAATGGTAGGGGAGCTATGGGCTATGGGCTATGAGCTATGGGAAACCGTCTCACGGGTTAGGGCTTCCTCCCAGAGCCCCTAGCCCATAGCCCATAGCTATTTGTGCGACTGCTGAATCACGCGGCCGAAGCTGATCTCACCGTTATCGATCCGCAGATTGAAGCCGCAATCGGGATTGGTGCAGACCCAGGCTTTGTAAGTGATCGGCGCGCCTTCGCGCCCATAATCGGAGAGTGGAATCAGCGTCCCGTTGCCGCACTTTTGGCAGCGGGGGAATTCGTTCTGTTCGGTCATCTTCCCCTCCCAGCCCCTAGCCCCCTAGCTGCCGTGCCCCCAACCACTGGTATTCGCCGAATGCCTGCTCGAACGAATACACTCCAGAGAAATCCTCCACCTTGTCACCCGGCTGCGTCACCAGGACGCCGACCTCCACAAGTGAGTAGACGATCTTGCCGAAATCTTCGGTACCGCGCACCCCCCAGTGTTCGAGAACCGACCGGGCCATCAGGCCAAATTGCTCCTGCGCGAAATCGCGACAGGCGTGGGTAACCTCGGGGCCGGTGACATGCCTCCGCTCCGGCAGTTTCCCCTGGAGGAATTCAATACTGGCGAGCACGAACAGGTAGGCCCGCTCATCGTAACGATCGCCGCGCTGCCGCAGCTTGGCCAGGATGTCGCTCGCGAAGCGCAATCCGTTCATCGCGCACCCGCCATGGCGGGGAGCGGCGCCCGGCCGTAGAGCGGAAATCCGGAAGCCAGCTCCTCCACCTCACCCCGAACGCGCTCGACCGTCGCTTCGTCGCGCTGGGTCAGCACCTGATCAATCAAGTCGGCGATCCGCGTCATCTCCTCCAGCCCCAGGCCCCGGGTGGTCAGCGCCGGCGTGCCCAGCCGGATACCGCTGGTCACGAAGGGCGACTGCGGATCATCCGGGATGGTATTCTTGTTAACGGTGAGCCCCGAGCGAACCAGCAATTCCTCGGCCAGCTTTCCCGTGAGTCCCTTCGGACGCAAATCAACCAGCATCACATGGCTGTCGGTCCCGCCCGAGACGATGTTGAAGCCCCGCTCGATGAGGGCCGCCGCCAGCCGCTGGGCGTTGGCGACGGTCTGCTGCGAGTAGGTCTTGAACTCACTGGTCTCCGCCTCCGCGAGCGCCACGGCCTTCGCCGCGATGATGTGCATCAGTGGGCCGCCCTGGGTCCCCGGGAAGACCGACTTGTCGATCGCTTTGGCCAGGTCGGCGCCACAGAGGATCAAACCACCCCGGGGCCCGCGAAGCGTCTTATGGGTAGTAGAAGTCACCACGTGTGCATGGGGGACCGGCGAGGGATACACTCCGCCTGCCACCAAGCCCGCGAAGTGGGCCATATCGACCAGGAAGGTTGCGCCGACTTCGTCGGCGATGCTCCGGAAGACGGCGAAATCGATCACCCGGCCGTAGGCACTACCGCCCGCCACGATCAGCTTGGGCCGGTGCTCACGGGCCAGGTCTCTCACTCTGTCGTAGTCGATCCGGCCGGTGGCGGGGTTCACCCCATAGTGCGCGGCGCGCCAGATCACCCCGCTGTGATTGACCGAGTGCCCGTGCGAAAGGTGCCCGCCGTGCGGCAGCGACATGGCGAGGAGGAGCTCGCCCGGCTTGGCCAGCGCCATGAAGGCGGCGAAATTCGCCTGGGCTCCCGCGTGGGGCTGCACGTTGGCATGCGCGGCGCCAAAGAGCCGCTCGGCCCGCTCGATCGCCAGCCGCTCCACTTCGTCCACCACCTCACAGCCGCCGTAATAGCGCTTACCCGGATACCCCTCGGCGTACTTGTTGGTGAGCGGGGTTCCCATGGCGTCGATCACCGCGCGCGAGGCGAAGTTCTCGCTCGCGATCAGCTCGAGCCCGTCACGCTGGCGTGCCAGCTCGCGGTCCACCAGGCGGGCAATGGCGGGATCGGCGGTATTGAGCGGCGCCGCGTGATCAAACATTCGAGCCGGTCTCCTCAATCTGAGCGATCCGCCGGGCATGGCGTCCCCCGGCAAAGGAAGTGGTGAGCCATTCCTTGAGGATCGCCACACCTTGTTCCTCGTTCAGAAAACGCGCTGGGAGCACCAGCACATTCGAATCACCGTGCTCCCGCGAGAGATGGGCAATCTCCGGCGACCAGGCAACCGCGGCGCGGACCCCGTGGTACCGGTTGGCCGCGTAGCTCATGCCGAGTCCGGTGCCGCAGAGCAGAATGCCGCGCGGGTTCTCCCCGCGGGCCACTCGCTCGGCTACCTGATGCGCATACTCGGGGTAATCTACGGATTCCGCCGAGTAGGTTCCCAGGTCCACTGGCTTGAATCCCAGCGCCTCCAGCTCCGTCACGAGCCGTTGTTTGAGCTGGTAGCCGGCGTGGTCGGCGGCGATCGGAATGGCTTCGGGCATGAGGTTAAATGTAGTGCCGCCGCGGAACGGCGTGAACGGTGCATGGTTAACGGCCTGCCAGGTTACGTTTCATTCATACGATTCAACAGGTTGCTCGGCCCCCTCCCGCGCCACGATCAACGCTTGCCGTCGCGCCACATCTTGGAGAGTCCTACCACCGCGGCGATGCGCTCCTCGGCCAGCCGGTCCGCGGCCTGGAAGGAGGGAATCCCGTCCCGTGTCGCGATGGCGAAGATTTTCAGAATGGCTTCGTAGATCTCTTGCGCCTTGCGCTGGGCTCGCTCCTGCGGCCAGCGCTCGAGCTCGCCATAGACGTTGATGAGGCCGCCGGAGTTGATCACATAATCGGGGGCGTACAACAGTCCGCGGCGCTCGAGCTCGACGCCGTGGCGGTCTTCCGCGAGCTGATTGTTCGCGGCTCCCGCGATGAGCTCGACCTTGAGCCGCTCCAGCGTGTCGTCGTTGATCGTGGCCCCCAGCGCGCACGGGGCGTAGATGTCGCCGGGCTGGTCGTAGATCGCATCAGGAGCGACCGCCGTGGCGCCGAACTCCTCCACGGCGCGCTTGACCTTGTGCTCGTCGATGTCGGTGATCACGAGCCGGGCGCCCTCGGCATGCAGGTAGCGGCAGAGCGCAATGGCCACCTTGCCGGCGCCCTGCACCAGAACCGTGCGGCCAGCCAGGCTGTCCTTGCCCCAGCGCTGCTTGGCTGCGGCTTTCATTCCGACATAGACGCCGTAGCCGGTCACGGGCGACGGATCTCCCGAAAGGTTCTGTAATCCGGCCACGTGTTCCGTCTCGCGCCGCACGAATTCCATGTCCGCGGGCGAGGTCCCAATGTCCTCGGCCGTGATGTAGCGGCCGCCCAGCGAATCCACGAAGCGCCCGTGGGCGCGAAAGAGCGTCTCGCGATCGGCGCGGCGGTTGTCGCCGATAATCACCGCCTTGCCGCCGCCGAGGTTGAGTCCTGCAGCCGCCGCCTTATAGGTCATGCCGCGGGCCAACCGCAGCGCGTCGGTCACGGCCTCATCCGTGCTGGCGTAGTGCCAGAAGCGCGTTCCACCCAGCGCGGGCCCCAGCGTGGTGTCGTGGATGGCGATCACCCCGAAATACCCGCACGAAGGTTCGTGGCAGAAGACCACCTGCTCGTAGGCCTCAGCCGCCATCTCTTTGAAAACGTCCATGCTCGACCTAGCCGTAGGCATAGAAGCCCTTCCCCGATTTCCTGCCCAGCTCCCCCGCCGCCACCATCTTCTTGAGCAGGGGGCAGGGCCGATACTTCGGGTCTCCAAGTCCCTGATGCATGACCTCGAGAATTGCCAGGCAGACGTCGAGGCCTATGAAGTCGGCCAGCGCCAGGGGCCCCATCGGGTGCGCCATCCCCAGCTTCATGACCGTGTCCACCGCCTCGACCGTGGCGACGCCTTCCATCACCGCGAAGATGGCCTCGTTGATCATCGGCAGCAGAATGCGGTTGGCGACGAAGCCGGGATAGTCATTCACCTCGACGGGCGTCTTGCCGAGCTCTCGTGCGATGGCGAGCGTCCGCTGCATGGTCGCGTCGCTGGTGCCGTGGCCGCGGATCACTTCAACGAGCTGCATGACCGGAACGGGATTCATGAAATGCATCCCGATCACTTGCTGCGGACAGCGAGTCTGCGCGGCGATCTCGGTGATGGAAATCGAGCTGGTGTTGCTGGCCAGGATGGTCCCTGACCCGCAAGTCCCGTCGAGCGCGCGAAAGATCTCGAACTTGAGCGCGGGCCGCTCGGTCGCGGCCTCGACCACGATTTCCGCCCCGCCCGCCGCCGCGATCTCGGTTCCGGCGTGGATCCGCTCCAGGATCAGCGCGGGCTGATCGGCCGGGAGTGAGCCCTTTTTGACCTGCCGCTCGAGATTGCTCCGAATCGTGGCGATCCCCTTCTCGAGCGCGTCGCGGGACACGTCGATCAGGGCGACGTCCCAGCCCTGCTGCGCGAAGACGTGGGCAATGCCGTTCCCCATGGTGCCGGCTCCGATCACCGCCGCGTTGCTCATGCCGTCCCTTCCCGGCGAGCCCGCCGAGCTGCGAGAAAGGCACCGCTCAGAAGGCAGAGTGATGCCAGCGCGCCGCCTTCGGGGCCGAAGCTGCCGCCGGTAAGCCATGAGGGGCGCCCGGGCGCGTAATCCAGCCAGGGCATGGGGAGTGGAATGCCGCTGACGGGCGCCGCAAGCGCGGCGATCGCGAGATTCCAGCCCAGGTGCGCGCCGGTCGAGGTCCAGAGACCGCCTGGGGAGAAAAACGCGAGCCCGAGAAAAATTCCGGCGAGTCCGATGTTCATGAGGGCCAGGGTGCTCACGCCGGGGTTTTCGGTGTGCGCGTAGGCGAACAGCGTCGCCAGGCCAACCAGCGCGGGGATCCGCCCGAAGGCGCGGGAGAGCGCCAAGAGCGGCACACTGCGAAAGGCCAGCTCCTCTGCGAGCGCCGCGGGCAGCATGACCACCGCGGTGACGCTGAGCGTCGCCAGCCACTGCGGGACGGTGCCCCCGTCGGTCCGCCAGGCGGCATGACCGAGCGGGACCGCGATGAGCATCGCCAGGCCGGCAAGCACGCCACCGACCAGCACCCCCCACCCGAGGCCGTGCAGACCCAGCAGTCGGGCTCCGACTCCTGGAGCCCGAGCTCCCAGGAAATCAGCCGCGGTGAGCTTGAGCGCCTTCATGCCAATCAGCCAGGTGGCGATCCCATAGCCGAGCAGTAGCGCACCTGAGGTGATCGCGGCTTCGCCGAGCGAGCCCGCGTCCGGCGGCGGGGTAACCCGCCCCAGCAGAATGAGCAGGAGGATGGTGAGGGCATAGCCCCCTACCAGAAATACGATCGACCAGCCGAGGGCTTTGAGGCGCTCCTTCAAAGCGCCTCGACGGCGAGGGCCACCGCGTTTCCGCCGCCGAGACAGAGCGTCGCAAGACCCCGCGCGGCTTTGCGGTCGCGCATGGCGTAGAGCAGCGTGGTCAGTACGCGCGCCCCGCTCGCGCCGATCGGATGGCCCAGTGCGATCGCCCCGCCGTGCACGTTGACGCGTTCCCAATCCCACCCGAGCGCTCGGCCGTCCGCGAGCGCTTGCACGGCAAACGCTTCGTTCGCTTCGATCAGGTCGTAATCCGCGATCGTCCCATGGGTCTGCCGGAGCAGATTCTGCACCGCCACGATGGGCGCGAAGAACAGGTCGCGTGGCTCCCCTCCCCCAGTCGCATAGGCCGTCACCCGCGCCAGCGGAGTGAGTCCGTGGGTCTTCGCGAACGTGAGCGAGGTGACGACCAGCGCGCTGGCCCCATCGTTGAGACCTGGTGCATTGCCCGCGGTGACGGAGCCATCCTTCTGGAAGGCGGGCTTGAGCCGGGCCAGCGCCTCGATCGTCGTATCCTTGCGCGGGCCTTCGTCCTTTTCCAGCAGCATGGGGCCGGCGTTGCCCGGTACCTCGACCGGCACGATCTCCGCCTTGAATTTGCAGGCGTCCATTGCGGCCACGGCCTTGCGGTGACTCTGGAGCGCGAACTCGTCCTGCTCCTGCCGGCTGATCCCCGCCTTTCCGGCCGTGTATTCGGCGTAGCTGCCCATGTGGACGGTGCCGAAGGAATCCCACAGCCCGTCGTGGATCATCCCGTCGACCATGGTCTGGTTGCCGAGCTTGATCCCGCCGCGCATCCCGTAGACGTAGTGCGGCGACGCGGACATTGCCTCCATTCCGCCTGCCACCACGCACTGCGCGTCGCCCGCCTTGATCGCCTGCGCCGCGAGCATCACGGCTTTGAGGCCCGAGCCGCACACCTTGTTGACCGTGAGCGCGGGAATCGTTCCCGGCAGACCGCTTTGGATCGCGGCCTGGCGGGCGGGTGCCTGCCCCGTGCCCCCCTGCAGCACGTGACCCAGGATGACTTCGTCGATCGCGGCGGCGTCCACGCCCGCTCGCGCGACCGCCTCCCGGACGACCTTGGCGCCAAGCTGCGGCGCGGTGAAACCGGAAAGCCCGCCCAGATACTTGCCGATCGGAGTGCGGCAGGCGGAAAGAATGACGGGAGTAGTGGCGTCGGACACGGAGGCTCGGAGCGTGATTTGTGATGGAAAGTAATCAGGAATCAGGGGTCAGGAGTCAGGGGTCAGGGGTCAGGGGTAGAGGATCCCCCCGACCACTGACTCCTGATTCCTGATTCCTGATTCCTGCTACCGCCCTTCGATATCCCGCTCCCCCTTCACCTGCCGAGTGGCTCGCCCTTGTCCAGGGTGCTGGACCGCTTCGTAGAATCGCTCACCCTTGAGCTGCAGCTCGGCAATGAGCGCACCGAAATCACGGGGGGACAGCTCCGTCGCGGTGCCGGGAATCAATCCCTTGAGCAGGGTGATCCGGTCGGCGAGCGACAGGCTGTTGGCCTCGTCGACCAGCCGCCGCAAGACCGGGTGGTTGAGGGCCTCGGTTGATTCGCTGGTGGTCATCGCGTGTCCTCCACTGCCTTGTGACGAGCGCGGCGAGCCCGCGGCCACAAGCTGTCGTTCCAGCTTGCTAGGGCAGGAGCGCCCGCGTGAGGATTGCTTCCCTAACCCGCGCCGCGAATTCGTCGACTTTGAGGATTTCCTGTTTGTTGCCGGCTCCCCGGACCCGGACCGCCACTGTATCTGCTTCCACCTCCCGCTGCCCGATCACGGCCATATAGGGGACCTTCTGGACCTCACTCTCCCGAATGCGGTAGTTGAGGGTCTGGCTCCCCGCGTCGAGCTGCGTACGGATGCCGGCTGCCCGAAACCTGCGGGCGACGGCCTCCGCGGCATCCCGCTGCTGATCCGAGATCGGGATCACCCGCAGCTGCTCCGGCGCGAGCCAGACCGGAAAGGCCCCCGCGAAATGCTCGATCAGGATTGCCATGAAGCGCTCGAACGACCCGCTCACCGCGCGGTGAATCACCACCGGGCGATGCTCATGATTGTCCTCGCCCACGTAGTGGAGATTGAAGCGCTCCGGCGCTTCATAGTCGAGCTGAATGGTGCCGAGCTGCCACTTCCGCCCGATCGAGTCGGCGACGTCGAAATCGATCTTGGGCCCGTAGAAGGCCCCGTCTCCGGGCTTGAGCTCGTAGGGCAGCCCCGTGGCATCGAGCGCCGCCCGCAAGCCCGATTCGGCGCGGTCCCAGGTCGCGTCGCTGCCGATCCGAACCGGCGGCCGGGTCGCAAATTTGAGCGTCGCGCTGAGCCCGAAGGTCCGATAGTAGCCCAGGATGAAATCGGCGAGCCGTCGCACTTCCTCGGCGATCTGGCTTTCCATCAGGAAGACGTGGCAGTCGTCCTGGTGGAATTGCCGCACGCGGGTGAGGCCCGAGAGCGAGCCGGACACCTCATTGCGGTGCAGCACGTCGTAGGTGTTATACCGAAGGGGCAGCTCCCGGTAGGAGTGCTTCTTCGACAGATAGAGGAGGTAGTGGGACGGGCAGTTCATCGGTTTCAGGGAGAAGTCCGGCTCGCCGCTCTCCTTGTCCACCACCAGAAACATGTTCTCGCGGTACTTCCCCCAGTGGCCGGACAGCTCCCAGAGCCCCTTGTTGTAGAGCAGCGGCGTCTTGATTTCCCGGTAGTCGTCGCCGTGGAGCTCCTGCAGGTACTGATAGAGCGCGTTCACCATCGTGGTGCCGCGCTCGGTCCAGAACACCGCACCGGGAGCCCAGGGGTGGAACATGAACAGGTCGAGCTCCTTGCCGACCCGGCGGTGGTCGCGCTTACGGGCTTCCTCCAGGCGGTGGAGATACGCCTCGAGCTCTTCCTGCTTGAACCATGCGGTGCCGTAGATCCGCTGCAGCATCTGGCGGCGCTCATCGCCGCGCCAGTAGGCGCCCGCGCCATGGAGCAGCTTGAAATGTTTGAGGCGTCCGGTGCTGGGGATGTGGGGCCCGCGGCAGAGATCCGTGAAGGGCCCGTCCCGGTAGACGGTGATCGTCTCGTCCTCACCCAGCTCGGCGATCCGCTCGAGCTTGAGCGGATCCTCCGCAAAGCGCCGGGTGGCCTCCTCCCGGGTTACCACTTCACGTTCGAACGGATAATCCTGCTCCGCGACTTTCCGCATCCCAGCTTCGATCTGCTCCAGATCTTCGGGCGTAAAGGGCCGTGGAACCTCGAAGTCGTAATAGAAGCCATCCTCGATCGGGGGTCCGAAGCCGATGCCGGCTCGCGGAAAGAGCTCCCGTACCGCCGTCGCAAGCACGTGGGCGGCCGAGTGGCGCAGCACCTCGAGCGCGGCCTCATCCCGTTCGGTCAGGATGGAAACCGCGGCGTCCTCCTCCAGCGGCCTCGCGAGGTCACGGACCTGACCGTTTACGCGGATCGCGAGGGCGGCCCGCGCCAACCCGGGCCCGATCTGACGCGCGAGCTCGAGTCCGCTGGTCCCTCGGGGGACTTCCTTGATGCTGCCGTCGGGCAGCGTGAGGTGAAGGGTGCTCACGGCCGCGTTTCGACGCCCACCGGCTCCACCACGACCGGCGTCGTGCGCGAGAGGACCAGGAAGAGGACCAGCCCCAGCAGGACCACCAGGGCGAGCACGATCAACCGGGTAAGCGGCATGGTTCCGCGCGTTACGGGAGCGTTTGCCATCATCCTCGCTCGGTTCTCGGGAGTGCTCGAAGGTATTAAGTTAACCGAATGCAAGTCTCTGTCGCACGACGGGTTGAGCGCCTCTCCGTGGGGGAGCTCGCTGCCTTCGCGCTGCTCGGCTTCGGTAGCGGGATCGCAGCGGGTTTCCTCCTGAGCGAAGTGTTCGGGGCCGGGGGACACCGGCGGATGGGGCGCCTGCTGCGCAGCGGCCGGGCAGCCTCCGCGCCGAGCCAGGCCGCGCTGCTCACCCGGGTGCGTGAGGCTCTTGCCGCGGAGAGCGCGCTCGCCGGAGAACCGATCGAGGTGCGCGCGCGTGGCCGCGGCGTGGAACTGGTTGGCTGGGTCGCGACGCGCAGCGCACGCGGCCTTGCCCATCGCCTGGCGCGCGAGGCGCTCGGGGGGATGGGCGCGCTCACCAATCACCTGCTGGTGCGCGGCGAAGACGACCGTGCGGCCGTCCGCGAAGAATCTCCCCGCACCGCATGACCCCGGACGAGAGCCTGCCTCCGCAATACGACCCTGCGGGCCTGGAGACCGCGCTGTACGACGAATGGGAGCGCAAAGGGCTCTTCCAGCCCGCTTCCGACCGCCCTCCGGCCCCGGGGCTCCCTGACGTCCTAGCTCCCTATGTGATCATGATGCCCCCGCCCAACGTGACGGCCGAGCTCCACATGGGGCATGGGCTCAATGACTCCATCCAGGACGTGTTGATCCGCTTCGAGCGAATGCGGGGGCGTGACACCCTGTGGCTGCCGGGCACCGATCACGCCGGCATTGCGACCCAGAATGTGGTGGAGCGGATGCTCGCCGCCGAAGGCAAGAGTCGCTTCGACCTGGGCCGCGAGGCGTTCGAGCGCCGGGTGAGTCAGCACGTGGAGCGGACCGGCCAGGTCATCCTGCAACAGCTCCGTGCGCTTGGGGCAAGCGCCGACTGGAACCGCACCTACTACACGCTCGACGCCAAGCTCTCCCGCGCGGTGCGCGAAGTCTTCGTGTCGCTCTACGAAAAGGGTCTGATCTATCGGGGCAAATACATCATCAACTGGTGTCCCCGCTGCCTGACCGCGCTCTCCAACGAGGAAGTGGAGAAGGAGGAGCGGGACGGACTGCTCTGGTACATCCGTTACCCCCTGGACGGGCAGGACGGCCGTCATGTGGTGGTCGCCACGACTCGCCCCGAAACCATGCTGGGGGACACTGGCGTCGCGGTAAACCCGGAGGACCCGCGCTATGAGGCGCTCTGGGGCATGGCGGCGATCCTACCACTGGCGGAGCGCCGGATTCCCATCGTCTCCGACGCCGCCGTCGACCGGGACTTCGGCACCGGCGTGGTCAAACTCACTCCCGCGCACGACCCGATGGACTTCGAGCTGGCCAAGCGCCACCAGCTCGAGACGCTCGACGTGATGACCGAGGATGCGCGGATGAACGACAACGTTCCCGCGCGCTTCCGGGGTCTCGACCGCTTCGAGGCGCGCAAGCGGGTCGTGGCGGAGCTGGAACAGCTGGGGCTGCTGGAAAAGACCGAGCCGCACCGCTACGCCGTGGGGCGCTGCTATCGCTGCGACACCATCGTCGAGCCGCGGCTTTCCGACCAGTGGTTCGTCAAGATGCGTCCGCTCGCCGAGCCGGCGCTCAACGCGTATCAGGATGGCAGAGTCCGCTTCATCCCGGAGCATCGCGGGGTCGAGTTCGCGCAGTGGATGGAGAACATTCGCGACTGGTGTATCTCCCGCCAGCTCTGGTGGGGCCACCGGATTCCGGTGTGGTACTGCGACGCGCCGGACTGTCAGACCGAGTTTGCCAGCCGGACCGACCTCACTGCCTGCCCCGACTGCGGGGGGCCGGTACGCCAGGACGAGGATGTCCTCGACACCTGGTTCTCCTCGCAGCTGGTGCCCTTCTCCAGTCTCGGCTGGCCCGCAAAGACCGCGGATCTGGCGCACTTCTATCCCGGCCACACGCTCGTCACCGCCCCCGAGATCCTGTTCTTCTGGGTGGCGCGCATGCTCATGGCCGGCCTCGAGTTCATGGGAGAAGTCCCTTTCAGCTCCGTGTATCTGCACGGCACGGTGCGCGACACCCAGCATCGCAAGATGTCCAAATCGCTCGGCAATGGGATTGACCCGCTGGACGTGGTAGCCCGCTACGGCGCCGATGCGCTCCGCTACACGGTGGTGTCGGGGCTCTCGGTGGGGACCGATCTGCTGCTCGATCCGGACGATCTCGAGACTTCGTTCGCGCCCGGGCGCAACTTCGCCAACAAGCTGTGGAACGTCGGCCGT
>DASYTT010000114.1:0-3194 GCA_036002045.1 Gemmatimonadales bacterium
CGCAGCACTTGCGCCGGGAGGACATCGGCCGATTCGGCCAACTCGGCGTGGTTGCCTCGATGCAGCCATACCACGCGATCGACGACGGCCGCTGGGCCGAGAAGCGGATCGGACCCGAGCGCATCAAGACGACCTATGCGTTCCGGTCGTTGCTCGACCAGGGTGCCGTCCTCGCCTTCGGCTCCGACTGGACCGTGGCTCCGATTGACCCGTTACTCGGCATCTACGCCGCGGTCACCCGGCGCACGCTCGACGGGAAGAATCCTCAGGGGTGGGTCCCCAGTGAGAAGATCACCGTCGAGGAAGCGCTCCGGGCATACACCGCAGGGAATGCCTACGGCGTCTTCGCCGAGAGCCGGCGGGGCCGGCTCGCGCCGGGCTACCTGGCCGATCTGGTGCTGATCGATCGCGACCTCACCCGGATTCCTCCGGAGGAGATCGAGCAGGCCGGGGTCAAGGCGACGATCGTGGGTGGGCGGATCGTGTGGCTAACGAGCTAGAGCTTTTGAACCGAGCCCTGGCTGAGCGCTACCGCGTCAGCCGCGAGATCGGCCGGGGCGGGATGGCCACGGTCTACCGGGCGCACGATCTGAAGCACGATCGCCCCGTTGCGCTGAAGGTGCTCAAGCCGCAGCTGGCGGCAGCCCTCGGCACTGAGCGCTTTCTCCGCGAGATCACGGTCACCGCCCGGCTGGATCACGCTCACATTCTCCCCCTCCTCGACTCGGGCGAAGCGGGCGGACTCCTTTACTACGTGATGCCGTACGTCGAGGGCGAGTCGCTCCGTGACCGCCTCAACCGAGAGAAACAGCTTCCCCTGGACGATGCGCTGCAGATCGCGGGGGAAGTCGCCGACGCGCTGAGCTGCGCACATAGTCACGGGATTGTGCACCGCGACGTCAAGCCGGAGAACATATTGCTCGGCGGTGGGCATGCGCGGGTGGCGGATTTCGGGATCGCGCGCGCGGTGACGGCAGCGGGCGCCAAATCGCTCACCGAGACTGGCCTGGCGATCGGAACGGCGGCCTACATGAGCCCGGAGCAGGCGTTCGGCGGGCGGGAGGTCGATGCTCGCACCGATGTGTACAGCCTCGGCTGCGTTCTCTACGAGATGCTGGCTGGTCACCCGCCCTATACCGGCGCGACGCCCGAGGCGATCCTGGCGCGGAAGTCGCTGGAGGCGGTGCCGAGCCTTCGAGTCGTGCGCGAGACGGTGCCGGCCGCGGTCGAGCAGGCCGTGGCGAAGGCGCTGGCGAAGGTGCCGGCCGATCGATTCGGGTCGGCACTTCAGTTCGCGGAGGCGTTGGAGAAGGGGGGAGCAACGGCTCCGCAGGCGGTCGCCAGTGACGCCCGAGGGTGGCGTCGGTGGCGTCTCGCCGTCCCCGTGCTGGCGGTTGCGGCAGTTGCAGCCATTCTCTTCATGACGAACGTCGGGGGTTTGCGCACGAAACCCTCGATCGGCGCAAGCGGCCCCCGGATCGAATCGCTGGCTGTGCTGCCGCTGGAAAACCTGTCCGGCGACGCCGAGCAGGACTACTTCGCTGCGGGAATGCACGAAGCGCTCATCGTCGACCTGGGGAAGCTCAGCGGCCTGCGGCGGGTGAGCGCCCGCCCATCGGTGCTGCGCTACCAGAAGATCGACAGGCCGCTGCGGCAGATTGCCGGCGAGTTGGGCGTCGGCGCGCTGATTACCGGCACGGTCCTGCGCTCCGGAAACAGAGTCCGCATCACCGCCCACCTCATTGATCCCGCCACGGAGCAGCAACTCTGGGCCGACAGCTACGAGCGCGAAGTTCGCGACGTGCTCGCGCTGCAGAACGAGATCGTCGCCGCGATCGCCCGGCAGGTTCAGTTGCAGCTCTCTCCCCGCGACCGGGCCGGACTTGCCCGCGCCCGGCAGGTCAACCCGGAGGCGTACGAGGCCTACCTGAAGGGCAAGTTTCAACTGAACAAATTTACGACGGAAGGATTCGAGAAGGGCATGGCGCTCTTCCACCAGGCCATCGCCATCGATCCGACGGAGCCGCTGGCCTATGCCGGGCTGGCGCAAGGTTACTCCCTGATGGAAGTCTTGACCGCTGCACCTTCGGCGGACGCCATCCCGCGCGCCAAAGCCGCGGCGCTCAAGGCCGTGGAGCTCGATGAGACGCTGGCCGAGGCTCACGACGCTCTTAGCGATGTCAGGTACAGCGAGTGGGACTATGCCGGCGCCGAGCAAAGCCTTCGACGCGCTCTGGAGCTCAACCCGAATCTGCCCGAGCCGCACATGCACTACGGCTGGCACCTGGCCATTTTTGGAACTGAGGCGGAGGCCGTTGCCGAAATGAAGCGCGGCATCGAGCTCGATCCCCTTTCCCCTCTCTACACGGCCTGGCTTGGAGGGTTGTATTGGGAGTTTGGCCGATTCGACGAGGCCATCACGGAAGCCCAGAAGGCCATGGAGCTGCAGCCGGATTTTCCGGTCGCGCTCTTCGTGCTGGGCCTCGCCCAGGCAGACAAGGGGCAGTATAAGGAGGCCACCGCTGCACACGAGAGAGCCGTGGCCAAGTACCCGAATCGGAGTTTTTCCTGGGCGCTCGCGCGCACCTATGCCGTTGCCGGCCGCACCGCGGACGCGCGGAAGATCATGGCCGGTTTGGAATCGGGCCGGCCGGGCGACGCGCCCCACCCTTGGTTCATCGCCGGCGCCTACGTGGCTCTGGGGGAAAACGAGAAGGCCATGAGCTGGCTGGAAAAGGCCTACGAGGCCCGCAGCCTCTTCCTCCCCAACCTCCGGAGAGAACGCTCTGCCGGCCTCGACCTGCGGCCGCTGCACACCCATCCGCGGTTCCCGGCACTCCTGCGGCGGGTGAACTTGCTGGAGTGAGGCCGCGTGCTGGAGGGCTCGAAGCCGCAGTCGTCCGGCGGGTGTGTCGTGTTCACGGCGCCCTGAACGATACGTATTGTCATCCCGAGCGCAGCGAGGGATCTTGCCCGTGGATGGCTCGAACTCGTGCGGGCAAGATCCCTCGCTGCGCTCGGGATGACAGTAGGCCGCTGTGCGAATTCCTGACACCGGTGCACTTCCCGGTGACTTGACCCCCCCGGCGCGGCGCCTCCATCTTCCGATCACCCCTGCCCAATCCAGTCGGTATCACACTCGGAGGCGTGGTGTCGCTTCGCGGATGGATCGGTACGCCGATCGTCGCGTTCCA
>DASYTT010000115.1:0-17685 GCA_036002045.1 Gemmatimonadales bacterium
CCTTCTTCCCGCGCCTGGAGGCCGACGCGCCGACGACCTACCGCGCGCACCTGGTGGCTTCGCTCTCCTATGCCGACGCGGGCCTCTACCCGGAAGCCGAGCGGGCGGCGCGGCGGGCGTTCGAGCTGTTCAAAGGAGATCCGCAGGTATTCGAGCAATTCGGCCAGACCCTGCGGCGCCAGGGACACTGCGCCGACGCGCTGCCGGTTCTCGCGGAGGGGGTGCAACGCTTCCCGGACCGCACGGTGGCGCGTAGCCGGCTGATCGAGTGCGCTCTCGCGATGGGCGACACGGCCCGCGCGCGCGGGATCGCAGCAGAGGCCGTCGCGCTGGGACAAACGGAGTTCGAGGCCACCCTGAAGCGGCTGACCTCACCCTGACAACGCCTCTGTGAGAGCTAGCCTCTTCGCAGCTGAGCGAGGATATCCTTTGCGACCTTCGCTAGGACAGGGTCATCAGCGCCGCGGAGTTGCTCTAGCACCTCGAGGACCTCGGTCTTCGTGGAGGGCGGTAAGGGCTCGCTGCCGTTCTCGCCGCGCGGCTCCGTCCATCCACCAAACCCTACGTATATGCTGTCCGGTGATTGGATCCATGGCCGAACACCGACTATGACAAGGATGAATGGGTCGAAATAGCTGACGAGGGTGCGAATGGCCTCCAGCCGCACCGCACGCGTCTGCGATGCAGAGCTAGCAACGGCTTTCACAACCGCAAGCAAGCGGCGATCGCGAAGGAAGCTGCTCGCGGTGCCAAGCTTACTCAGGGTCGCGGAATCGACGGGCGGATTTGCCCACTCTCGTGCAAGAGCTCGCGGCCCCGTTGAAGGGCAACTAATTAGCTCGCTGGTGGCAAGCGCATAGTTTTGGCGTGCTGCCAGCATCGTTTCGGCACGCGCGCAATGCTCGGGCTCCTTGGCTTGCGCTTCCGGCGTTTGCGGCGGACGATACGGCCTTGACACTCCGGGGGGGCAGGGGCCGTTCCGCTCAGTCAACCGGGCCAGCTCCCGGGACCCGTACGTCACCACGACTGTGCCGGGCGGAAGAAACAGCGGCCACTTGGCAGTGGGATCGCCCCAGTTGCCCTTCATGGAAAGAGTGTGATCGAAGGTGGTCTCCAGCACTCGAACCCGAACCTGCAGCGTCACGTCTTCGATCGACTGCAGATTCACACCCGCGCCGCACCCCGCTTCCACGATGATGGCATCAGGTCTGACCGGAGTATGCTCGGGATCTCTGAATGCCAGGTCTTGCCGGAGGTGCATGGCCGCCCATTGCACCTCGGGATCGGGATCCTGGCGCGCCAGCCGCGCCAGCAGAGCTCCCACTTGCCCGAAGCGCTCTTCCGGAAGCGGAATGGTTGGCTGGCTCCGTCTCTCCCATCCTGGCCTCCAGCTCTGAATCATCCCGAGCGACATTACCCCCACTCTCGATCGTTTCAACTCTTCGACCGAAGGCAGTAGATCAGGGAAGTAGTAGGAGTAGAGCACCCGAAGCGCGGCCAAGCGGATGTTCGAGGGGCCCGCCGAGTCTACCACCGACATCACGGTCTGATACAGCAGCCCGTCCTGCAGGATGGCTGACGCTCTCACCAGCGTTTCGAGCTCGGGCGGAGTCAGCGCTCCCGGCTGTACCCAGATTGCCGCAAGGGCTGCAGGACCGGAAGCAGGACAGGTGGCAAGCAGGCCAATACGATATTGATTCACGTCGCCGCGAAGCGCCGCAGCGGAGGCCGCCGCACAACCTGAGGGTTCACCCTGACCATAAAGAGCTCGGGGCGAACCGGTCGCAAACCCCAGCAAGCTGATACCGGCTCCGACGGCCAACCAAAGCTTGACGCTCATGAGCTGATCCTAGCCGCGATTATCGCGCCGGACCAGGCGCCCAGCTCGGCGCGAGCAGGTCCACGCGCATCGTATCAACCGCGCGCTGCAGCGTCGCCCAGTCGAGATATCCCACCTCCGCGACCCAGGTGACGGTCTGGGCGCCCAGCCGCCCGCAAGAATTCTGGTCGTTGAGGATCCCGTTCCGGCCCAGCGGTTGCTGCAACCGGCGCGCGACGCTCTCGCAGGACGCGTCCTCCATCACCGGCAGCGCGGAGTCGGCCACACCCAGGAAGAGCGCATAATGGCGGAGCTCCCGGGCGCTCACCGGCCAGCGACGCACGCCCTGGCGCGGTGTCACGATGAGCAGGGTGTCGAGCCGCGCCTGGGGCAGCGTGCGCGAGATGCCGACCGCGAAGTCGGCGGTGACGTGTTTCTGACGGATCGTTCGCGCGGAGACGATCGTGGTGAAGCCGATCGCCAGGCCTCCCAGGACCGCGACGATCAGCCGTCCCGCGCGATGTTGTCGCTCGATTCTGCTGGCCGCCAGAATCAGCAGGCCCGCGCTGCCGGCAAAGAACGGAATGCCGTAGAAGGCCGAGTAGCGGGGCCAGAGTCCGTAGGTGAGCGCGCCGATGACGGGAAAGGAGAGCAGACCCAGCACCCACCACCACCAACCCGGCTCGCGTCGTCCGGCTCGCGCCGGCAACGCCAGGCCGACCAGCAGCAACGTGAGGAACAGCAGATTCGCCGGGTAGAGGACCGAGCCGATCCCCGCCGACGAGAACCGGGCCGGAAGCAGCACCGCCTGAAAGACGGTCAAGGCGCGACCAGCATCGAGGCCGCTCTGGCCGAACGCCGAGGCGTAGTTCCCCGGCACCCCATCGCGAAGGGCCGAACCGACCGACCACGCTTCCAGCGCGATGACGAGGAGCAGCAGCAGCGCGAGCCAGCGTTCCCGGCGTCCCAGTGCGGGTCGCCGGAAGCCGGTCTTGGGATCCCAGCACAGCGCGAAGAGCACCGGCACCGGAAGCAGCAGTGCGTGCACCTCCTTGGAAAGCATGACCGCCCCGGCGAGCACCGCGATGAGCACAGCGCGAAGTCGCCATGACTCTGCGGTTGGGTAGCCCGCGCCTGCCAGCACGATCAGCAGCAGCAACACGGTGGTGAGCGGCTCGGCTGCGAGAAAGAGCCAGCCTTCGGTCGAGGGCACTGCGACGACGAAGAGCGCCGCACCTATGGCGGCGGCGAGTGGCGTTGCACCCAGCCGCCGCGCCACCCAGACCAGGAGCACCGCGGCCGCGAGCATGAAGAGCGCCCGCTGCAGCTGCCAGCCGACCGGATCGCCCCCAGCGGCGTTCCAGGTGGCGCTGAATTGAAAGTAGGAGAGATAATTGGCGCGGCCGTCGGGCCGGTTGAACTCGGCGATGGCCCGGGCTCCATCCCAGATGCCGTGCGCGCGGCGCAGGATGGGAAGCACGTCGGGGTAGTCCCACACCGGAAACGCTTCGCGGACCCAGGGACGCTGGAGTGCCAGCGCAAAGCACGGCGCGATCGAGGCGAGCAGCCAGGGACGGCGCGACGGCGCGGAGTCCATCGAGGTCTGTTCTTGGTGTGGGTCCCTATATTAAGGCCATTCCGCTTCCTAAGCAGCGACCCGCGCCGAGTCACTCATGATCCGTGGTAAGCAGATCTTACTCACCGGTGGTGCAGGCTTCATCGGGACCGCGCTCGCGTCGCGACTCATCGAGGAGAATCGGATCGTCGTCTTCGACAACGGCCATCGCAACTCCATTCGCAACAGTCCGCTGCTGGGCCATCCCAACCTCCGCTATATCGACGGCGACGTCCTCGACCTTGCCGCGGTGCGGGCCGCCATCGAGGGGTGCACGCTCGTCGTCCATCTCGCGGCGATTGCGGGGGTGGACACGGTGCTCAAGATGCCGGTTCACACCATGAAGGTGAGCCTCATCGGTACCTACCACGTCCTCGAGGCCGCACTCGGCGTGCCGGGCATCGAGCGGATCATCGATTTTTCGACCAGCGAGGTGTTCGGCACCTACGCGTATAAGGTCCGCGAGGGCGATCTCACCAGCCTGGGAGCGGTCGGCGAGGCGCGCTGGACCTACGCGGTCAGCAAGCTGGCTACCGAGCACCTCACCCACAACTATCATCGGGAGTTCGGCCTTCCGGCGGTGGCCATCCGGCCGTTCAACATCTACGGCCCGGGCCAGGTCGGCGAAGGCGCGATTCATCGCTTCATCCTCCAGGCCCTCCGCGGTGAAGCCATCACAGTGCACAACGACGGCGGTCAAATCCGCGCGTGGTGCTACGTCGACGACATGGTGGACGGCATCGTGCGGGCGCTCGCGCTCGACAACGCAGTAGGGCATTCGTTCAACATCGGAAACCCGCGCAGTATCGTCACCGTGTATCATCTCGCCCGCGAGATCGTGCGGCTCGCCGAGTCCTCGTCGCAGGTGGTGTTTGTCCCCTGGAGCAAAGTGGACGTGGAGCTCCGGATCCCCGACATCGCGAAGGCGCGCGAGCTGCTCGGCTTCGAGCCGGAAGTCGACTTGGAGGAGGGCTTGCTCCGCACCATCGAATGGTACCGGGCCCGGCGGTTGCCGTGATTCGGCTCGCCCACCCCCCCGTCGATGACCGGGATCTCGCGGCCGTCGCCGCAGTGCTCCGGAGCGGCTGGCTGGTGCAGGGGCCCGAAGTGAAGGCCTTCGAGGCGGAGACCGCGCGCTTGGCCGGCGTAGCGCACGGTGTGGCCGTCAGCAACGGCACCGCCGCGCTGCATCTCGCCCTCCTGGCGATGGGGATCGGTCCGGGTGACGAGGTCGCGGTGCCAGCGTACAGCTGGCCCGCAACCGCCAACGCGGTGGTGCTCTGCGGAGGCACACCGGTCTTCGTCGATATCGAGCCCGGCACCCTCGGCATGGATCCCCGCCGTCTCGATGAGCTGCTGGGGAGCCGGGCCAACAGTCGCGCCGTCCTGCCGGTGCACGCGTTCGGCGGCTTCTCCGACATGCCCGCCATCCGGATGGTGGCGGAGGCGCACCGGGTGCCCATTCTGGAGGACTCGGCCTGCGCCCTGGGTGCCCGGTTGGACGGCCGTCCGGCTGGCTCCTGGGGCAGCGCGGCGTGCTTCAGCTTTCACGCGCGGAAGCTGATCACGACGGGCGAAGGCGGTATGGTCGTCACCGACGACCCGGCGCTGGCGGACCGCGTTCGCGCGCTTCGCAATCACGGCCTCGACCCGAACGGTACGGAGCCGGATTTCGTGCTGGTGGGCTTCAACTACCGGATGACCGAGTTCCAGGGGGCGCTCGGCCGAATGCAGCTGGCCAAGCTTCCCGAGCTGATCGCGGCGCATCGGCGGGTTATGCAGTGGTACACCGAGCTGCTCGAGCCCCTGCCCGTGGAGCTGCCGCGAGGGCTTGAACCCGAGGCGCACGTCTATCAGGCCTACGTGATCCTGCTGCCCGATGTGGCGGCGCCCGGTCGGCGCCAGCTCATCGCCCGGCTTCGGACCGCCGGGGTCGAGGCGACGATCGGCACACACCACATCCCCCTCACCACTTGCTACCGCCGGCTGGGCGGGTATGCCCCCGGCGACTTCCCTGTCACCGATGCTCTCGCGGCCCGTGCCGTCGCCCTCCCGATGCACCACGCGCTCAGCCGGGAGGATGCCGCCGTGGTGGCGGACGCCTTGCGCGACGGGCTCGCAGCGGGATGATGGATACCGGGCTTCCCCGCCAGCGGGTGCTGGTGACCGGAGCCTCCGGACTCATCGGACATGCAGCGGTCCAGCGGTTTGCCGCGGCGGGGGCACGGGTAACCGGCATCGGCCGCTCCGGGGAGCCTGATCCCTCTCTGCTCTCCCTCGATCTGGCGCGCGACCCGTGGCCGGAAGACCGCTGGGACGTCATCATCCACTGCGCCGCGCGCTTGCCGCTTCGCTTCGAGGGCGCCGAGGCCGCTGCGGCGAGCGCGGAGAACCGCGCCCTGGATGACCGCGCGATCGCCGCGGCGGCGGCAACGGGCGCGCACCTCGTGTTCCTCTCGACCGCGAGCGTCTACGGGCGCACGATCGGCGAGATCGCTGACGACACGCCGGCCGCCCCCGTGCTGGGGTACGCGCAGGAGAAGCTCGCCAGCGAGGCGGCGATCGCCGCACGCGGTCTTTCCGCGACCGTGTTTCGCCTGGTCGCCCCCTACGGCCCGCGGCAGACCCGCCCCACCGTCCTGCGACGATTCCTCGATGCCGCGCTCACCAGTGCGCCGCTCCGCTACTACGGCTCGGGCATGCGGAGCCAGGACTTCCTGCACGCCGATGATGTGGCGACCGCTCTGCTGCTCGCCGCCCGCGAGCGCGTGACCGGCCGGTTCCTCCTCGCCTCCGGCGCCGCGATCTCGATGCGCGACCTCGCCCACCTGATCGTCGCCGCGACCGGGAGCGCAAGCGTCGTCGAAGCCGCCGGTATTCCGGATCCGGAAGAGGGCCGGACAATCCGCTACCGGATCGACCAGCTGCGCGACCGGCTCGGTTTCCAGCCGTCGGTGTCCCTCTCCGCCGGTATCGCGGCCTGGGCGGTCGTGCGCCGGGAAGAGCTCGCGCGAGGAGTCGCGCCGTGACCGAGCGGGTCGTGCTGGTCACCGCAGTCGGCGGAGGCGGTGTCGGAGAGCAGCTCGTCAAGGCGCTCCGCCTGGCCCCGCGACCCTACCGGATCGTCGGCGCTGACGTCGAGGCTCGCTCGCTGGGGCTTCAGGAAGTCGACCTGCCGGTGCTCCTGCCGCTGGCTGCCGCGCCCGATTATGTCGACACGGCGCTCTCCCTCTGCTCCCGCCTGAACATTCGGGCTGTGTTCCCCGGTTCGGAGCCCGAGCTCGTCGTCCTCTCCGCCGCGCGGGCCCGTTTCTCGGCCGCCGGCGTCGTCCTCTTCGCCAACAGCGACGCGGTCATCGCCACGGGACTGGACAAGGCCAAGACGGCCGAGTTCCTGACCGCCCATGGCTTCCGACCGCCGCGCACGGTCATCGTCACCGACAGGAGCGAGCTCGCCGCAGTGTCCATTCTGCCGGCCGTTCTCAAGCCGAACACCTCGAGCGGCGGATCGGCCAACGTTTTCGTGGCGCAGACCGAGGCGGAGCTGCGCCTGTTCGGGACCTACCTGCTCGACAACTTCACCAGCTGCCTGGTGCAGGAGTATGTTGGGGATGCCGCGCACGAGTACACCGTCGGCGTCCTCTCCGATCTCGACGGCGGCCTCATCCATTCCATCGCGGTGCGCCGCAATATCCTCCCGGCATTCAGCAACCGATCGCGAGTGAAGAACCGCACCGGCAACCCGGCCTTCGGCGCTCAGTTGGTGGTGAGCAACGGGATCACGCAGGGTGAAATCGGCCCCTTTCCGGAAGTGACCGAGTCATGCGAGCGGATCGCGGCTGCGCTGGATTCGCGCGGTCCCCTCAATGCGCAGTGCCGCCTGGTCGACGGCGAGGTGCGCGTTTTCGAGATCAACCCCCGCTTCTCCGGCTCGGCTTCGCTCCGCGCCATGGTCGGATTCAACGAGCCGGATCTGCTCTATCGCCGTCACGTCGAAGGAGAGCGCCTCCCTACCCGCTTCCCCTATCGCTCCGGTCGGATCGCCCGCGGACTTCGCGAGGTCCTGATAGATCCGGCGCTCGACGGCGCCCAGGTGGCCGCCGGGGATTTTCGCTGGACGTTGCCCGCGCTTCCCTTCATCTACCGCCCGCTGGAGACGCCGAGCAACGGCGCTGGCATCCCCGACGCGCTGCCACTCACCCTCACCGTCGAGGCCGGCAGTGGTCTGGTTCGCCAGGCGCCGGATCCCGCGGTCGCCCTGGCCCTCGAGCGCGCCTACGCGGCCGGCTCGGAGATCCCGGGTCTCTTGGAGGAGCAGGGAATCGGCAGGGAGTACGCGGAGGACTTTCTCGCGCTGCTCGCGGAGAGCACGGGCGCGGCTCGCCTCGAGGGAAAGCGGGTGCTCGAGATCGGTTGCGGGACGGGGTATCTCCTCTCCCGGCTGAAAGGCCTGGGCGCCGACGTCCTGGGAATCGAGCCGGGCCCCCACGGACAGCAGGGCCCGGTGGAGTACGGCGTTCCCGTGGTGCGTGGCTGGTTTCCGAGCGCTGAGATCCGGGGACTTTATGACCTCATTGTCCTATATCTGGTGCTCGAGCATATCCCCGAGCCGGCGGTCCTGCTCGGGGCGCTGCGTGGCAGGATCGCGCCGGGCGGCCGCGTGGCAATGGTGGTGCCGGACGCCGGACCTTTTCTGGAGGAAGGCGACGCGTCGATCCTGTTCCACGAGCACTATTCGTACTTCACCGCGGCGACGTTGGCCGCGACGCTCCGCCAGGCGGGTGCGCTCGCGATCCAGGTCCAGAACTCCGCGCTGAGCCGGCTGCTCTTCACCATTTTTTCGTTCGAGAGCAGCCCGCAGGAGCCGGAGCCACTCGAGCCATCGCTGGCGGCATCGCTCGCCCTCGCGCACCACTTTCGGACCGGGGTCGCCCGCACTACCGCGCGACTGGTCGCCTATCTCGGCGAAGCCCGCGCCCTCCGCGAGGAGGTTGCCCTCTACGTTCCCGGACGCTTCGTCAACTACATCCCCCTCGGCGGCCTGTCCACGTCCGGCATCCGCTTCTTCGACGACAGCCCCGCGCTCCACGGCCGCTACTTTCCGGGCCTTCCCATCGCGGTAGAGGCGCTGGCCGATCTGGTCGCCCGGCCCTGCCCTCGCGTCCTGATCATGAGCACCTCGTTCGGAGCCAGGATCAAGACCCGCATCGCCCCGCTGCTGCCGGCCTCGACGCGAATCACGACCTTCGGCGAGCTGCTGCGATGATCATGGGGCTGCTCTCCGACGCGCACGGCAACGCGGAAGCTCTCGAGGGATGCCTGGACGCGATCGAGCGGCAGGGTGCCGAGCGGATCTACTTTCTGGGAGACGCGGTCGGCTACTTTCCGGAAGAGAACGCCGTACTGGAGCTGCTCCGCTCGCGTGAGGCCATCTGCATCCGCGGAAATCACGAGGCCATGCTGCTGGGGAAGCTGACCATTCCTGAGCCGCGCGACACGGTGTACCGGCTTGCCGATGCAAGCACCCGGCTTCACGACCGCCACCGGGCCTGGATGCAGGACTGGCCGGATCGGCTCGAGCTGAGTCTGGACGGCTGTCGTGTGCTGCTGGTGCATGGCAGCCCGGCGGATCCCATCCAAGGTTACCTCTATCCCGACAGTGATCTGACCCCGCTTCGCGAGCTGCCCTTCGATCTGGTCGCGATGGGGCACACCCACCGGCCTTTCCTCACCAGCGCCGGCCCGGTAACGGTCATGAATGTGGGATCGAGCGGCATGCCTCGCGACGTCGGGAATCTCGCGAGTTGCGCCCGCTACGACACGAAGACCGGAGCCGCCGAGATCCTCCGGGTCCCCTTCGATGCGTCGGGCCTCGCCAGGCGATGGGGCGATCGGATCGATCCATCCGCGGCGGCGTGCCTGCGGCGCGTCGCTGACGGACCCGTGATCGGGAGAACGGTGCCCGCTTGACCGCTCCGACGATCACCAGCTGCGTCTTTGCCTGGGATGAGGTCGCGACGCTCCGCACGGTCGTCCTCGAACAGCTCTCCGCGCTGGCGCGCCTGGGCGTTCCCTATGAGGTGTTGATCATTGATGACGGCAGTACCGACGGGACCGGCGAAGCGGCGGATCGGCTCGCGCTGGAGTACCCCGAGGTGCGGGTCATCCACCATGGCGAGAATCGCGGGCTCGGAGGAGTCTATCGCACGGGCTTCACCGCGGCTCGCGGCGTCTTCGTGACCTTCTTTCCTGCCGACGGGCAGTTTCCGGCAACCAATCTCGAACTCCTCTACCCGCTGGTCGAGAGCTGGGACATGGTGCTCGGCAATCTGCCGGGGCGGCGCGACAAGCTCGTCGGTGCCTTCCTGGGGCGCGTCGAGCGCTTGCTCTACCGGGCAACTGTCGGCCCGCTACCTCGCCTCGAGGGCGTCTTCATCTTCCGCCGGGAGATTCTCTCCACCCTCACGCTCAAGAGCGAGGGCCGGGGCTGGACCGTGGTCTGGGAGCTGTTGCTGCGCGCCCACCGGGGCGGCTGCCGCATGGTGGGCTGTCCCATCACGCTGGTTCCCCGCACCCACGGCGTGTCCAAGGTGAACAACTTCCGCAACGTCGCTGCCAACTTCCGCCAGCTCCTCGCGCTCCGGCGCCTGCTCGAGGACTGATGGCGCGGTCAGCCGCCTGTACCTACCGTCCTGCCCGCCAGGCGGCCAGCAACGAATCCCGTTCTAGTCGGGAGAACTGCGGCTCCGCCCCGACCCTCCCGCTGGCGGGCCGCAGCAGATAAACCGGCCGCTCGGGGAAATCCCTGAGGACCAGGCTGTCCCGCGCACCGAGATCACGGGCATACACGTTCCCGCCGCCCCGCGCCAGCAACAACGGCGCAAACAACGTGAATCCCGCCCGATTCTCCTCGAGCTTCCTGAGGCAGCTCGCCGGGTAACGCATACCCCGCGTCAGTCGAAGCGAGGGGTCCCCCGTGATCTCCTCCGCTTTCACCAGCCGTGCCGAATCGGCCCGGAGCGGCGCGAGCGCCGCCACCGCCACGGCTCCCCGGGCGGAACGCTGTTCCAGCTCGCTGAGCGCGAGCTCCAGCCGGCAGGGGTCCGCGGCGCGATAGAGCGCCTCCGCATCGGGCCGCGAAACGTCCAATGCCCACATTCTCGCGATCAGCTCCGCTCCCCAGCTCTCCCGCACCAGTACGAGCGCACCTCGCACGCCTGCCGCCGCAGCCGCCCGATTCGGATCCCACCGCAGGGAGAGTAACCCGCCGCGGTATTGCCGGACCCTGGTGGGAAGCGCCGTGGCCATGCCGAGCAGCACCGCTGCCGCGAGGGCAACCGTCGTGGCCCGCAGCACGGCGCCGTGCCCAGTACGCTCGCGGATGGCCGCGGGGAGTCGGGCGGTCCACAGTGCCAGCACCGGCAGCAGCGGATAGAGAAACCGCGGGCCGAGGTAGAAGCCGTCGTGCCAGTAGGCGAAATAGGCGGCGAGCAGCAGTGCGCTGGCGGCCAGCAGGTACCGATCGAACGGCCGGAGCCGGCGGGTTAGGGCTAGGGCTGCCGTGGCGGGCAGCAGCGCGGGGCCGGCCGCTTCGTAGAGATAACTCTGCAACCTGAGCAGATAAAGATTCAGCAGCTCCAGTCCACGCACCGGCGTGTGCACCGGCCCCCAGGGCGTTGCGTGAAAGCCGAGGTCGTGCGCGCGGCCCCAGAGCACGGTATAGCCGAACCGGAGCGGTGCGCCGGTCGTCTTCCAGTTCACCCACGCGAGCAGCAGGACCGGCAACGCGATGCCGAGCCCCGAGGCCAGCAGCACCGCGACTCGGCGCCGCCGGATCGCACGGACCAACAGCCAGATTCCCGCGGGCACCGCGAAAGCCAGTGCATCTGCAGGACGAATCGTGGCCGCCAGCCCAAAACCGAGCCCGGTTAGCAGGCCGTCGCGCCAGCGGGCCTCGTCCGTAACGGCGCGCGAGAGCCCCCAGCACCCTAGAACCAGCCAGCAGAGTGTCGTCACGTGGTTCATGTGGGAGCCCGCCATGAACACGGCAAAAGGCGCCAACGCGAAGAGCAGCGTGGCGCCGAGCGCCACGCCGCGCCTCGGCTCGATCCGGCGCACCAGCGCGCCGAACCCGAGCACCGAGAGCGCACCGAACACTGGCCCGACCAGCCACTCCGCGCCCACCAGCGTGCCCAGTGCGAGCATCGCCGGGCCCCCGATCGGGAATTGCCCGTAGACTCGGCCGCCCTGCTCGACGACGTGGAAGCTGCTGAAGAACTCCTGATGAGCCGCGGCGGGGAGCGTGAGGTGGCCAGCGGTCAGTATGCGCGCCTGGAAGACCTGGACGATCTCGTCGATCAGGAGCGGCCGGCCCGAGAAAATCGCGCGGGCCACCAGCGCATAGAGCGCGAACGCCAGCAAGCCGAGCGCGGCGAGCCATTCCGGGCCCGCGCTGGCCATCCACTCCTTGAGGCCGGGCAGGCGGGGAAGCTGCCGGTGCCGCGTGAGGATCGCCACGACGACACCCAGGCCCAGCGCGATCGCGCTGCCGTTCAGCAGGTCGCCGGCTACCGCGCTATACCAGGGCGCGGAGAGTCCGCCGGGAATCCAGTTCGCGAGCGGTAAGCACCCGAGCGCCACGAGGAGCAGCGCCGCTGCCGCCGTGAGCGCCCGGTCGAGCCGCTCCATCCGCTACGGAGATTTCCGCTTGGGAGGGAACAGGTTGAAGCGCAGGATGTGCCACAAGGCCGCCACCCCGTCGCGCCACCCGATCTTCTTGCCCTCGGCGTAGGTGCGGCCGCTATAGGATATCGGCACCTCCCAGATCCGTACCCCAGCCTGGGCCAGCCGGGCCGTCACCTCGGGCTCGAAGCCGAAGCGGTCGCTGGTGAGCACCAGCGATTTCATGATGGGGGCCTTCACCATCTTGTAGCAGGTCTCCATGTCCGTCAGGTTGAGATCGGTCAGCATGTTGGACAGCAGAGTGAGCAGCCGGTTTCCCAGCGAATGCCAGAAGTAGAGTACCCGCCCCCCTCCGCCCAGGAACCGGGAGCCGAAGACCGCATCGGCTTTGCCCTGAATGATCGGCGCCAGCAAGCGGTCGAATTCTGCCGGGTCATACTCGAGGTCGGCGTCCTGCACCACGATCACGTCGCCCGTCGCGTGCTGGATACCGGTGCGCAGGGCGGCCCCCTTCCCGCGGTTTACCGGATGATGCACCACGACGTCGATCGCCCCGGATGCCTTGAACTGGTCGAGGATCTCGCCGCTCCCGTCCTTGGAGCAGTCGTTCACGGTGATGATTTCCATGGGAAGGGGCACCTCGCGGAGCCGTGCCACAATGGTGCCCAGGGTGTTGCGCTCGTTGTAGACGGGGACGATGACCGACAGCTTCGGGATCTCCATTACTCCTCCCGCTGAATCAGGGCTCGGTTCGGGACCCAGCCGTCTCGGCGCGTTCCAGGTAAGCCCGGAGCAGTGCCAGCCGCAGGTCGCCTGGGGCGCGCGTCGTGCGGCGCCGGAGCATGTCGTGGGCCGCTCGCGCAGCAGCCACGTTCCCGGTGGCGAGCAGAGCGCGAACCGAACCATCCAGCAGATCGTCCGCCGGGATCCAGAATCGTCCCGCCCGCGCCTCCGCCAGCAACGGATCGGCCGAGGCCGCCGCCCCGGCGAGGTCCCGCCGGGCCAGTGCGGCCCCGAAGTCGATGGCCGCGCGCACCGGCCTCGGCGCAACCGAACGCTCGGCGTACCCGGCAGCCAGCGCGAAAAAATTCGAGTCAGGCGGCGCGCTCCCACCCGTGAGCGTCCCGCGCAGCGTCCAGAAGTCGCTGGTCCAGCTCTTCCAGTTGGCCGGGGGACTGCTCGAGGCGGCGCCCGCGGTCCAGGTCCGGTAGAGATAGCGCTCCGACGCCGCCGGGTCATCCGTGTAACCCGCGTCGATCCACCCCCGCCGGAGCTGCACCGCCCGGAGCATCTGTCGCACCCGGGGGGTGAGCACCAGCACGCTCGTCGTGTCGCCATCCCAACTGGTCGCGCGCAATGCCGGATCGCCGATGTAATCCAGCACGCCATTCCCGAGGCCGACCATTCCCATCGCGGAACCGCGCAGGAACCGCGCCTGCTCCGCCCCCAGGTCGAGCACCGGGTAAAAGTCGGAGTTCACCTGAGTATTACCCTCGAGCAGGGGCTCGAGGCCGGCCCGGTCGATCAGGAGTACGCGGTCGAGCGCGGCCTCCCGCATAGGGAGGAAACGGCAGAGATCATGCTGCAGCGCGGGCAGCCTGGTCACCGACCAGTCGGGTTTGGACAGTCTGCCGGTGGGCGTCGCGACGACGAGCAGATTGCCCCCGTCCATCAGATACACCCGGTAGTCCTCGAAATTCCGGTGCACCGCCGACAGCACGCTCAGCACCAGGCCGTCGCTCAGCTCGTAGGTCTGCAACCACTGCCCGAAGACCGCGCCGGGCGCCAGATAGCGGCGGATCGCGGCATAGAACTCCGTCGTAAAGAGCCCGCTCACCCCGCTGACCCAGGGATTCGAAGGCTCGGAAAGCATCAGGTCGAGCCGCACGTTGGCGCCGGCAAAAAACGAGCGTGCGTCATCCAGCACGATGCGTGAGCGCGGATCGTCGTAGACTCTGCGGTTGACGGGATAGAACGACCGCGCTCCGGCCAGCATGGCCGGCTCGATCTCGACGGTCGTGAGCCGGCTGAGCTGCGGGCTCGCGAGCAGGAGGTGCGACGACATGCCGGTGCCGAGCCCGATGACCGCCGCCTCTGCCGCGCGGGGCGCGTGCGCCAGCAACAGCACCGCCAGCAGCGTCTGGGTCGCATCGTCTCCCGAAAAGGCGCGGCGCGGAGCGACCGTATCACAGCGCTCGAACCACGTCACCGGCAGGGAACCATCCGCCTTCCCGTTGGTCGAGAGGATTCGGGTGCCGCCGGCGCGCATTCGGGTGGCATGCACCGTCGCGGTGCGGCCATCGGCGTGGAAGAGAATCTCACGCCGGTTGGCGCCGGGGAGACCTCCGCTCCGGAAGACGCCGCTGGAGAGCAGCTCCTGGTCCCACGGAACCAGGAGGAGGACGAGGCCCGCAAAGACGGCTATCGTGCCGGCGGCGAACCTCAGTTCCGGCGCGGGCCTCCCCAGCCGAGTCAGCGCGGCGAGCGCGGCCACCCCGAGGAGCAGGTCGAGCGCGCCACCGGCCAGCAGCGTGCCCTTGAGCCCGAGCAACGGCAGCAGGATCAGCCCGGTTGCCGCAGCGCCCAGAATCGAGCCGAAGGTGCTGGCGCTGTAGATCGCGCCGATCGCCCGCTCCCCGCCCCCGCCACCGCCACCGCCGGCCATGAGCATGCGGGTGATCAGTGGCAGCGTCATCCCGGCGCAGAACGTGGTCGGGAGCATGATCGCGAGACAAATCAGATATCGCGCGACCGAATAGAGCGCGAATCCCTCCTCGCTCCGGGAGACGGCGGAGAAGAGCGTCGCCATCCAGTGGAATGATTGGAGATAGAACGCGAGACTGACGATCGCCAGCCCTCCCATTGCCAGCTGAACGATCGCGAGGGTGCGCAGCGGCTCGCTGAGCCGGTCCGCCCGCCGGCGAATCCACCAGGCACCCAGCGCGAGTCCCAGGATGAATGCGGAGAGCATCAGCTCGAACGAATGGGTCGAGCTTCCCATGACCAGGGACAGCATGCGGAGCCAGGCGACTTCGTACACGAAGGAGGCGATCGCCGTCCCGGCGGCGAGCAGGAGCAGCAGCCGCGCCAATCCACTGTAGTCGCGAGCGGCCGAAGGCTGGGGAGCGATCTCTTCTCCCTGGGTAACCGGCCGGACGCGGCACACGACGAGCGCGCCCAGCGCCACTACCAGATTGAGCATTGCCGCGGCCGTCAGGGTGCCGGGCAACCCCACCATCCCGTAGAGCAGGTATCCCGCGAGCAGGACCCCCGCCGCGGCGCCGAGGCTGTTGGTGAAGTAGAGAATCGAGAGGGTGCGTCCGGGCCGCTCGGGGAGCCGGCGGAGTGCACCTGCGCTCATCAGGGGGAAGGTGGCGCCGAGCAGAATCGAGGCCGGCAGAATCAGCGCGCCGGCGAGCGCCCACTTGGCCAGCCCCACCGACACTCCGCTGCCGAGCGCGGGAAAGAGCGTGGCATACGCCCACTCGGTCACCGGAAGATAGAACACCTCGTGGAAGGCAAGCCCGAGGATGCCGATCAGGGCTTCGACGATCGCATAGCCGAAGAGCGGGTCGCGGAGCCGGTGGGACCAGCGGCTCACCACCAGAGCTCCGATCCCCATCCCCCCGAGAAAAATTACCAGGGTAAGGATCTGGGCGTAGGCGTCGTGACCGACGAAGAGGGCGAGATACCGGCTCCAAACCGCCTCGTAAAAAAGGCCGGCGGCGCCAGAAAGAACGAAGAGCAGAGAAAGAGCGGCGAGCACGCCCCGGATCACGCCGGAGCCGGCTGCTCTTCGTAGCGGCTCAGCTTCCGATACAGCGTCGAGGGGTCGATGCCCAGGATTTCGGCGGCGCGGGTCTTGTTGCCCCCCTCCGCCTGCAGCACCCACATGATGTAGGCGCGCTCGATCACTTCCAGCGAGGGATTCGGCGAGGAGCGCTCGGCCACCAGCGGCTCCCGCCGGCGGCGGGTGATGCGCTCGGGCAGCGAGGCCGGCTCGATCAGGGTGCCCTTGCTCAAAACCACCGCGTGCTCGAGCGCGTTCTGCAGCTCGCGCACGTTGCCCGGCCAGTCGTACACCATCACCGCATCAAGCGCGTCGGCCGACAGCGCCTTGGGTGTGTTGTCCCGGTCCGTCGCCAGCTCCTGCAGGCAGAAGTCGATCAGCAGGACCAGGTCGTCCCGGCGGTCTCGCAGCGAGGGCAGCTCGAGCGCGATCACATTGAGCCGGTAGAACAGGTCGGAGCGGAAGTGGCCGCGGCGGACCTCCTCCTCGAGATCGCGGTTGGTGGCGGCGATGATCCGGACGTCGACCGGAATCGTTTCGGTCGCACCGACGGGGATCACCTCCCGCTCCTGCAGTACCCGGAGCAGCTTGATCTGCAGGGAAGGCGGCATCTCGCCGACTTCGTCGAGGAAGAACGTCCCCCCGCGCGCCGCCGCGAACAGGCCCTGCTTGTCCCGCACCGCGCCGGTGAAGGAGCCTTTGACGTGCCCGAAGAGCTCGCTCTCCAGCAGATTCTCGGGCAGCGCGCCGCAGTTGATCGAGAGGAAGGGCCCGTCCGCGCGGTTGGACAGATTGTGGATGTAGCGGGCCAGGACTTCCTTGCCGGTGCCGCTTTCTCCCTGGATCAGCACCGTGGACTCATTGGGCGCCACCTGCTCCGCCAGGCGCAGCACCTCGGCAAAACGCCGGGACTTCCCGATCGGCCGGGTGACCGCGCTCTTGTCCTTGCGCCGGATGTCCTGCTTGAGCTGGCGGTTCTCGACCCGGATCTGGCGGTACTCGCAGGCCCGCCGCAGGATGGCGAGCATCTCTTCATTGGAGAAGGGCTTCTGGATGTAGTAGAAGGCGCCCTGGTTCACCGCCTGGATCGCCGTCTGCAGCGAGGCCTGCGCCGTCATCAGGATGACGGGAGTCATGGTATCCTGCTCGCGCGCCGCCTGCAGGATGTCCATACCGGTCACCTGGGGCATCCGCACGTCGGTGAGCACGATGTCGTGATTGCCGGAGCGGATCTGGTCCAACCCCGCTTTGCCTCCCTGCGCCGTGGTGACTTCGAATCCCTCTTTGCGTAAAAGGATCCGCAGCGTGTCGAGGATACCCGACTCGTCATCCACGATCAGGATCGAGGGCTGCTGACTCATGCACCTTCCTCCATCGGCCATTTACCGTTGAGCAGAATGGTAAACGTGGTCCCTTGTTGCGGCGCAGACTCGAGCAGGACGAGCCCACGATGGGCGACGACCGCGCGTTGGACGATGGCCAGACCCAGCCCGCTGCCGCCGGGGCGTCCCGAGACAAAAGGCTCGAAGAGCCGGTCCTGGAGCTCCGGGTCGACACCCGGCCCGTCATCCCTGACTCGGAGCCGCACCGGGTGCTCGATCTCGCTGCCCGGAGGCAGCTCGCCGGGACCCGGAATGTCCACGGTCGCCTCGATCCGCCCCGCGCCATTCATCGCCTGGGCGGCGTTGAGGATCAGGTTCGTGACGATCCGGTGCAGCAGATCCTCGTCCGCTTCCACTTCCACCGACTCGCCTCGCACCACGATCTCCACCCCGGGCC
>DASYTT010000116.1:0-19673 GCA_036002045.1 Gemmatimonadales bacterium
AGTGAGAAGTAAGAGGTGAGAGGTGAGGGGTGAGAGGGAAATGCGCTTACCTCTTACCGCTTAGATGATTTTGACGATCCAGTCACCGACGAGGTATCCCAGCACCGCCACGCCCAATCCCACCGCGAACATATCGAGTCCGCTTCGCACCACACCCCGCCCGGTAAAGAAGCTGCGGGCGGCTCCGACGCCGAAGTGCGACAGCATCGCCACGCCGAACGAGGTCCAGATGGCCCAGGGACTCCGGCTCACCAGCAGAGGAGCCACCGGGATGAAGGCTCCAAACGCGGTGGCGACCCCGGTAACCCAGCCCTCGCGCAGCGGGGTGCTGGTGGCCTCGCCGATCTTGAGCTCCTCGCGCACCTGTTCGTCGAGCGCCTTTTGCGGATCAGCCATGAGGGCCGTGGCAAGGTCGCCCGCCTGCCCTGCGGGAATCCCCTTAGCCTGATAGATCAGCGAGAGCTCTTCGCGCTCGAGCTCCGGCATGAGCCGGATCTCCTCCCGTTCCATCGCAATCTCGTGCTCGAACACCTCGCGCTCGCTCTTCGCGGCGAGGTAGCCCGAAGAGCCCATGGAGAGCGCGTCGGCCACCATGCCGGCGAGTCCGGCGACGACTACCGCGTGCGTCGCGCCACCCAGTCCCGCCTGCGCCCCCACCATCCCGGCAACCAGGCCGAAGTTGGCGGTGAGGCCATCGTTGAAGCCGTACACCACGTTGCGGAGAAAGCCGCCCGCCCCGGTCTTGTGCCAGGGTTCCCCGCTGGCCCCCGCCACCAGGCCGGCCAATCGCTCGGCATGTGACTTGGACTCCTTCGCGAGGAGGAGCGCGGTGGGCGCCGCGGCGCCTTCGGGAGCCTCGCGGTACATCTGGAGGTATCCCTTGACCTCGCGGCCTTCTTCCTCGAGCAGAAACGGAAGCAGCATCCGGTTGCCGACCCGCCGGCCCAGCCAAGCCATCAGCCGGGCGCGCCGGGAGGGACTCGGCGCGGCGACCTCATGACCCTGCTCGGCGAGCAGACGCCGCCAGGTCGCTACGTGGCGATCCTCGATGTCGGCCAGAGAGAGGTAGATCCCCGCCCGGTCTGGATCCGGCTCGGCGGCAGCCAATTGCCGGTACAGAAACGCCGCATCCGCCTCGTCAGCGAGGTGGTGAAGCCAGACGGAGGGTGGCGGGGATCCGGGCATGCCAGAAGATAGTGTGGCAGTGCGGCGGTGCGGCTGCGACGGCCTAAACTCTGCCACACTGCCGCACTGCCGCTCTGCCCGCCCCCCCTGCGACGAAAGCCTTGTCCACCGCATCTTTAGGACGTGCCGACCAGGATCCTCTGCATGGACGTCTTCGGGCTGGCGAACGCTGAGACGGTGCTGCCCAAGGTCAAGGCGGGCGATCCCGCGGCACAGGAGGCCCTGTACCGTGCCTTCGAGTCGCCGGTCTATAACCTGGCGCGGAGGATTTGCCGCACCACGGAGGACGCTGAAGACGTGCTGCAGGAGACGTTCCTGGAAGTGTTTCGCAGCATCGGCAACTATCGCGGCGAGGGCAGTCTCTGGGGCTGGGTGCGGACCATCGCATCGAGCAAGGCGCTGATGCGGCTCCGGCGTAACAAGTACCGGGAGACCGACGAGCTGCAAGACGATGTGATGCCGTTGCGCCGGGAAGATGCGGCGCTCCGAATGGATCTCGAAGCCGCGCTGGAGCGCCTCAGCGCAACGTCCCGCGCCGTCGTCTGGCTGCACGACGTCGAGGGATATACGCACGAAGAAATTGCGGCCATGATGGAGAAGACCGTGAGCTTTTCGAAGTCCCAGCTGGCGCGGGCCCACATCCGGCTGCGCCGCTGGTTGGGAGAGGAGGTACCGGCATGACCCACCTGACCATGGAGCAGCTGCTCGCCATCCGCGAGCCGGGGCTCGAGCCGGGGGTGCAGGGGTGGAAGGATCACGCGGCTGCCTGCGAGCTGTGCCGAGCGGAGCTCGAGCGGATGGACCAGCGAGTGGCACGACTCCGCGCGTTGCCCACGCTGCAGCCGGCGCGCAACCGCTTCAGCGAAATCCAGGCACGGTTCCGCCGGAGCCGGTTCCGGCGCCGGCTCATGGTGGTGTCGCTCGGCGGGCTCGCGCTGGCCGCGAGCGTCGCACTGGCCGTCGTGCTGCTCCCGCAGCTCCGTTCCGCGCCCAACGCCGGCCAACTCGCCGAGCAGCGGGAGCTCGACGACATCATCGCGCGCTCCCAACAGCTCGAGAGCGTGATCGAAGACTACGATTCGGACCAGCGCATGACCGATGGGCGCACCGCGGTGGTCGCCGCATCGCTCGAGGACCGGCTGGCCCGGGTCGACCGCCAGCTGGAGCTAGTCAATCTGATGGATCAAAGCGTGCGCCCGCAGCAGGCGCTCCGGCTCTGGCGCGAACGCGTTGGTCTGCTGGATGCGCTGATGGACGTGCATACCACCGGCGCCCAATTCGTGCGGTATTGACCGCAAGGAGTGTTTCATGTTGTCAGCTCGTCAGTTGGTTCTCAGCATTTTTGCAACAGTGACGGCCTGGCCGGCTGCGGCCACGGCGCAGGAGCGCCGGCCCGAATCGCGTCCCCGCATCTATGTCAAGGGCGATTCCACGCTGGTCCGGGACAGGATCAAGCTGGTTACCCAGCGACGCGCCCGGCTCGGCATTTCCGTCGACCTGAGAGAGGTCGATGCTGATTCAGGCGGTGCCAGAATCATGACGGTCACCCCTGGAGGCCCAGCATCCAAGGCAGGCATCAAGAGCGGCGACGTCATCACAAAGCTCGGGGAGAAGCAAGTTGGCAGCGGAATGCACCTAGTTGAGATCGCCGCCCAGCTCAAGCCGAACGAGACGATCAGCGTCGAGTACAAGCGCGAAGGGGTGCGCAAAACGACTTCGCTGGTCACAGGCGACGAGCCCATGATGGAATTCGAATACCCAGAGTGGACTGGCCGCGGCGTCATGTTCCCCAAGCTGGAGTTCGAGCGGGCAATGCCGCGGAGCGGCGGGGCCACCTTCGAGTTCGGTCCGGGCGCCTCGGGGTTTGCCTACGCCTTCGGCGGCCCCTTGATGAAACTGGAGCTCGCACCGCTCAATGCGGACCTGGGCCAGTATTTCGGCACCACCGAGGGAGTTCTGGTCATCGACGTCCCGAAAGAGTCGAGCCTCGGCGTCAAGGGTGGTGACGTGATTCTGAGCGTGGATGGCCGCAAGGCCAGCGGCCCGGGGAGCCTGTTGCGGATCCTGCGCAGCTACGAGCCGGGCGACAGCTTCAAGCTCGAGATCATGCGCAACAAGAGTCGGATGACGGTGACCGGAAAGCTGGAGAAGCGCAAGGAGGAATAGGCTTCGAGGGCCTTGCCGATGCGCCCAGTGAGGGCGGCCGAAGTGGCCGCCCTCACTGCTTTTGGAGCACGTCGCCAATAGCGGGCCCGGGCGTTATAGTAGGGGTCGCTCACTTCGAGGACGCTCTGCCATGGCCGCGAGGGACGCCGAGGGCCGCATTCTTCCCGGTGAACGGCCCAAGCGGTCCGGGGATGAGGAAAGCCCGGACGTCTGGGGATTCCGAGACTCGGCCTTCACCCTCCGTCCCGATGGCAGCGTCCTGCTCACCGGGAGCCGCTACCCGGTCAGCGGACTGGAGCTGCCCGATTTGATGCCCTGGATGCGCCGAGTGCTCGGCGTCGAGCTTCCCCCCAGCGATACCCACGAATCCCACTATCCCCCCGAAATAGCTCCGCCTCGCCTCAACCCGGGGTTGCTGCGAGAGCTTGCGGAGCTGCTCCCGGAAGACGCGCTTTCGGACGATCCTGAGGTCCGGCTCCGCCATGGCCACGGCCACACCGTGGAAGAGATGTACCTGCTCAAGTACGGCCGGATCGACCGGGTCCCCGACCTCGTGGTGTATCCGGAGAGCGAAGCGCAGGTCGCTGCACTGGTGGCTGCGGCCGCCCGCCACGATGCCTGCCTGATTCCCTATGGCGGAGGCACCAACGTCACTGATGCGCTGCGCTGTCCGGCCGACGAGGACCGCACCATCGTGGTGGTGGACCTCTCGCGCATGGACCGGATTCTCTGGATCGATCCAGTCAATCTGATGGCGCGCATCGAGGCAGGAGCGGTGGGAAGGCACCTGCAGGCGCAGCTGGCCGAATATGGATTCACCCTGGGGCACGAGCCGGACAGCGTGGAGTTCTCCACGCTGGGGGGCTGGATCGCAACCCACGCCAGCGGCATGAAGAAGAACCGTTACGGCAACATCGAGGACCTGGTGCTCGATCTCACGGTGGTGACGCCGCTGGGGACAGTGACCCGGCCCGCGGTAGCACCGCGCGAATCGGTCGGGCTGGATCCCCGCCGCTGGATGTTGGGCTCGGAAGGCACCCTGGGGATCATCACCAGCGCGGTGGTGAAGCTCTTTCCGCTACCAGAGGTGCAGCGTTACGATGCCGCGCTGTTCCCGGACTTCGAGGCGGGGGTGGCCTTCCTGCACGACCTAACCCGCGAGGCCATCCCGCCGGCCAGTGTGCGCCTGGTGGACAATCTGCAGTTTCAGCTCAGCCGGACGCTGCGACCCCGCGCGACCGGCTGGCCGGCGCTCAAGCGCAAGCTGGAGAAGCTGCTGGTGACCCGGATCCGCGGCTTCGACCCGGAACGCATGGTGGCCTGCACGTTGGTCTACGAGGGCAGCGCCACCGAGGTGAAGGCCCAGGAACGGGCGGTGCGGAGGCTGGCGCGGCGGCACGGCGGCATGCGGGCTGGATCGGAAAACGGGCGGCGCGGCTATCAGCTCACCTTCGGAATCGCCTACCTCCGCGACTTCGTGATGCGCTACTGGATCCTCGGTGAATCCTTCGAGACGTCGGTGCCCTGGAGTCGCGTGCTCACGCTGTGTGAGAACGTGAAACGGCGGCTGGCGGCCGAATGCGCCGCGCGCGGAGTGCCGGGCCGGCCCTTCGTCACGGCACGGGTCACCCAGGTCTACCACACCGGTGTGTGCGTCTACTTCTATTTCGGCTTCTATCATAAGGGGCTGGCGCAACCGGTGGAGGCGTTCGCCGAGCTGGAGCGCGCCGCGCGCGACGAGATCCTGCGCTCGGGCGGCTCGCTCTCTCACCACCACGGGGTCGGCAAGCTGCGCCGCGGCTTCCTGCCGCGCATCTTTTCGCCGGCCGCGCTTGCCTGGAGCAACGAAGTGAAGCGCGCAGTCGATCCCGGCAACCTGTTCGGGGTCGCCAATCAGATGCTCGGCGTCGAATCCGCCGGGCGACCGGTGGATTGACGCGAGCCATGGCGCGGGAATTTCTGCTGACCGGCGTCACCGGCTTCCTCGGCAAAGTAGTGCTCGAGGAGCTGCTGCGGCGCCGCGAAGAGCTCGAGGTCGAGCGGGTCCATGTACTGATCCGGCCGCGGAAACAGCGCCGGCCGGCCGAGCGGTTCCGCCGCGAGGTCGCCGGTTCGCCCTGTCTCTCGCGGCTGCCTTCCGGCTGGGTGCGCTACGTCAACGTGGTGGAAGGGGCGCTGGAGGAGCCCGGTCTGGGGCTGGACGCCGTCACCAGTGGCGAGCTTGCGGCGCGAGTCACCCACATCCTGCACGCCGCGGCTTCGGTGAGCTTCGATTTGCCGCTCGCGGAGGCGGCTCGCGCCAACATCGCCACCAGCCTCAACCTGCTGGAGCTCGCGCGCAGCTGCCCGCGACTTGCGCGGCTGGTCTATGTCTCGACGGCATATGTCACCCCCCACCCTGGCGAAGGGGTGCCCATCGAGGAAGTGCTGGCGCCGCTGCCGGCGCCGGCGCCCGAGCTCTACCGGTCGATCCTCGACGGCCTGGCCGATGAGGCGGGGCTACTCAAACGGTCGCGCCACCCCAACACCTACACGCTGACCAAATCGCTCGCCGAACACCTGCTGCTCGAGCGGCGGGGCGAGGTCCCGCTCGCGATCATCCGGCCCAGCATCATCTCCGCGAGCTGGCGCTACCCCTTCCCCGGCTGGATCGACAGCACCTCGGGCTTTGCCAGTTTCGTGGTGCTGATCGGGATGGGTCATCTTCGCGCGGTCGTCGGCCTCGCCCGCACCCGCCTCGACCTGATCCCGGTGGATGAAGTCGCTGCACGAATGCTCGAGGAGTGCCGCAGCGCTCCGGGCGAGACGCGGCCGGTGATCCGCCACGCGGTTGCCGGGCTGGGCCGGACCGTGCGGCTGGTCGAGGTGGGAGAGCGGATCACGGATTTCTATTCGGTGCATCAAGTCGACCGGCGCCCGGTGGTGAAATATCTGGGGCGACGCGGGCCGCGGTTTCTGCTGGCCGAGAGCCTGCATCACCGGATGGCGATCGCGGCCGCGGAGCTGCGCTCGGCTTCGCTGCGCCGCGCCACCGGCCAGCTCAAGGCCCGGCTGGCATACCTCAACCGGGTCTTTCCCTACTTCACCTGCAACAACTTCGCATTCCAGTCCTCGAGCTCGCTGGCGGAGAATTTCGATGCCGGGGCGTACATCACCACGGTATGCCGAGGCGCTTATCGGCACATCCTGCATCGCGATGACACCCAATGGACGATGGCAGGCCGCCGGCATCCAGGGCACGGCGGTGACTTCCGCTGGAGCCTGACCCAGCCCGAAGGCAATCTCTGGATCCGTTTCGGGGCCTGGCTCACGACCAAGCTGCTGCGCCGCGCGGTAGACCGGGTCAGTGTGGACATTCCCTCCTTCGAGGCGGCGCGCAACGCTGCACCGGAGGGGTCTCCGCTGGTGCTGGTGCCGAATCACCGCAGTTATCTCGATTTCGTACTCTGCTCCTATCTGTGCTTTGCGCGGCCCGACCTGGGCATTCGGATTCCCCACATCGCGGCGGCCATCGAATTCGGGCGCATCCCGCTGCTGGGCAGAGTTCTGAGCGCGCTGCATGCCTTCTACCTGCGGCGGGGGACAGGGCGGGAGGACCCGGAGCTGACCCGCCGGGTGCACGAGCTGATCGAAGGCGGCAAGACCCTCGAGTTCTTCATCGAGGGTCAGCGCAGCCGCACCCGCGAATTTCTGGCGCCGAAGCGGGGCCTGCTCCGCTGCCTGCAGGCCACCGGACGAACCTGCACGCTGCTGCCGGTGGCGTTCTCCTACGACCGGGTTCCCGAAGAGGCGGCCTTCGCCCACGAGCTGGCCGGGAATCCCAAGCCGCGCATGCGCCTGAGCGGCTTGTTGCGCTGGGCGTTCCGGGCCTGGCGAGGCAAGATCGACCTGGGCCGGGTGCACCTCGCCTGCGGCGCTCCCGTGACGCTGAGCCGCGAGTGCGATGTGCAGTCGGTGAGCAACGAGGTCATCCACCGGCTGGAAGGGGCGACGGTTGCGACGACCTATCATCTCAATGCCTACCTGGCGCGGCACCCGATCGATGGGCTCGACCCTGGCTGGCTGCGGAGCGCGATCGAGGCGCGCGGCGGGCGGGTGCTGGAGAGCTCCCTCAACCCGCCTCCCGATCTCGATCCGCTGATCGCCGCGGGGTTGCGCCACCAGTTCGCGCACCTCTTCCAGAGCTACGGCAACGGAGACGAGCGGCTCATCCGGCTCCATAACACGCTGTTCCCTTCCGGGCGAAAGGTCCGCGAACGCGAGCCGGTCAGTTGAGCGAAGTCTCCGGGAGCGGCCCCTGGCTGGTGACGGGGGCGAGCGGCTTCCTGGGGCGCCACCTCCTCGCAGCGATCGAATCCAGCGGGACCTCGCACGCTCCCATCGCCCTGGTCCGCAATCCCATCGCGTGGCAGGCGATGGAATGGACTCGCGCGCTGCCCAGGGTGCGGACCCTGACCGGATCGGTCACCGAGCCCGAGGCCTGGACCAAAGACCCCCTTCTCACGAACCTGGCCGGCATCTTTCATCTCGCAGCGATGGTCCGGCACTCCCGCCGGGAGGCCGAGCTGGTGACGCGCACCAACGTCGAGGGAACCCTGGGTATGGTTCGGCTCGCCGCCAGTCGAGGATGCCGGCTGGTCTTCGTTTCCACCTCGGGAACCGTCGCGTGTTTCCGGCGGGCCGAGGACTCGGCCGACGAAGATTCGGCTTTTCGAGAGCGGGAGCTCTCCGAATGGCCCTACTATCGCTCGAAGCTCGCGGCGGAGCAGCAGGCTCGGCGTCTCGCCGACCAGGTTGGCGCGGAGCTGGTCATCGTGCGGCCTCCCGTGTTGCTCGGGCCCGGCGATCATCGCTTCCGCTCTTCCGACTACGTCCTGAGATTCCTGCGCGGCAGGATTCCCTTCCTGATCAGGGGCGGGATGCACTTCGCTGATGTACGCGATGTCGCCAGGGCGCTGGTCCGGGTCATGGAGCTCCCGCGCGCTCACCCCATCTATCATCTCCCGGGAACCGTATGCAGCCTCGAGGAATTCTATGGGCAAGTGGCGACACTCTCGGGAAGGCCGGCTCCGCGCTTCATCATGCCCTACTGGCCAGCCTGGCTGCTCGCGACGCTCGCTCAGCGACTGGGGCTGGGATTGCTGCCCGAGCCGAGCCTGATCGAGATGGCCTCGCACCACTGGGCCATGCGGTCGAAGTACGCAGCCGCGGAGCTGGACTACGTCAGCCGGCCGGCAAACGAGACGCTGGCGGATACCATCGAGTGGTTACGAGCAAACGCGCGATGAGAGGGTATTGGCTGTGGGCTGTGGGCTATGGGCTATGGGCTACTCCGGCGAGCGTGATGGCGCAGGGGCTGCCTCCCTATGCACCGATCAACCCCATCGCCACCTCGCGGAGCGGACTTGCCACGCAGCCCTATGTCGACACGAGGCGTAAGTGGCACCTCACGATGCTGACCGATTACTCCAGCATCATCGAGTATGTCGCGCTCTCCAATGTTTCATTCGTGCTGGATGCGGAGGTGCTCCGAACCCAGCTCAGCGTGACCAGAAACCTGGGAAAGGCCTTCGTCCTGGCCGACGCGAGCTTCAACGGAGCCTACGACGGCTTCCTGGATGGATTCCTCGACTGGTATCACGACGTGACCGGGTTCCACGTGAAGGCGCGGGAGCTCCGTCCGAAGAATGAATTCGCCTATGACCTCGAGCTCTCCGCGGGGGGGGGCCGGAGCTATCACTACGGCCCGTCGAGCGGATTCCTCGGAGACCTGAGAGTCGGAGCGGGGCTGCGGCATTCGGCGCACTGGCAGAGCGCGCTTTCGCTCACGCTTCCTACCAGCAGCTCACCGGCAGGATTCCGGCGGGGAACCGTATCAGTCAACGCCACCACGACGCTGCGAAGCGCAGCGGGGAAGCCATTCGTCTACGAAGGGACGTTGAGCGCGGGATACACGCCTACGCACGGTGAGCTCGCGGATCTGCAGCACAGCACTTTTCTCATGGTGACCCAGGGAGCCAGGTTGCGCATCGCCGGGCCACTGTCAGCCTACGGCAACATCATTTACCACTCGGCCTACTACCAGGACACCCGCGCGAACGCACTCGATAATCGCGAGCTCACGATCGATCTGGGCGGGATGCTGCGCTTCAGGCGGGGACCCGAGTGGATCTTCGGCCTGACTGAAGATCTCGAGCCGAGCGGCCCGGCGGTGGATGTGACGTTCAGGCTTGGGGCGCGCTGGTAAACAGAAACTGATCCATTTGCTGCAGCAGGAATTCGCGCGCGCCAGGCTCCCGCAGATTGAGCGCGTAATGGTTGATCAGCTGTTGCTGCAGCTTGAGCCATTCGGCCCAGCAGGCAGCGCAGATCTCCTGAAATACCCGCTGGCCCAGGGCGTTGGGGAAGGGCGGGAAGGGCTGCTGATCGCGAGTCTGGCCGCAGCGGGTGCAGGCGATGGAGGGCATGGCCTATAAGCTAGTGGCTATTGGCTACTGGCTATTGGCTATTGGCTATTTGCTACTGGCTATTGGCTGTGGGCTAGACGTCGCCACGGCGGATCGCCGTCACTCCGCTCTTCGCGCCGAGCCCCGCTCCCAGCCCCACGACGGCCACGGTTGCGCCACCCACGAGAGGAAGCAGGGTGAACGGGGCCGCTACCAACAGGCCCAGCCCCCCGGCCACAAAGGGAGTGAGCGGAGAGCGCACTGCATCTACAAAGCGCAAGCGGCGGCGGACGAACCCGCGAGCGAATCCGAAGGCCAGCACGCCACTTACAACGGTAATTCCGAGGGCGAGCAGACCGAAAATGGTGTTGAACATGTGGGCTCCAGGGGGTTTCAGGCTTGTTTCAATACGGAACAATAGGCAAATAGTTTCTACCAGCGCAGGACACAGCTCCCCCAGACGAATCCCGATCCGAATGCCGTCAGCACGACCAAGTCTCCTGCCTGCAGCTGGCCGGAGCGGGCGCATTCGTCGAGCGCGATCGGGATGGTCGCGGCCGTAGTATTTCCGTAGCGCTGGATATTGTTGTAGGTCTGCTCCTCGCGCAGGGCAAGCTCCTTCTGCACGGCCTCGGAAATCCGCAGGTTGGCCTGGTGGGCGATCAGGAGCTTGATCCCGGCCGGGTTTTCCCCCGCGCGGCCGAGCGCCGCGCGGACCGATTCCGGCATCCGAACCACGGCATGCCGGAAGACTTCCCTGCCGTCCATGCGGAGCCAGTAGCGTCCCTCGGCTTGCTCCTTGGCCCAGGCATCCGGCGGCACCAGGGCCCCGGGGCCTTCCACCCAGAGCTTCTCGGCGTGGCTGCCGTCGCCGTGAAGATCGAACGCCAGGATCCCGCGGCCGGCGGCCTCGCTCGCCTCCAGGACGACGGCCCCGGCGCCGTCGGCGAAGATCACGGCGGTGTGGCGCCCTTCGGTCGAGATATCCATCCGGGTCGACTGGATTTCCTGTCCAACCACCAGGATGCGGCGGAAGGCCCCGCTCCGGATGTAGGCGTCGGCGACGGAGAGTGCATAGATGAAACCGGCGCACTGCATCCGAAGGTCGATGGCAGGAATCGTGGCGGCGATGCCGAGCTCGCGCTGCAGATAGACGCCATTGCCGGGAAGAAAATGATCGGGAGTGCTGGTCGCGTAGAGAATCGCGTCTAGCGCCGCCGGCTCGAGAGCGGCGGCGGTCAGCGCCTGCAGCGCCGCCTCGCGCCCCAGAGAAACTCCGCGCTCGCCCGGCTCGATCCAGTGACGCTGCTCGATTCCGGTGCGGCTCCTGATCCACTCGTCGGAGGTGTCCATGAGCGCCGCGAGATCGTCGTTGGTGACGATGCGGGCGGGCAGGGAGCGGCCGGTTCCTGTGATGAGGGATCGGGGCATGGAGGAAGGTACAGCGGGACGAGCTATGGGCGTCGGGGGCTATGAGCTATGGGCTATGGGCTATGGGGTCAGGGCTCTTCCGGAAGGCTTCAAGCGCATAGCTCATAGCCCATAGCGATCATTCGTACCGCAACGCGTCGATCGTATTCAGCATCGCCGCCCGCCAGGCAGGCCAGAGGCCGAAGATGACTCCCACGATCGCACTCACGGCGAATGCCACTACGACCGATTCGGGCACGACGACGGTATCCCACCCGCCAAAGTGCTTGAGCAGCCACGCGGTCAGCGCTCCCATGCCCACTCCGATCGCCCCGCCGGTCAGGCAGAGCACGAGCGCCTCAATGAGGAACTGCAAGAGCACGTTGGCGCGGCTGGCCCCCAGCGCCTTGCGCACGCCGATTTCCCTGGTGCGTTCCGTGACCGAGACCAGCATGATGTTCATGATCCCGATCCCCCCGACCGCCAGGGAGACCAGCGCGATACCGGTGAGCAGCTTCTTGAAGATGTCGGCGGTATCCTGCTGGGTGCTCAGGATGTCCTGCTGGTTGCGGATTTGAAAGTCGTTGTCGCCACCGGGGCGGATCTTGTGCTCGCGGCGAAGCACCTGCTCGATATCCACCATGCCCTGGTCGAGGGAGACGCCATCCTTGACCAGCACCGCGATGCCGCGCAGCCGGTCGGTGCCCATGATTCGGTAACGCGCGGTGTTGAGCGGGATGATGATCTGCTCGTCCTGATTGCCGCCCATGCCGGTGCTGCCCTTCGGGCTCAGCACTCCAATGACCTCGAAGGCCTGCCCGCGGATCTGGATGCTCTGGTGAATCAGCGCCGTGGGATTCACGTTGAGCATGGTCGGGATGGAGGCGCCGACCACAGCAAAGCGTTCCCGGGCCGCGTCCTCGCCGGGGGTGAACATGCGCCCCTCGGTCAGGGTGAAATTCCGGACCTGGGCGTAGTTCGCGGTCACCCCGAGGATGTTGATATTGAGATTCCGGTTGGTGTACTTCACCTGGAGCGGGCGCTGCATCTCCGGAGTGACGGCAGTCAGCAAGCGCGCGTCCGAGGCCAGCGCCTCCGCGTCCCGCACGGTGAGGCTGACGCGGATATCGCTGGCCCGGCCCATCATGAATGACTGGCCAGGATTGATGGTCAGCAGATTGGCCCCGAGGGCCTGAATCCGTGCCTCGATCTTGCGTTGCGCGCCGGTGCCGATGGCCACCACCGCGATCACCGCCCCGACACCAATGATGATGCCGAGCATGGTGAGCAACGCGCGGAGCGGATGATCCAGCAGGCTCCGGAAAGCGACCTTCAGCGTTTCGCCGATGAGCATTCGCCGTCTCCCTAAGGCCTGCCGCTGCCCGTGGGAGTTCCGCCCGGCCGGGCGGTCTGCTGCGGCTGCTGGGTGCCCGGGACGAGCCCGCCACCCCCGAACTGCGCGGCGCGGGTCTTGGCCTCCTGCTGGGACTGGACCAGGCTCGCGCTGGGAAGCACGAGCACGGAATCCCGTTCGGTGAGCCCGTACACGACTTCGCTGTAGTCGAGGTCGGTGAGGCCGGTGCGGATGTAGACCGGTACCGGACCGCCGTTCTTGTTCACGAACACGATGTAGTCGCCGCCGAACTGGTAGTCACTGCCCCGCGGCCGGTTCCCGAATCCGACACCGCCGGAGCCCCCGAAGCCGCCCCCGCCCATACCACCCCGGCCACCGCCCATCCCGCCGAACGCCCCGCTTTCGCGGAGCTTTTGCATGATGGCCTGGTCGGCGGCGCTGAGCTGCTCGCGGCTGCGGAACTTGGCAAAGACCGCGTCCACCTGCTTCGCGGTGACCCCCGCAGGCAACTGGATCTCCCGGCCGTTCTGCATGGTGTAGACATTTCCGGCCGGCTTCTTCGCAATGGTATCCACTCTCGCGCTGTCGGCCCGCGGCGGGTTAGCCGCCTGCTGCTGCCGGCGCAGCGAGTCCCGCCGCTGCTCTGCCTCGGCGAGGAGGCCTTTGAGCTTCTCGTCCGGAATGCCGAGCACCTGCGCCGCGCTGCCGACGTCGCGCGCGGTGCGCAGCGCGGCATTGGGAACGGCCAGCACGCTGTCCCGCTGGCCGATGTGGATCTCCACCTCGCTGTTCATGCCCGGCTTGAGCAGGCCGCCCCGGTTCTCGATGCGGACCAGCACCGGGAACATGGTCACGTTCTGCACGGTTTCCGCCTGCGGCTCGATCTTGAGGACCGAGCCCTCGAAAGGCTGATTCGGGTAGGCGCCCACCGTAACGCTGGCCCGGAGCCCGGGGCGGATCTTTCCGATATCGGTTTCGTCCACCAGGGTGCGTACCTGGACCAGGTTCAGATCAGCCATCTTGAGCAGCACGGTGCCGCCGCCCACGTCGCTCGTCGGCGAGGAGATTACCTGACCGCGCTCGACGGTCTTCGAGATGATGGTGCCGGTGATGGGGGCCAAGACGTCGGTGTCCTCCATGGCGATCGTCGCGTTGTCGACCGCGACCTGCGCGCCGACCACGGCGGCCCTGGCGTTCGAGACCGCCAGCAGGAGATTCTCGTGCTCCTCCTGGGAGATGGACTGGGTCTTGAAGAGCTCGTCCGCGCGTTTGGCCTGGGCTTCGGCATTCACCAGCCTGGCCTTGGCGACGTCCAGGTCCGCGCGCGCCTGGTTGAGCCGGTTGCGCGGGGTCCGGCGATCGATCCGGACCAGCAGGGTGCCCCGCTGGACCATCGAACCGGTCTCCACCTTCATCTCCAGGATCTCCCCCGAGGCCTTCGATTTCACCTCGACCACCGTATCGGGCAGGATTGCCCCGGTCGCGCGGGCGGAGACGACGATATTCCGCCGCTCCACCGGCCGGGCCTCGTAGACGACGGGCTTCGGCTTCTCCTTGCAGCCGATCGCGAGGAGCAGGAGGCCAAAGGGAAGCAGGCGGGTGCGCATCAGGGCCTTTCGGGTGTGGCGACGTCGCGCTCGATCATGCCGTCCTTGAGGTGGACCTGGCGGCGCGCGTGCGCGGCGATATCGTGTTCGTGGGTGACGAGGATGATGGTCTGGCCCTCCCGGTAGAGCTGCTCGAAGAGAGTAAGAATCTCTTCACTGGTCTTCGAGTCGAGGTTCCCCGTCGGCTCGTCGGCGAGAATGATGCTGGGGTGATTGACCAGCGCCCGGGCAATCGCGACGCGCTGCCGCTGCCCGCCGGAGAGCTCGTTGGGCCGGTGGGTCATGCGGTCGGCCAGCTTTACGCGCTCCAGCGCTTCGATGGCCGCCCGGCGTCGCTCCTTCGCGGAGGTTCCGCCGTAGATCAGCGGCAGCTCCACGTTCTGGAGCGCAGAGGCGCGCGGCAGCAGGTTGAAGGTCTGGAAGACGAAGCCGATCTCCCGGTTCCGGATCCGGGCGAGCTCGTCGTCGCCCAGCTCGGAGACGCGGTGTCCGTTGAGCCAGTATTCACCCTCGCTGGGGGAGTCGAGGCAGCCGATCAGGTTCATCAGGGTGGACTTCCCGGAGCCCGAGGGACCCATGATCGCGACGAACTCGTTGCGCCGAATCGTGATGTCCACGCCGCGCAGCGCCCGCACGGTCTCGCTGCCCATCTCGTAATCGCGCCGCAGATTGCGCACGACGATCACCGCGTCGCGCGGCACGTCGGCCGGCAGGGTGGCCATTCGTTCCCCGGTCGTCGCTACGCTGGTCACAAGGGCCTCCCAATCAGGGCGGAGATTTGAGCGCGGGCTCGGACATAATCGAACCGGGCCGTCACGGCGTCCACCTCGGCCTGGTTGAGCGCTTCCTGCGAGGTCAGCACGTCTACAATGGTCGCGGCACCGAGCCGGTAGCGCTCCTGCTGGACGCGGAGGTCTTCCGTGGCGGCGATCACGCTGGTCTGCGTGATGGCGATCCTGAGCCGCGCCGCTTCCAGTGCGGCGAGATCCGCGGTCAGGTTGGCCAGCACGAGACGGCGGGATTCGGCCGCATTGGCCTGAGCCGTCTCGGCACTGGACCGCGACGTCACGATGCTCTGCTCCCGTTGAAAGCGGTTGAAGATCGGCCAGCTCAGCCCGAGGTTGAACTGGCGACCCTGCAGGAAGTCGTAATCGTTGGCCCGGCTGCCGTTGAGCGACAGGTTGGCAGACAGGTTGAGGGTGGGGAAGTAAGCGGCCTTTGCCACGCTCACTGCCGCGCGAGCCGACAGGGCGCTCGCTTCCGCCGCTTTGACCGAGGGCGCCTGGGCAATCACCTCGCGGCGCAGCGCGGCGGTGTCCACGCTGGCGATCACGGCATACAAGGTGGTGTCTTCGACTGCGCCGACGGGACCATCTTCCCCCACCAGGCGCCCGAGATTGGCTTCGGCCGTCGCCAGCGAGGTCTGGGCATTGATCAATTGCAGCTGCGCATTGCCGAGCGTCACCACCGACCGCAACGAATCGGGCCGGATCCCCCGCCCCGCATGCAACAAGGCGACCGAGACTTTGAGCTGTTCCTCGGCGCGCCGGACGCTCGCCTCACGGACCCGGAGCAGCTCCTGAGCCGCCAGCACGTCGAAGAACTGATTCGTGGTGGCGAGCTGCTGGCTGTTGAGGGCGTTCGCCAGGCTCGCCTCGGCGGCTCCCCGATTCGCGTTGGCGGCCTTCTTCTCGTTGCCCCGCCGGAATCCGGTAAAGAGGTCGACGTTGGAGCTGATGCTGTTGGTGATGCTCTGATTCGTCGAGTTGCCGCTGATGACCTGCCCGGTATTCGGATCGACCCGCTGCGGCCCCTCGGAGAAACTGCGGCCGATGCCGCTGTTGAGCGACAGGCTGGGGAAGAAAGCGCCGGTAGCCGAGCGCTGGCGCGCCTCGGCGTTGCGGACCGTGCCAAGGGCCTGCACCACACTGGGTTGCACCCGGTTCGCGCGCGCAATGGCTTCCGCAAGCGTGAGCTTGGGAGCCTGTGCCGAGGCGCGGATTCCTCCCAGCCCGAGCAGGCCCATCAGCAAGATCCTGCTAGCGACGGCCATTCCGACCTCGATCCAGCTCGGCCCGGCGCAGGCTGTCCTGACGCTGGAGCTCACGGTATTTCGTCTGCTGTTCCGGCGTCAGCAGCAAGGTGATTTCATTGCGGATCACTTGCCGCTCGGACTGAAACTGCGGCCGGATCAATTGCCAGAGAGAATCCATGGCAGGCTGATGCCGGTCGAGGACCGCCTGAATGCTGTCGCGTTGCGCCTCGCTCAGGCTCAGATCCGCGGCCAAGCGGTCGACGTAGCCGGGACGGGGGCGATCGGCGTGCCGCTTGTGGGCGCGGTGGTCGGCCAGCGTCGTGGCGGCGCCACCCAGCAGCCCGCCGAGCAGGAAGGTGGCGAGCAGCAGGAGCACGGCGCCAAGGCGGGAGCGGGTCATGGCCGTTCTCGCAGCGCGGCCATGATCTCGTCGACGGCCGGTGGTTGCGACGACACGACGCTATGGGTTGGCAGTGACGCCATCGTCACCCCCGCATCGGCCGTCGTGCGGGTGCTCTCGAACCATGCACCGAGCCAGAGGAGCAGTGCCGCCGCGAGGGCGAGCGCCATGGCGCGGGGCCGCGCCCAGCCAGCCAGGACATCCCACTGGCTAGGGCGCCCGGCGCCCGCCACCGCCAGGCGCATCCGGTCCAGAAAGGCCTCCGGCCGGGGCCCAGTGAGCTGCTCCCGCAGCAGCCTGCCCAGCACTTCATCCTGTTGGTGTTCGAACGGCGACAACGTCATTTCATTCCCTCCGCCAGTGTCCCGAGCGCTCGGCGCATGGCGCGCCGCGCGTGAAACACATAGGACCGCACGGTCCCTTCAGGCACTCCCAGGGTCGCGGCGATTTCCGCGTGACCCCATCCTTCTGCGTCGAACAGCAGCAGGGCAATACGCTGCCGTTCGGGCAACGTCGCCAAGCCGGCATCGAGGCGAGTCCGCAGCAGCGAGGCCTCAGTCAACCGATCGGGTCCCAAACCGGCGGACTCCAGGGTTTCCGCGATCGGCTCGGCGTGACGAACCCGTGCTCTGCGCCGCGCATCCAGCGCCGCATTGACCACGATGCGCATCAGCCAGGGACGGAACGGCCGCGCCGGGTCATAGCGATCGATTGCGCGCCAGGCCGCGAGCATCCCTTCCTGCACCGCGTCGTCCGCGTCATCCTCATCGCGGAGGATTGCGCGAGCAGCGCGTCGAGCCGCCAAACCGTGCCGATCAATCAGGGAGCCGAACGCGTTGGAGTCGCCGCGTGCGGCCGCCTGCGCCAGCTCGGCGTCTTCCACGTCGGAGTTACGCAGGGCAGGCTCCAGGCGTTGAGGTCGTTGACCTGTCGAAAGATACGTCGCGGCGCGAGTCCGAACGGCGGGCGGTTTCACGGCTTGTCACGACCCCACGTTTCGACCCATGCCGCGGCGGCAAGCCAGAGGGTAAGGGCGGCAAATATCCACGCCATAACGCGCGGGAAGATCAAGAAAAGGATGCCCAAGGATGCCAGTATGACGCTGTACTGGAGGAGAATCGACCGCCGAGCACCGGCCACCACGGTCCAGACCGCCAGCACCGCCCGGCGGCGGCGCTCCCTTAACCCGGGGCGATGGCGCCGCTTCGAGACGTCGGCGCCAGGGGGGAGTGCGGCGAGCCGGCGCTTCTTGCGGCGGCCGGCTGGCTTCTCGGGATAGGCGATCTCGACGGAACGCTCGAGGTCGCGCCGGAATTGCGCCTCCATGCTCTGCCCGAGGTGCAGGTCATCCACCAGAACGTCGAGCTCATAGTTCGCCAGCAAGCTGGAGAAATTCAGGTTGGTCGAGCCGATCCGGGTCCAGCGGCCATCCACCACCATGGTCTTGGCGTGCAGCATGGGACCGCGCCACTCGAAGATCCGCACGCCCGCCTCGAGCAGATCGCGATAGCCGATGCGGGTGAGATTCTGAAGATTGGTCAGATCGCTGGTGCCGGGAACGAGCAGCCGGATGTCCAACCCGTTACGCGCCCCATCGATCATGGCTTGATAGATGGCACGTGGAGCGACGAGGTAGGCATCGGTAACCCAGACGTTGGATTCCGCGCCCGCGAGCAAGAGATCGGTGGCCCGGGAGGTGCGCATTCCGCCCGGCTCCCCCGCGAGCACCCGCACCTCGGAGCTCCCGCACGCAGGTGCTTCGGCGGCGAGCTCCGCGGGGTCGAGGGGAGCACCCAGGACCCGCCACAGATTTCCGAAGGCCTGATCCATGGCGAGCGCGGCGGGTCCGTCGACCGCGCAGGCGGTATCTCGCCAGGGCTCGCGCTTGCCCGGGATCCCTGCCCACTCGTCCCCGATGCAATGGCCCCCGCTCACGGAGCGATTTCCGTCGACGATCAGGACCTTGCGGTGAGCGCGAATGAGATTTCGCCGAAGGTGGAAGATGCGAGGCGGCCCAAACACGCGAACCTCCACCCCCGCTTCGCGCAGCCGGCGCCAGAAGGCGCGCCGGGTCGTCAGAGAGCCGAGCCAGTCGGTGAGGACGCGGACCGCGACCCCGGCGCGGGCGCGCTCGATCAGCAGCTCAGCGAAGCGCCGCCCGGTGGCGTCGCCGCGAAAGATGTAGTTGTCGAGATGAATCGCGCGCTTGGCCGCAGCGATGCGCTCCAGCATCGCGGGAAAGATTTCCGGCCCGTCGAAGAGCAGGGTGACTCGGTTGCCCGGAATAGGGCGGCTTCCCGCGGCCCGGTCCAGGGCGCGCTCCACCACCTCGGGAAGCGTCGCATGGGCGACGACCGGGACGGACGTCACGGGGTGCCGAGACCGAGCAGGCGCTCGTGGGGCCGCAGTGCGGTAAGCAGGAAGGCGATCAGCTCATCGAGCGGCACCCCGAGCTCGGCGGCGCCGGTCTGCACGTCCTCGCGGCTCACGCCGCGCGCGAAGGCTTTGTCCTTGAGCTTTTTCTTCACGCTTGCCACCTCGAGGTCGGCGAGACTCCGCGAGGGTCGTACCAGAGCACAGGCGACCAGAAAGCCGCACAGCTCGTCGACGGCGAACAGGGCGCGGGCGAGGGGCGAGTTCCGAGGGACGCCGGTATACGCCGCGTGCCCCAGGATGGCCTCCCGCGCCTCTTCCGACATTCCCTTTTCCGCCAGAATCCGCACGCCCTCGGACGGATGCTCGCGATCGGGTGCGCGCCCGGGATTGGGGAAGCGCTCATAGTCGAAGTCGTGCAGCAAGCCGACCACGCCCCAAACGTCGGGGTCAGCGCCGTAGCGCTCCGCCATGGCGCGCATCGCAAGCTCCACGGCGTACATGTGTTTGCGGAGCGCGTCGGATTGGGTGTGCTCGTGGAGGAGCGCAAGGGCTTCGGGACGAGTGAGCATGGGCTATGGGCTATGGGCTATGGGCTATGGGCTATGGGCTATGGGCTATGGGCTATGGGCTATGGGCTATGGGCTATGGGCTATGGGCTATGGGCTATGGGGTCAGCAAGGTACTGACCCTAATC
>DASYTT010000117.1:0-2787 GCA_036002045.1 Gemmatimonadales bacterium
TTGGAGCTGATCCTGGTGCGCCAGCTCGAATCGACTCGCCATGCTCGCCTCCGAAGAGGCGAGATCTTCCCTCCTGAAACCGCCACAGGGGAAGAACAAATCACTGTTCGGTTGCGGCCGGAGGCTGCGCTAGGCTGCGAAACCCCCGCTGCTCGCCGAAGGGCGAGCACGCGACGCCGAAGGCGGCGCGAGGGGGTTTCGTCAGCTTCATCCGATTGTTCGACGGCATGCTCAGGGTCTTCGGGTCACCGGATGATCTTCTTGAGAGCAAGTTGCGCCGCAACGCGCAACTGTCGATCGTCACCGGCAGCAAGCAATCGCAGGACAGGAGCGGCCTCCCTTGCCGGCGGGCCTATTGAACCGAGAGCGTCTGCACATGCAACACGCAACTCGGGGTCATCTGCTCTCAGGTCGGTCATGAATAACTGTACGGCCGAGGACCAGTTGTGCTCGATATCGCTGGGCGCGCGCGGCATCCCGGGCGACGCCGGTTCACCGAACGAGCCAATCGCGCGTGCGAGCCACGGCCTGTGCCGGCTCGAGGAACTTCGGTAAGCAGCGAGGAGATCGGGGACCACGGATGAGTCAAGGCCGGCAAGCGCGCCCGCCAACCAGCTGCGTACCATCCCACAGTACTCAGGTCGCATCGTCTCGTCGCGGAGTCTGAGCCTGCAGGGCCTCCCCGCTACCGTCTTTCCCACTGGGCTACTGCAAGGCGCCGAAAACACCTCGAGAATCGGCGGAATGATTTGCGGGCCGATTGTCGAAAGGGTCTCCGTTGCCTCCCGCAAGTCGAGGTTGCCACCGTGCGGAACAGCGGTTGCCTCGACGTTCATCTCAACCAAACAAAGCAGACTGGGAATAGCCGGCGCGGCGTTCCGACCGAGTTCTCGTAGCTGGTTTAGAGCGTCCGTCCGACGATAGGTGTTGCTTTCGAGGTCGCGAGCCAGTGCGAGGACTGCTGCCTTCTCGCTCTGCGCAGACATCTTCGGCCCCGCGAAGGACAACGCAGTGAGCGCGGCTGTCATCACCCATGCGTGTTTACGGCTCATGCTGCGGTTGCTCCGATGTCCGTCGAACACCTGGATAATGATTTACTCGGCAAGATTCACCACAAGGGGATGTCCCGCGCGCTGTTGAAAATCGTCATCGCAGCGGCGGCGGGTTGAAGATCTGCGAACTCAGCTTCGAAGTCAACGGCTCTTCCTGACACCTCCCTTTCATCGGTGAACCGGTTCTTCCAGGCTCCCGACCGGTACGCGCGTAGAAAACGGCTCACCAGGATGACGCAGGATCAACGCAACGGAGTCGGGACGACCCTGAGGTCGTCCCAGTTTGTCGCACTTAGAGATCACGCGACCTGCTCCGCGGACTCCTTCGGCCGGAGGGCGGCGATCAGCTTTGGTAGATCGCGGTGCCCTTTGATGCGGCGGAAACGCTTCTGGGCCGTCAGCAGACCCATGGCGACCCAGCGCCGCACCATCCCGGCTCTCCAGCGCTTCACGTTCCGGCTCACCCGGCGCACGGTCCCCAGCGTGCTCTCGATCGAGTTGGTGGTCGCGAGCGAGCGCCGCAGACGCTCGGGCAAACCGAGCTTGAGGACGGTCAGCGTCTCCTCCATCCCCTCGCGCAAGCTGCCCGCCGCATCCTCGTGGCCGTTGCCCTCGAGCCAGGAGATCAGGTTGCGGAGAAGCTTGCGCGCGGTGTCGGCACTGGCGCTCCGGTAGGCTTCGCGCAGGACCCGATCCACGTAGGCCTGGCAACTCTCGGGAAGATGCGCTTTGAGGTTGCGCCGCTTGTGGAGCTGGCAGCGCTGGACCACAGCCAGGTCTCCCAGCACGTCCGCGATGGCCTTGCGGATCCCTTTGCCGCCGTCGATGATGCACAGGATCCGCCCGTCCAGCTTGAGCCCGCGGCCAATGAGGTCCTGCAGCAGCGACGTGCACAATGCCGCGTTCTCTGTCGACCCCTGCCACAAGCCCAGCGTTGTCTTGGTGCCGTCCTCGCTGATGCCGAGCGCCACCACCACCGTGTGGCGTGCCACCTCGATGCCATCGAGCATCAGCGCCAGGAGCTGCACGTCGTCGAGGCGGCGCGAGAGGTAGGCCCGCAGCTTCGCCCCCATCCGTTCCACCAGGTGCCGGCTGGCCGCGCTCTTGCTCGTGCCCCGGCTCCTTACTCCGGGAGGGGTGTGCTCCAAGCTCGCCCCGTACCCGCGCGTCGAGACCCCCAGTACGATCTGGTTCAGCACCCGCTCCGGAAGCGGGTCCTCCGCTTGGAAGCGCGCCACGCTCGGCAGCGTCACCTCCTGGCCCGACTTGCTCCTCACCCTCGGCCGCTTGAGGCCAATCCGTCGCCCTCCGAAGGGCAACTCCGTGTCCGTCGTCCCCCAGCGATGGTTGGTGCGATCCTCGCTGTGCTTCCACTTCGGCCCCGTGATCGCCGTCGCGTCGGCCTCGAACACTTCCTTCAGTGCCGCGAGTCCGACCTCTTGGACCCAGGCCATCAGGTCCTGCTTCGCCGCGGCCATCCCGGCCACCATCGGAATCAGTAGCTGACGGAGCTTTCCGAGTGCCGTCTGCTCTTGCTTCTGATCCCTGTTCTCTGCTCTGCTCTTCATCGGCGGCTCCTTGTCCCCGGTGTGGGGACCGTTTCTTGACCGACCCGATTCTCAGGCCGGCCAAGGGGCCGCCGCTACGACTCGAATTTCAACAGCCTACGGGACAAGCCCTGCTCTCGCGGTCTAACACGGTATTACACAGCGAGGATGATTCGAAAACACGAGCG
>DASYTT010000118.1:0-2971 GCA_036002045.1 Gemmatimonadales bacterium
GACCGCGAACAGCGCCGGCACGACGAGGCCCACGACCGCGAGCAGCAGCATCGCGCCGCTCATCCCGGCGGCGGTGCGGTTGAAGGTGAGCGTCGGGCGCGTGACGCCGCCCGCCACGAGCGCGAGCCCGAGGATGAGCAGCAGGTTGCCGAGAATACTTCCGGTGATCGAGGCCTTGACCAGGTCGACCAACCCCGCCCGCAGGGCTACGAGGGCGATGATCAGCTCGGCGGCGTTGCCGAAGGTGGCGTTGAGCAGGCCGCCCACGGTGGGTCCGGTGCGCTCAGCGAGCTGCTCGGTGGCCTGCCCCAGCAAACGGGCCAGCGGTAACACGCCGAGACAGGCCGTGAAAAAAATGAGGAGGGGTGAGACTTGCTGCCAGCGAAGCAGGACGCTGGCTGGAACCGCCAGAAGAAGCAGCAGCGCCCAGGGAATACGGCGCCGGGCGCGCGGCTTTCGGGTTTCGAGATGGGGCGGCAGCCGGCGAGCCGCCAGGTCGGGCGGGCGCTCGAGCGGTCGGGCGGTCAATCCTGGTTGCTTGGCGGCATTGCGCCCGGGCGCCTTCGGCTCTTTCGCCCTGTGGCCATCGAGCTGCTTGCGCAGCTCGTTCAGCTTGGCACCTCGTCGCCCCAACACGGTCGCGATGCGGCCGCGAGGTGCGCGCAATAGCACTGTCGCCAGGTCCGCGCCGGACTTCTCCGCCTCGGCGATCGCGCGCTCGGCGAACCGGCTCAACGGGGGCGGCCCTGCCCCGCCGGCCTCCGCGCGTGGCAGGCCAGTGAGCAGCTCTTCCGCGAGGCCGTCAAGGGAGACGCCCGCCGCGCGGAGTGCATGGGCCGCGGACCCGGTCTCGTCCACCAGCAGCGCTGCCAGCAGATGCTCAGTGCCGACGAAGGCGTGCTGTGCCGCCGCCGCCGCGCGGCGGGCGGTCTCAACGACCCGCGTCATGTCCGACTGGGTCAAACCGGCTTGGCCTCGTCGATCAGCATGATGGGAATGTCGTCTTCGATCGGATAGGCGAGCCGGCAGGCGGGACAGACGAGGACGGCTTGCTCGGGCCGATATTCCAGATCGCCCTTGCACTTCGGACAGACCAGAATGTCGAGGAGCTCCGGGGCGAGACTCATGCGCTCTCCGCGGGGAGGTCGGGGAAACCGAAGCGGCGCAGCTGCTCGGGATCGCGCCGCCACTTGGGAAGCACCTTGACCCAGGTGTCGAGATACACGCGGCGGCCAAGCAAGGTCTCCAGCCGCTCGCGGGCGTGCTTGCCGATCGCCTTCAGGGTGCGGCCGCCTTCGCCGATCAGGATCCCTTTCTGGGAGTCGCGCTCGACGAAGAGCGCCGCCCGAATGTACACCGGATCGGTTGTCTCCCGGAACTCTTCGATCTCCGCGGTAAACGCATAAGGCAGCTCGTCCTCCAGCAGCTCGAAGGCAGCCTCCCGCAGATATTCCACCGCGAAGAATCGCACCGGCTGGGTGCCGATCTCGTCTTCGGGATAGGCGAACTCGCGCTCGGGCAGCCGCACCGCGACCGCGGCGAGCAAGGTGTCGATGCCCTCGCCGGTCGTGGCTGAAACGACCAGGCCGCTCCGGGCGAGCTCGGCGCCTCGTTCCGCGGACACGAGATCGCCCTTGGTATACACCGTAAGCACGGGAGCGCTGAGCGGATGCTCGAGCCCGGCGAGTTTCGCGAAATCGGGCGCGGGCGCTTCCGGCGCAGGATGCAGGTAGAGGATGAGGTCGGCTCGCGCGACACCTTCGAGGGCCAATGCGCGCATGCGCGCTTGCATGGCGTATTCGGGATCGAGCAGACCAGGAAGATCATGGAAGACGAATTGGAGCTCGCCTTCGGTCCTCAAGCCGGTCACCGGGAGCCGCGTCGCCTGGGCCTTGCGGCTCACCAGGGCCAGGGGCTCGCCGATCAGCGCGTTGAGCAACGAGGACTTGCCGACGTTGGGCTTGCCGGCGAGGGCGATGTGTCCGGACTTGGGCATGTGGTAAGCTATCAGCTATCGGCTACCAGCTATCGGCTGGTACCTTCCTGGCTGATAGCGATGACTTCCCGGAGGCTCCATGTCCGAACACGATCGCAGGATCGACTACATCGAATTCCGCGCGAGCGACATCGAAAAGGCGAAGGCGTTCTATTCGAGCGTCTTCGGGTGGAAGTTCACCGACTACGGGCCCGACTATACCAGCTTTGAGGATGGCCGGATGAGCGGTGGGTTCACGAAGCTGGAGGGTGAGAGCGGGAGTGGTGGAGGGAATCCGCTGGTGGTGATCTTTGCGGACGATTTAGCCGGGCTGGAAGGGGCGGTGACGGCGGCCGGAGGGGAGATTACGGAACGTCACGAATTCACGGGTGGCCGGAGATTTCACTTCAGGGATCCGGTCGGAAATGCGCTGGCGGTATGGACCAAGGATTGATTCGCCAAACGACCTTGCCGCCAGGACCAAGGCGCCGGACTGACACTTGGCGAAGCCGACGGTGCGGAGGGTTGATCCTGCCCTGCTCTTCCGGGGTCGTGGCGAGCAGTGCGTGACCCAGCGCGGCGGTCTCGCCGTGCCAGGTACCCTGTGTATCGGGACCGCGGAAGCTCATGAAGCGGGTGGCATGCTCGAGCCAATCCCGCTCCGCGCCGCCGCAAGCGGGACCAACAATCCCGGCAAAGCCGCTCACGCTTCGACCTGTACCAGTCCAGCCTCCGCGAGCCGGGTTAGGAGAGCTCATCGGCCACGACCTGATACAAGGCGTCTCCGGACACTGTCACTCTGGTCGGCAACGACATCACGGGGCAGGTCTCATCTCGCTCAGGGTTGAGAATCTACGTCCTCTCGAGGCGGGCGCATGGCACATGCCGGAATTGCCGCGCCCGGGCTTCCTCTCGACACGGCGGGAAGTGAGGCAGCCTTGCGGTAGTGTGGGCGGAGAGCCATGGAAATCTGTGGCCTGGAAACCACAGCGGTGG
>DASYTT010000119.1:0-2100 GCA_036002045.1 Gemmatimonadales bacterium
GGCTGGTGGTGATGGCGCTCAGCATGCTGGGGGGGGGGGTCGGCGCGGGACAGCGAGCGGCGTGGGGGTGGTGGGGGGGGACGCTGCTTGCGGTCACCAGCTTCGTGATGCTCTGGGCCGGCCGGCATTTCTATCAGCGCGCCTGGTCGGCGTTCCGGCATCACGCCGCCGATATGAATACGCTGATCGCGCTCGGCACCGGCGCGGCTTTTCTCTTCTCCGCTCTTGCCACCGTAGCACCCGGCCTCTTCCTCCGGCAGGGGATAGCGCCGCAGCTCTACTACGAGGCGGTGATCATCATCCTGGCGCTGATCCTGCTCGGCAACGCGCTGGAGGCTCGCGCGAAACGGCAGACTTCCGCTGCGCTCCGGTCCCTCACCCGGCTCCAGCCCGACACCGCGCGCGTGGTCCGCGATGGCTCGGAGCTCGAGCTACCCCTCGGCCAGGTGCAGCGGGACGACCTCGTGGTCGTGCGCCCGGGCGAACGGATCCCGGTCGATGGCGTGGTGGTCGACGGCTCGAGCGCGGTGGATGAATCTATGGTCACCGGCGAGTCCCTCCCGGTGGAGAAGGCTGCCGGCAGCTCCGTGATCGGTGGCACCATCAATACCACGGGCTTGCTGCGCAGCCGGGCGACGACACTCGGCGCCGAGAGCATGCTCGCGCGGATCGTCAAGCTGCTGCGCGAGGCGCAGGGCTCCCGGGCCCCGCTGGCGCGGCTCGCCGATCGGATCAGCGCGGTGTTCGTGCCCGTGGTCATCGCGCTGTCTATCACTAGCTTCGTCGTCTGGTACCTGCTGGCCGGCCAGGCTCCGCTGATCCGGGCCTTTACCGCGGCGGTCTCGGTGCTGATCATCGCCTGCCCATGCGCGATGGGACTCGCGGTCCCTACCGCTATGATGGTGGCGACGGGCCGGGGCGCGGAGCTTGGTCTTCTGATCAAGGGCGGCGAGGCGCTGGAGCGGGCGGGCCGTATCGATACCATCGTGCTCGACAAGACCGGGACGGTAACGGAGGGGAAGCCCGCGGTCACCGATCTCATTGCGCTCCCCCGCTGGAACGATGCCGAGTTGCTCAGGCTTGCCGCCAGCCTGGAGACTGCTTCGGAGCATCCCTTGGCGGGCGCCATCGTTCAGGAGGCGAAGCGGCGCGGCTTGGCGCTCATGCCCGTGGAGAGTTTTCGCGCGGTGCCGGGTCGTGGAGCGAAGGCGAAAGTTGGCGGGTCCGCGGTCGCCGTCGGCAACGAGGCGATGCTGCTCGAATCCGGTGGGGACCCCGCTCCCCTGCGGGAGGCTGCGGCCCGGTTGGCGGATCGCGGCCGCACGCCGATGTTCGTCGCCGTCGACGGCTCGCTCGCCGGGCTCCTCGCGGTAGCCGACCCGGTTCGACCCAGCTCAGCGCGGGCGATCGAGGCGTTCCGCCGGCTGGGCCTCGACGTGATCATGCTGAGTGGCGATCAGCGACGCACCGCGGAGGCCGTCGCGCGGGAAACCGGCATCGACCGGGTGGTAGCCGAACTCCTGCCGGAGGGGAAGGTCGCCGAAATCCGCCAGCTCAAGCAGGAAGGCCGCGTCGTGGCGATGGTGGGAGATGGAATCAACGATGCGCCGGCGCTCGCCGCCGCGGACCTGGGTATCGCGATGGGCGGCGGCGCCGATGTCGCGGCGCAGGCGGGCGACGTCGTGGTCATGCGGGCCGACCTCGTGCCGGTTGCCGATGCGGTGCGGCTCTCCCGGCGCACCATCGCTGTGATGCGGCAGAATCTCTTCTGGGCCTTTGTCTATAACGTCATCGGCATTCCGGTGGCGGCAGGCGCGCTCTATCCGGCGTTCGGCCTGCTGCTCTCCCCCGTGCTGGCGAGCGCGGCGATGGCGATGAGCTCGGTGAGTGTGGTGTCGAACTCATTGCGGTTGCGGAGATTCCGATAAACAACGTCAACAGTCAACGGTCAACGGGACCAACATGAAACTGGCAGACTCCGAACCCACGGCCCGCTGCGGTTGCGAGGCCCCGGGCGAAGGCCGCAAGGCCCTGGGCGTCGATCCCGACAGCAAGGATCGCAACCTGAAGCGGCTCCGGCGCATCGAGGGCCAGGTGCGC
>DASYTT010000120.1:0-11401 GCA_036002045.1 Gemmatimonadales bacterium
ACCACCCGGATTTCCGCGGCAGCTTCAGCCTGAAATACGTGCTGACCCCGCTGTGCCCGAGCTTGAGCTATAGCGACCTGGTGATCGTGGACGGGCGGGTGGCGAGCGTCGAGATCGCGCGGCTGCTCTTCCACGCGCACAAGATCCCGCCCGCCGAGCGGGACCGGGTGCGCCAAGACCTGCTGGACTACTGCGAGCGGGATACCTGGGCCACGGTGCGGCTGCTGGCGCGGCTCAGGGAGCTGGCAGATGACGGGCGGTCAGGCGGAAGAATTCCTCCGGGCACCGCACCCTCCCCTTGACGGGGAAGCAAGTCCAGAGCTAGCCTTCCGACCATGGCACTGGCGCTCTTCCTCCTGTTCGTCCTGAGTCTCCTTCTGCTTCTGATTGAGGGGGAGATCCGCGGCGTTTCGGGAGCAGGAGAGACAGCAGCAGCGTAACAGAGTCTCAGACAGTCACCCGGCGCCGCGGACCGAAAGGTTCGCGGCGTTTTGCGTTTGGACCTCCGGAATGGAGCCGCCCCATGGTACGGGATGTTGTCATCTTCGACACGACGCTGCGGGACGGCGAACAGGCCCCGGGCAACAGTCTCACCGCCGAGGAGAAGCTCCGGCTCGCCCGCCAGCTCGACCTGCTGGGCGTGGACGTGATCGAAGCCGGGTTCCCGGCTGCATCCGTGGGGGACTTCCAGAGCGTGCGAGAGATCGCCGCGGACCTCAAGCGTCCAATCGTCGCGGCGCTGGCCCGTTGCGTCGAGCAAGACATTGATCTGGCGGGCGAGGCGCTGGGTGCGGCGGCGCGGTCCCGGCTCCATGTCTTCCTGTCCACTTCCGATCTCCACCTCCGGGATAAACTCCAGATCGGCCGCGACGAAGCGCTCGAGCTGACCCACAGCGGCGTGCAGCGAGCCCGCTCATTCACCGACGATGTGGAGTTTTCCGCCGAGGACGCCAGTCGCAGCGATCCCGATTTTCTCTGCCGGGTCGTCGAGACCGCCATCGCCGCGGGAGCGACGACGATCAACCTGCCCGACACCGTCGGCTATGCGGTCCCGGCGGAGTACGCTGCCATGTTTCGCTCGGTGCGCGAGCGCGTGCCGGGCGCTTCCGGAGTGAGCTTCAGCGCGCACTGTCACGACGACCTCGGCCTGGCGGTCGCCAATTCGCTGGCCGCGCTCGACGCCGGAGCGATCCAGGTCGAGTGCACGATCAACGGGATCGGTGAGCGCGCAGGCAACGCGGCGCTCGAGGAACTGGTGATGGCGATGGCGGTGCGCCAGCAGCTCGGACTCCGCAGCCACGTCGTCACGCGGGAGCTCTACCGCACCAGCCAGCTGCTCTCCTACCTCACCGGGGTATTCCCGCCTCCGAACAAGGCGATCGTCGGCGCCAACGCGTTCGCGCACGAAGCGGGCATCCACCAGCACGGCATGCTTCGCAACGGGGCGACCTACGAAATCATGCGGCCCGAAACGGTCGGCATCCCGAGCTCACGGCTGGTGCTCGGCAAGCACTCGGGCCGGCACGCCCTGGAACATCGCTATCGCGAGCTCGGCTACGAGCTGGACGGAGCGCAACTGGCCGAGCTCTACCGGCAGTTCATCGCGCTGGCTGATCGGAAGCGGGGAATCCTGGATGAGGACCTCCTGGCCCTGTTGCACGATTCCTTTCACGATGCACCGGAGGAGTATCAGCTGGCCGGCCTCGAGGTCGTTTGCGGGAGCGTTCCGGCAGCGGCGACGGTACGCCTGCTCGGCCCCTGGCAGGGGGAACGGACCGCACAAGGTACCGGCGATGGGCCGATCGCCGCTGCGTTCACCGCGATCAGCGCGATTCTCCGGCAGGAGGCCGAAGTGATCAGCCTGCAGCTTCGTTCCGTGACCCCGGGCCGCGACAGCGTGGGCCAGGTATTTCTCCAGGCGAGGGTGGACGGGAAGTCGCTGAGCGGCCAGGGGGCGTCCACCGATATCGTCGAGGCGAGCGCGCGCGCGCTGGTCCACGCGCTGAACAAGTCGCGTCACGCGGAACAGCTGGAATCGCAAGCGCTGAATGACAACTCGCTCTGGGGAGTGTAGCGGAGCAAGGGGGCCGGCCTCGCCCGGTTGGAACTCGAGGAGTCTGCATGGCTGAAGTGTTGAGTGGCGCGCAGGTGATCTGCCGGGTCCTGCTCGAAGAACGGGTGGACCTGGTATTCGGCTATCCCGGCGGGGCAATCATGCCGTTCTATCACGCCCTGCCTGAGTACCCGAAGCTTCGCCACGTGCTGGTGCGCCACGAGCAGGCCGCGGCCCATGCAGCGGACGGCTATGCCCGGGCCAGCGGACGGGCCGGGGTATGTGTCGCGACTTCAGGACCAGGCGCGACCAATCTGGTGACCGGGCTCGCCACCGCGATGATGGACAGCACGCCGGTGCTCGCGCTCACCGGGCAGGTGCCCCGCGGCATGATCGGCCGGGATGCGTTCCAGGAAACCGACATCCTCGGCATCACCCAGCCGATCACCAAGCACAATCTCCTGGTCCGGGATGCGGGCGAGCTCGCCTCCGCCATACGCGAAGGCCTCGCAATCGCGCTGGAAGGCCGGCCCGGGCCCGTGCTGATCGACGTACCCAAGGACGTGCAGAATCAGAAAGTCGAGTACCAGGGTCCGGCCGAGGGCCGCGCTGACAGCGTGCGTCCCCCGGCCTGGCAGGCAGACCGCCGGAGCGGAACGGCGGCGAGTACTCTCTCGGAAGCGGCCCGGCTGATCGCCCAGGCCAGGCGCCCGCTGATTCTGGCCGGCCACGGGGTCCTGCTCGCCGGCGCCTATGAGGCGCTCCGCCTGCTGGCGGAGCGCACCGGGATCCCGGTGATCACGACCCTGCTCGGCATCAGCGCCTTTCCGGAATCGCACCCGCTCCACCTCGGCATGCCGGGGATGCATGGCGAGGTGCACGTCAACCGCGCCATTCAGCACGCCGACTTGCTGATCGGCATCGGGCTCCGCTTCGATGACCGGGTCACCGGCAACACCAAGGGGTTTGCGCCCCGCGCCGCCATCGTGCACATCGAGCTCGATGCCTCCGAGGTCGGCAAGAATGTTCCGACGGCAGTCGCGCTGCTCGGCGATTGTCGCGACATCCTCGAGCAACTGCTCGGGGTGGTGCGGCCGCGCGACTGCGCCGAGTGGCGCTCGGAAATCGCCGGCTTCGCCAAGCCCCGGCCGGAGCACTACCGCGGCGAGCTGGCTCCGGGAGGCATCCTGCGCGCGCTGCACGAGGTGACCGGAGGCCGCTGCACCGTCGTCTCCGACGTCGGCCAGCACCAGATGTGGGTGGCCAAGCTGTTCCCCTACCGGCGCCCTAACACGCACATCACCTCCGGAGGGCTCGGCACCATGGGGTTCGCGGTGCCCGCGGCGATGGGCGTCCAGCTGGCCCGGCCCGACGAGCCGGTCTGGGCGATCTCCGGCGACGGCGGCTTCCAGATGAACCTGCAGGAAATCGCCACGCTGGTGCAGGAGCGCATCCCGGTGAAGCTCGCCATCTTCAACAACGGGTATCTCGGTATGGTGCGACAGTGGCAGCAGTTCTTCCACGGCCGCCGCTACTCGGCCACGCCGATCTGGAGTCCCGACTACGTGAAGCTGGCGGACGCCTACGGCGTCCCTGGCTGGCGCGTGGAAGCTGCCCGCGACACTATCCCGGTGCTCCGCGCCGCCCTGGAGGTTCCGGGTCCCGCGCTGGTGGAATTCGTGATCGAGCAGGAGGCCAACGTCTTCCCCATGATCCCGCCGGGCGCCTCGCTCTCCGAGGCGATCGAAGCGGAGCCCGGCCCCACTGCTCCGCTGGTCCGGGCATGAGCGACTGCCAGACCCTGAGCCTCAGCCTCGAGCACGGGCTGGCGACCTTCACGCGCGCGATGGGCGTGCTGCGCCGGCGCAATCTGGCGGTGCGAAGCATCACGCTGGGGCCCGGCGACGCCGCGGAGCTCGCGGTCCTGACGATCCTGCTGGAGAGCGACGCCGCGACCGCAAGACGTCTCGCCTTGCAGCTCGAAAAAGTAGTGGGAGTCCTTCACGCTCACGTTGGAGAAAGTCTCATGACGGCACCTCGGGTGTTCTACGATGGCGACGCAGACCGCTCCCGGCTCGACGGGCGGACCTTTGCGATCATCGGTTTCGGCAGCCAGGGTCATGCGCATGCCCTCAACCTGCGCGACAGCGGCGCCAGCGTCGTGGTGGGGCTCCGGCCCGGGGGGGCCTCCTGGCCGAAAGCCGTCGCGGCGGGGCTGACGGTGCGCCCGGTGGCCGAGGCCGTCGCGGCCGCCGAGGTGGCCGTCCTGCTGGTGCCGGATCAGGACGGACGCACCGTTTACGAGAGCGGCGTGGTGGCGGGACTCCGCCCGGGCAAGACATTGATGTTCGCCCACGGGTTCAACATTCACTACGGCGAGATCTCGCCTCCGGCCGGGGTGGATGTCTCCATGGTGGCGCCCAAATCGCCGGGGCACCTGGTGCGGAGCGAGTTCGCAGCGGGCCGGGGCGTGCCGGCGCTCGTCGCGGTGCACCAGGATGCCTCGGGTCATGCCCTGGCCAACGCGCTCGCTTATGCCGCCGGCATCGGGTGCACCCGCGCCGGGGTGCTGGAAACCAGCTTCCGGGAGGAGACCGAGACCGACCTCTTCGGCGAGCAGGCGGTGCTCTGCGGCGGCGTCACCGCGCTGGTGAAGAGCGGATTCGAGACGCTGATCGAGGCGGGCTACTCGCCCGAGATGGCCTACTTCGAGTGCCTGCACGAGCTCAAGCTGATCGTGGATCTGATGTACCGGGGCGGGTTAGGCTTCATGCGCTATTCGATCAGCGATACCGCGGAGTACGGCGACTATACCCGCGGGCCCCGGCTCGTCACCGCCGAAACCCGGGCCGAAATGCAGCGGATCCTGGCGGCGATCCGGGATGGCAGCTTCGCCCGGGAATGGCTTGCCGAAAACCGGCAGGGCCGCCCCAACTTCGAGCGGCTGCGCCAGGCGGACCGGGAGCACCCGATCGAGCAGGTCGGCCGGCGGCTGCGCGCGATGATGCCCTGGTCGGAGGAAGGCAAGGCCGCCGCGCAGCAGCCCGGCGCGGAACCCCGGCGGGCGGTACCGGTGGCGGGGTGACCGGCAGCGAACGGGGAGTGATGCCGAAGACGCTGTTCGAGAAGGTCTGGGAGGCGCACCTGGTGCGGGAGCCCGCCGACGAGAGCGGGCCCGCGCTGCTCTACGTGGATCTCCACCTGGTGCACGAGGTGACCTCGCCGCAGGCGTTCGAGGGACTCCGGCTCGCTGGGCGCCGGGTTAGGCAGCCTGCTCGCACGCTGGCGACCGTCGATCACAACGTCCCCACCGGCGCCCGGGACCTTCCCATCGCCGATCCGGTGTCCGCCCAGCAGCTCCGGGTGCTGGAGCAGAACGCGCGGGACTTCGGGGTGGAGCTGTTCGGGCTCGGCTCGCCGGACCAGGGCATCGTCCATGTGATCGGACCCGAGCAGGGTGCCACCCAACCCGGGATGCTCATCGTCTGCGGCGACTCGCACACCTCGACCCACGGCGCGTTCGGCGCGCTGGCGTTCGGGATCGGGACCAGCGAGGTCGAGCACGTGCTTGCGACGCAGTGCCTGGTGCAGAGCAGGCCGCGCACGCTGGCGGTGCGCTTCACCGGCCGGCCGGGAGCGGGCGTGACGCCGAAGGATTTCATCCTCGCGCTGATCGGCCGCATCGGACCCGACGGCGCGACGGGCCAGGTGATCGAATACACGGGCGAGGCGGTCAGCCGGCTCTCGATGGAAGGCCGCATGACCATCTGCAACATGTCCATCGAGGGCGGGGCCAGGGCGGGCATGATCGCGCCCGACGCCGTGACCCTCCGCTATCTGGCGGGGCGGCCGCGCGCGCCGCGGGGCACCGCCTGGGATCGCGCCGCCACCGAGTGGCTGGCCCTCGCCAGCGATCCGGGGGCCCGCTACGATCGCGAGGTGACACTCGATGTGGCGACCCTCGAGCCCCAGGTGACCTGGGGCACTAACCCGGGGATGGTGGCGGCCATCAGCGGCCTGGTCCCTAACCCGCTGCGGTTCGACTCCGAGAGCGAGAGGTCGGCGGCGGAGCGCGCCCTGGAGTACATGGGCCTCGTGCCCGACGCTCCGCTCGAGGGGACTCCGGTGGATCGGGTGTTCCTCGGTTCCTGCACCAATGCGCGGATCGAGGACCTCCGCAGCGCCGCAAGCGTGCTCCGCGGGCGGCGAGTCTCCCCGCGGGTGCGGGCGATGGTGGTTCCCGGCTCGATGCGGGTGAAGGCCGCCGCCGAGGCCGAAGGGCTCGACGTGGTGTTTCGCGAGGCGGGCTTCGAATGGCGGAACGCCGGTTGCTCCATGTGCCTCGGCATGAACGAGGACGTATTAGGAAGCGGCGAGCGCTGCGCCTCCACCTCGAACCGCAACTTCGAGGGCCGGCAGGGGAAGGGCGGCCGCACCCATCTGATGAGCCCGCCCATGGCGGCCGCCGCTGCACTGGCCGGCCGGCTGGTGGATGTGCGGAAATACCTGTGATGCCATGATCCCCTTCGTTCGTCACACCGGCCGGGTGGCCGCGCTGCCGCGGGTCAACGTGGATACCGACCAGATCATCCCCAAGCAGTTTCTCAAGCGGATCGAGCGGACCGGCTTTGGGCAGTTCCTCTTCTTTGACTGGCGTCTCCGCGCGGACGGCACCCTCCATCCCGGGTTCGAGCTCAACCAACCGGCCGCGGCCGGCGCTTCGGTGCTCCTGGCGTGCGCCAACTTCGGCTGCGGCTCCTCGCGTGAACATGCCCCCTGGGCGCTCGCAGAGTACGGCTTCCGCGCGCTGATCGCGCCCTCATTTGCCGACATCTTCTTCAATAACTGCTGTCAAAACGGGTTGCTCCCGGTGGTGCTCGCCGCCGACCTGGTGGCCGAGCTCTTCCGCCGAGCGCAAGCGGCCTCCAATGGATACCTGCTGACGGTGGACCTCGAAGCGCAGCAGGTGAGCGATGCTGCGGGGTTCGCCGCGAGCTTCGCGATCGATCCCTACCGGCGCGAGCTGCTGCTCCGCGGGCTCGACCAGATCGGAGCCACCCTGCTCGAGGAGGCGCGGATAGCCGCCTTCGAGAGCCGGCGGCGGAGCTCGTGGGCGGGGGACAGCGGGTGACCCGCTACACGCTGGCCCTTTGCCCCGGCGACGGCATCGGGCCGGAGGTCGTCGCCGAGGCGGTCCGTGCGCTGCGCGCGGTCGGCGACCTCTTCGGCTACGAATTCGCTACGTCAGCCTACCCGATCGGCGCCGCTGCCCTCACCCGGTTCGGCGATCCGCTGCCCGGCTTCACCAGAGCAGCCGTAACAGAGGCGAACGCCGTTCTGCTCGGCGCGGTGGGCGATCCGGCGTTCGACTCCTCGCCGGCGGAGCTGCGTCCCGAGGCCGGATTGCTCGCGCTGCGCCGCCACCTCGCGGTCTATGCGAATCTCCGGCCCGTGACGCCCTATCCGGAGCTGGCCGCGGCGTCGCCGCTCCGTCCGGAGCTCCTCACCGGCGTAGATCTGCTGATCGTCCGCGAGCTCACCGGCGGCCTCTACTACGGTGAGCCGCGGGGCCGCGACGAGACTTCCGCAGTCAACACGCTGCGCTACACCGCGAGCGAAGTCGAGCGCGTGGCCCGGGTAGCCTTCGAGGCGGCCCGGCTCCGGCGCAAGCGGGTAACTTCGGTGGACAAGGCGAACGTGCTCGAGGTCTCGGGGCTGTGGCGGGAGGTCGTCAGCCGGGTGGGCGCGGAGTACCCCGATGTCGTGCTCGAGCACCTCTACGTGGACTACGCCGCGATGCGGCTGGTGTCTCAGCCCGCCTCGTTCGATGTGCTGGTGACCGAGAACCTCTTCGGCGACATCCTGAGCGACGAAGCCGCCGTGCTCGCAGGCTCGCTCGGAGTCCTGCCGTCCGCCTCCCTGGGCGACGGACCGGGACTGTTCGAGCCGGTCCACGGCTCGGCGCCCGGTCTGGCGGGCCGCGGGGTGGCGAATCCGATCGGGGCGATCGGCTCGGCCGCGCTGCTGCTCCGCTACGGGTTAGGACTCAATGACGCTGCGCTGCTGCTCGAAGCCGCGGTGCAAACGGTGCTCAGGGCCGGCTTCCGCACCCGGGATCTGGTGGGGCCCGGCGCGCGCTGGCTCGGCACTCGCGAGTTTGCTGAGCAGATCTGTCAGGCGGTGCGGTCCGGAGCGACGGCTCGCTCTCCCGCCGAGCGCTAGCCGTCGGTCACCGCGCCCAGGCTCGCACTGGACACCTGCCGGGCATACTTGGAAAGCACCCCACGGGTATAACGCGGTGCCGGCGGCCGCCATGCCGCTTGCCGTTCCGCGAGAACCGTTTCGGGCACCTCGAGCTCCAGGCTGCGCCGGTCGGCATCGATCGTGATGGAGTCGCCTTCGGCGACCAGCGCGATGGTGCCGCCCACCGCGGCCTCCGGCGCCACGTGCCCGACGACCATCCCATAGGTTCCACCGGAAAACCTTCCGTCGGTGATCAGCCCGACCGAACCACCCAGCCCCGCGCCAATCAACGCCGAGGTGGGAGCCAGCATCTCTCGCATGCCAGGGCCTCCCCTGGGTCCTTCGTAGCGGATCACGATGACGTCGCCCGGACGAATCCGGCCCGCGAGAATCGCCTCGAGGCAGGCTTCCTCGGAATCGAAGACCCGGGCCGGTCCCGAGATCCGGTGGGTCCGGATCCCGCTGAGCTTGGCCACCGCGCCCTCGCTCGCGAGGTTACCACGCAGGATCGTGAGATGACCCTGCGGATAGAGCGGCCGGCTCCAGGACCGGATGACCTCCTGATCGGGGCGCGGCTCGGCGGGCACGGCGCGGAGCGCTTCGGCCACGGTCTGGCCCGTGATGGTGAGCGCATCGCCGTGGAGGACGCCATGGGCCAACAACAGCTTCATCACCTGGGGCACGCCACCCGCACGATGGAGGTCGGTGGCGACGAAGCGACCGGAGGGCTTGAGGTCGGCGAGCACCGGGACCCGGGGCCGGAGCAGCTCGAAATCGTCGAGGATGAGCGGTACGTTCGCGGCATGGGCGAGCGCCAGCAGATGGAGCACCGCGTTGGTCGAGCCGCCCAGCGCCAGCGCCACGGCGATGCCGTTCTCGAACGCCTTGCGGGTTAGGATCATCCGCGCTCGCCGGCCTGCCTCGACCGCCTCCAGCAACACCTGGCCGGCCCGTGCCGCGCTCGCTTCGATCTCGGGGTCTTCCGCGGCCAGGGTCGCCGAGCCCGGCAGGCTCATGCCCATCGCCTCGATCACCGACGCCATGGTGTTCGCGGTAAACATCCCGCCGCAGGAGCCCCGGCCGGGACAGGCGTGCCGCTCGACCTCGAGCAGCTCCTCCCGGCCGATCCGCCCCGCGCTGTAGGCGCCCACCGCCTCGAAGGCGCTCACCACGGTAAGCTCGCGCCCGTCCAGCCGACCGGGTTTGATGGTGCCGCCGTAGACGAAGATGGCAGGCAGGTCCATCCGCGCCATGGCGATGAGCGCGCCCGGCATGTTCTTGTCGCAGCCACCCACCGCCAGGACGCCGTCCATGCTCTGCGCCGAGCAGGCCGTCTCAATGGCGTCGGCGATCACCTCGCGGGAGACCAGTGAGTACTTCATGCCCTCGGTCCCCATCGAGATGCCGTCGCTCACCGTGATGGTCCCGAAGACCTGCGGCATGCCTCCGGCCGCCCGCACCGCCGCCTCCGCTCGGCGGGTTAGGATGTCGAGCCCGGCGTTGCAGGGCGTGATAGTCGAGTAGCCGTTGGCCAGTCCGATGATCGGTTTTCCGAAGTCGCCGTCCTCAAAGCCCACCGCCCGCAGCATGGCACGGTTGGGAGCGCGCTGGATTCCCTCCGTGATCCGGGAGCTGTTGCGTTGCTGGGTCATCGCGTCGGCGCTTCTCCTCGCCTGTTAGGGAACCCGGCCGGGCGCGGCGAGCTCCGGCCCGCTGAGATCGGGGCGCAGCCGGACGGCGTCGCGCAGATACACATGCTGGAGCCGGCAGCGCGGCCGGGCGTGCTCCACGTGCATCAGCACCCGGATGCAGCGAGGCAGCCCGCCGGGCACCGGGATCTCCGTCAGGCAGAGCAGCGAGACCTCGTCCCAGCCGAGCTCCCGGGCGGCTCGGGCCGGATACTCGGTGGCGAGATCCGCGGTCACCGAGAATAGCACGCTTACCAGCTCGTCGCGCGCCAGCCCGTTTCGCTCGACCATCGTCCGCAAGAGTTCGCGGGTAGCTTCGCGGATCGCCGCGGGAGCATCCTCGCTCGCGGTCGTGGCGCCGCGGATAGCCTGAAACCGTCGCCAGGTCATGGCCGCCTCCGGATCGCGACGAACTCGGTCACATTCTCGGGCGGCGGAGGGTTGTGCACGTCGAAGGCGAGGACCCGCAGCCCGTAATGTTCCCCCGCGACCTGACCGGCGATGGCAGCGAAGCAGGGATCGCCGGCGCGTGCGACGTCGCGCGCCGCGCCGGCCGTATCGAACCAGGCAGTTATCTCGCTGTCTCCGAGCGAAGCAAGAAACTCGCTGCACTGGGCGAGCGCGATCGGGTGCGAGGCAACCCGCCGGACTTGCGCCTGCGTGGCACCCGGCAGGCCGAGCAGGTGGAGCCGGACCGGGAGCGTCAGCCGGTCGCTGATCTCGATGCTCCTCGAGCCCCGAAGCGCCGCGAGGCTTTCGGAAACCTGGCCGGCGATGGAATTCTCAATCGGGAGCACTCCGCCCAGGGCGGCGCCGCTCTCCACCACCTCGACCACGCTCGTGAAGCTGGCCTGGGGCAGCGGCTCGCAGCTCCCCCACAGCCGAAGCGCCGCCGCTTCGCTGAAAGCGCCGGGAATTCCCTGAAAGGCGATCCGCCGCATCGTGGCGTTGCTCCTCCGCTGAAACGGAAATACAAAAAGGCCCCCGCGTCCTCGCAGGGGCCTCGGTCCTCGTGTGCTGCGCTCTGGATTATCCCGTGCGCACCCGAGCCGAGCCCCAGCCAGTAAAGGGCGAGAAGCGGAACGAGCATGCGAAGCGGAACGAAGTCAGGGCACTCATGGCATGTCTAATCTGTCGAGGTGATCTGACTGGCGCAAGGTTCGGCACCAGGTGGTATCCGAGGAGCTGGGCAGCGTCTACGAATCGCTGCTCGAGCTGGTGCCGATGGTTCGCGACGATGCGCGGCATTTCGGCTTCGTTGGCGACACAGCAGCCAGGGAGGAAGTCGCGGGCCAGCCCGCGCGCGGGAATACGCGAAGGCTCACCGGCGTGCTGAGGCCGCTTCTGCCACCAAGGTTGGTCGGTGAGGGTCATGGCGTTCGCCTTGAGGGCGACCGCGGCCGGCGAGCGGCTGCGG
>DASYTT010000121.1:0-64552 GCA_036002045.1 Gemmatimonadales bacterium
GCGGCTCAGCAGGAGCCAGATGAGGAGAGTAGCCGCCGCGGCAATCAGCGCGAGCAGGGCGCCAAGTTTCGGGGGAATGCGGGAGACTTTGAGCTCGCTCTTTGCCGCGCCCCCGAACAGCCACTGGTACCAGCCATAGAGCGCGATGCCGAAGAAACAGCCCTGCAGCACCATCAGGGCGTAGAGTCGCTGCTGGAAGAAGATCGCCCCGTACATCCCGTTGTTGAGCAGCGAAGTGGGCCACGCCAGCACGTTTTGTCGCGTGCTCAGAAAGACGCTGATGATGCCCAGCGCCGCGGCGACGATCTCGAAGAGCTTCACGTTGCTCAGGAGGTCTGCCGGCGGGTTTCCGGTGGACGGTAATCCCCGATCGCGCGGAGCAGCTCGGCGGGGTCGCGGTTTACGATGAGCCGGCCACGCTGGGTTTCGTGGATGAAGCGTTCGACCACCTCATCGGGCACCGCTTTGAGCAACCCGGTGAAATAGTCTTCGGTATTGAGCAAGCCGCAGGGCTTCTCCGTTCCGGGGGAGGAACTAAGGCAGGCTTCGAGCAGTTCTTCCAGGCGCTCGGGTCCGCCCGGCAGAGCGATCATGCCATCGGCACGCTCACCGAGCTCCTGTGGCACGACGGAGAGCGCCAATCCGTGGGCCTGGTTGAGGGCCGCGGTCAGCGCGCCGATGGGACCCTGCGAGCTGCCATCGTAGATCACGGTAATCCCGTTCTCCGCGCAAAGACGGCCCAGCTGGGTCGCCGCCTCGAGGTGCTCGGCGCGCGCAGCGGGATCGCTTCCCCCCAGCACGGAGACACGGCGCAACGGCATCGCGGTATTATAAGGCATGCCTACCCGACGCGAATTCCTCGCAGTGTCTTCCACCGCGGTCGCCGCGGCGGTCGTCAAGCACCCGGGTATGGAGCCGCAGCTCCAGCAGGGCGAGTCCCTGCCCCCTTCGATTCGCGCGCTCAGCTCCATGCGCGCGCAGGCGCGTCCGATCACCATCGAGGAGCGCCAGGCCCGGCTGGAGCGAGCCCGCGAGCTCCTCGCCGGCGAAAAACTGGCGGCGCTGCTCCTGATGGGGGGCACTTCGCTTCGGTACTTCGCCAACATCGAATGGGGTCTGAGCGAACGGATGCTGGCGCTCCTCGTTCCGCAGAGTGGCCGTCCCTTCGTGGTCTGCCCCGCCTTCGAGCGCGACCGAGCGGCTGAGCAGATCGAGGCGGGCCCGCTCAAGGGAACCGCCGATGTCCTGAGCTGGGAAGAAGACGAGAGTCCCTATGAGCGAGTCACCCAGGGGCTTCGGGAACGCGGACTGACCACGGGCAGAATCGGGGTCGAGGAGACGGTTCGGCATGTCTTTGTGAACGGCATCGCCGCAGCGCTCCCCGCCATGACGCCGGCCAGCGGCACGCCCGTGACCGCCGGGTGTCGCATCATCAAGAGCGCGCACGAGCTCGAGCTGATGCGGCTGGCTTCCGCCGTCACCCTCAAAGCGTATGAGGCCGCCTACCGGGCGCTGCGGGACGGCATGAGTCAGGACGAGTTTGCCCGCCTCGTCGCACAGGCACACGAGCGACTGGGCTTTCGGGGCGGTGCCGGCGTGCAGGTGGGGCCCTACTCGGCGCTCCCCCACGGTTCGGCGACTCCCCAGATCGTCCGCGAAGGAACCATCCTGCTCATCGACGGAGGGTGCCAGGTCGAAGGGTACTCCAGCGACATCAGCCGGACCTTCGTGCTCGGCAAAGCAACCAATCGCATGAAGCAGGTGTTCGCGATCGAGCAGCGTGCCCAGCAAGCGGCGCTTGCCGCAGCGCGGCCGGGCGTCGAGTGCCAGGCGGTCGATGCGGCCGCGCGCAAGGTCATCAGCGATGCCGGCTTCGGACCGGACTACCAGTACTTCACGCATCGGGTGGGGCACGGGATGGGCATGGACGGGCACGAGTGGCCCTACCTGGTGCGCGGCAATACGCTACCGCTCGCACCGGGGATGGTCTTCAGCGATGAGCCGGGGATCTACATTCGCGGCGAGTTCGGGGTTCGGCTGGAAGACGACATGGTGATCACTGAAGCAGGCGCGGAGCTCTTTACCCCGACGTCGCCGTCACTGGAGGATCCCTTTGGAAGGTGAGAGGGAAGTGCTGGTCCCTCTCACCTCTCACCTCTCACCTTATAGACCCGCACGTGGGGCACTTCGTCTGGATCCCGCCACAGTCCAATGATCTCCGCCGGACCGACGTGGTACGGGCGTACCCGCTCAGGACAGCTCACCGTCGCGATCGCCCGACCGGTTGAGTCATAGACGATGAAGCGCCGTCCCTCATCCTCATAGCGGCGCGCCCGCTCCACCCAGAGCGCGCCGTCGGTACCGATGAGCAGGCGTTCATAGAACGGAAAAACTTCGGCGTAGCGCGCATTCTCCTGGTTCTTACGCCATTCCGCCTTGACCTGCTCGGAGCCCCGCTGGCGGTCGATCCTGGCCAACGCCTCGCGCATCCGCGTCTCGCGATGCTCCGCGGTGACCAGCTCGGCTGGAGATGCGCTCCGGATCTTTCGGATGAGCTTCCCGTTCGAGCTGTATACCCGGATTCCGTCAGGCTCGTTCGTGCCCACATAGATCCGCTCTCGATCGATGGCAACGACCGTTTGCCGCCCAAACTCGAGCGAGTGAATGGTAGGGAAGCTGTGTCCACCCTCGTGCCCCAACGCCGGGAATACTTCGCCGCCTGGAATCACGGCGATGGTATCGGCGCTGGAACCGTCCGGGTCGAGGAACACCAGCGCGAAGGTGTCTCGACGCACCGGCCCCGAGGTTTTCTTCATCTCGGTGAACAGGCGGCTCTCGCCGAGCAGGCGCCCTTGGTCGAGCAGAGCGATCGCATAGGTATAGCCCTGAACCCGACCAGCTTCCAGGTCCGCGCGCTGACCCGTGGTCATGCTGCGCACGAACTCTCCCGTGGGTGCGAACAGAGAGCCCCGCCGAAGCTGGGGATCCAGAGCGAAGAGGCTATCGCCGGGGAGCAGCTGGATGGTGCCGAGCGAGGCAAACTCTCCCGGGCCCTGCCCTTGCCGGCCCGCCGCAAACAAATACGCTCCGGTGGAGTCGAAGAAGCGGAGCTCGTTGCTGCCGCGATTGACGACTACGATCCGCCCGTCGCCCAAACGCACCGCTCCGCCGACTTGGTACAGATCTTGGCCAGGGCCGTCCCCTTCACCGATGTCCAGGAGGGGAGCTTCCGCCACCATCCACTTTGGCAGTCGCTCTTCCGATCCGGCCAGATGCTCCAAGATCTGCACTCCGGCGCTGTCGCGGACGGCGACCGATTCGGCCACCTCGATGGCAGGCCGCGAGCAGGCAAACAGCACGACAAAACCAGGGAGGATTCTGGAATTCATGCGGAGCACCCCTACGGCAGAAAACCGCGCTAAGCCGGAGCGCGGTCTCTAACGTATCTGATTCTCGAGGGAGTGCGAAGGACCTCTCAGCGCTCAGCGTTCGACGAGCTGCCCTAACGAGGCTTCGAGCTCCGCTTCCCGCACCCCGCCCCCCCGCCGCGCTTCCGCCAGGAAATGCCGAGTGACAAAGAGCCGGTGCCATGCCGCGCGCGGCGTGCGTCGCAGGGTTTCCAGCGCCTCGCGCAGGTCGGCGGGAGCCACCGGCTTGACCAGATATCCACGAAAGCCGGCTTCCATCAGGCGTCGAGCATCCCCCGGATTGCCTACCGCCGGCAGCATCAGCAGGGCCGGCTTGCCGAAGCTCTCGTCCGCCACGATCTCACGACCGACCTGCACGTATTCCTCGGCGCCATGATCGCTGAACAGCACGATGGCTGCCGGACGGCCAGCTTCCGCCCGGCGGCTGAGCTCGGCCAGGGCTTCTTCCCGAGTTGGATATCCGGTCGCGCGATAGCCAGCTGCTTCGGCGATCGTGGCCCAGCTGGCGCGCTGATTCGCATCGGCATCGACTACGAGCAGCGCTCCCGGCAACGCCGAGGTGGGCAGCTGTTCGTCCGCCGTGTCCGGGGGGACCGCATTGGCGTCATCCAGGAGCTTCGTCAGCGGCAGCCGCAGCGTAAAGCGGGTGCCAGCTCCCTTCGGATTCTCCACCGCGAGATCACCGCCCATCAAATGGGCCAACTGTTGGGCGATGGGGAGCGCCAGCCCGCCATCTCGGTTGGCATAGGCATCGCCCCGCACGAACGGCTCGAACAACGTGGGCATCAGGTCGTCGGGAATGGCGGGACCGCTGTCTGCTACGATCATGCGAACGCCCTTCCCTGCGGGACGAGCTGGATCTCCTCCCACCTCGAGCACAATTTCTCCCTGTCCCAGACGACTCAAGCCATCCTGCACCAGACCCCGGAGGACCTGGCGAAGCCTGCCTGGATCTCCCGTCACCCGACGCGGCGTCTCGGGACGCCAGATGAGCCGCAGCGCCACGCCTTTTGCTTGCGCCTCTCCACCGAGGGCGGCGGCCAGATCTTCTACCATGACGCGGAGATCGAAGGCAATCGGCTCCAGCGGTAAGGTGCCGTTCTCGAGCCGGGAGAAGTCCGATACGTCGTTAAGAATGCTCCGCAAGACCTCCGCCGCCCCGTGCAGCGCGTCGGCGTAGGCTCGTTGCGAGGGGACGAGTGGTCCGAGGCGCAGCAAGCGGGCCAGCCCGAGTAAGGCATCGGCGGGCGTGCGCATCGTCCGGCTCACGGTGGCAAGGATCTCCCCCCGCACGAGATTCGCCGATTCTGCTGCGCTGCGCGCGCGCCGCAGCGCTTCGAGCTCGATGAGTTGCTCGCGCATTTCGGTGGAGGTCCGCTCGAGCGCCTGGGCCAGCCACTCCCGTTGCTCCGTGATTCGCCCGAGCTGTTCCCGCAGCGCCTCGAAGAGCTCCCTCCAATGCGGCGGCAAGGGCTCGAGTACGTCCTCGTGGGGTACGCTCGGATCCCCCAGACGATCCAGCATGCGGCTTCCTCTCCGTTGTGGCGCAGTTCCGAAACATGACGGAACGCCCCGCAGGAATAATCAGGGGCATTATTGACGCATTTATTAATCCAGCTTGAACTTAGACTGGTTGATCTAGGCCATGTTACCAGTGCAAAGTTGCATATGCGTCACAAAATGCGACAGATTTCTTAGAAGTATTCGGATAGCCTCGAGCAGAGACCGCGCTTCCCGCTTGCCGCCAACTACTTGGAGAAGTCGCTTGAAACCACTGAAAATTCGACAACTCCGGAGGAGAGCCAGGTGAGGCCTGGCCAGTGCCGTCAAGCCTGAGTTTTAAAACAAGGCAGGGATCGGATCTATTCGCCGCAGAGCGCGGGATACCCGGCTCAGCGCAAGGCAGCCCGGAGGGGAATGCGAAGTCGAGTTGTCTCCCAGGAGAGCACCAAATCGGTCAGGTCGGAATTGCCGCGTGTCGCAGGTTCGTGGCTCCAGCTCAGCCGCTCCACGTACTCGCCGCGCTCGCTCGGCAGAATCGCGCGGCCCAACTCACGACTGCGCACCGCCGTGGTGAATTCCGACTCGATGCCCCACTGGGAGGTGGCGGCAGTGAGAATGAGCTCCCACGATTCCGGTCCGGGGATGGTGTAGAGCGCGGTGCGACCGGGGGGGACCGCAATGCCGGCGACTTCGAGCGCCGCGGTGGTGATGAGAGTCGTCGGCTCGTTGGCGCCGGTGCGCCAGAGCCGTCCATAGGGGATCCGGCTTCCGCCGAGCATTCGGCGGCCGCGCGCGGCCGGCTGCCCGTAGCACAGCTTCACTCTGGCTTCGCCGACCTCGAAGCTCAACGAGCCCAGCGGGCTCGATCGCAAGAGCCAGGTGGGGAGCCAGCCCCAGTTGCGCGGGCAGGGCAGCCGAAGGGCGAGGGGCGGGGCGGGGCGGATCGCGGTTAGCAAAACGGGCAGCGCTAGCGCCAGGGCGACCACCCCAAGCGCAGGCTTGCGACCGAAGCGGACCGAGAGGATTTGGATGGCCGACCAGAGCAGCACGGCGAGCGCACAGTACCACAACGCGGACGCAACCAGGATCTGGGGATAGGGCAGGTGCGGCGCGAGCAGCTGAGCCCCGAGCAGCACGAGCCCCGCGGTCACCACCATCCGCGTGACCGCGCGTCTCCCGCTCACCGCTTCCCTCTCACCCCTTCACCCACCCCATCCGGTCGCGCAGCGCGGTAATGTGAGCGACGTGATGCCTGCCATGCCAGGCATACAGCGCAAGGGTGCGATCGAGCCGGAAATCCTTCTGGTGCTCGGGATGGAAGAAGGTCCGGGCCCATTGGGGCTCCGTGAGGGCGCGGAGCAGCACGACCCAGCGGCGATGCAACGCTTCGAGCAACATGAGGGAGACCCCGATCTGCGTCGCCGCGCTGTCGGGAAGCTCGGCCCAGCGGGCCTCCTCGTACGGGCGGATCGTGGGGTTCTCTTCGGTAAGCGCGAGCTTGAAGCGCACATAGGCGTTGAGGTGGCTGTCGGGGAGGTGGTGAACCACCTGGCGAACCGTCCACCCGCCGTCCCGATAGGGCGTATCGAATTGCTCCTCGCTCAGGCCGTGTACCGCGGCGCGCAGCAGTGCTGGGGCGTCGGCGACCTCGCCGATCCAGGTCTCCCGCCGCTCCGGCGTGATCTCTCCCTCAACCACGAAAGGACCGACCGGGTAGCGAAGGTCGCTCATTGGGAGGGCGGGCCGGGTCGCTGCGGCGCGGTGAGACGGACCGCACCCGGTATCAACGTCACCCTTCCATCGGGAGGGATTTCGACGTAGAGATCTCGCCCGGTTTTGGTGAGCGCCGGATAGTGCTCGCCGACGTCGAGCAGCATCGAGCGGAGAATCACTTCGGGGACCGGGAAGCCGCCGATGCTGACGCCCTCGAGCCGGAAATGGCTGAGTCCCTGGGCGGCCGGGAGGAGCGCGATATCGGCGGCGAGCACGGTGCTCGAATCCACCAACGCGGCCAGCGGACCGATCATCGCACGCGCTGCCTCGGGTAAATCCTGAATCCGGCCCGAGAGAACGATGCGCTGACTGTCCACCATGATCTGAATCTCGGTGCTTTCGGGGATCGGCTCCACGCCCAGGCGGGCCATGAGATACGATGCCCAGTCACCTCCCTCGATACTGCCTTCGGTCGCCTTGCGGTCGAGGAACACCGAGTCCACCACCGCCTGCGCACGGGCGACGCCGGCACGCGAGATTCTTCCCGGCGGAGCCTGTATCGGCAGCAGGGAAACGAGGGACGCCGCCACCCCGAGCAGGAGCCTCATGCGGCCTCCTTCGCCTGGTCTTCGCGCCACAGCACCAGGGCGAGCAGCACCGCCCCAACGGAGACGCCCATGTCCGCGACGTTGAAAGTCCAGAAGCGCACGTCGCCCACTCCGACATCAATGAAATCCACCACGCCGCGGGCCGAGCGGATCCGATCCAGCAGGTTACCGAGCGCACCCGCTGCGACCAGCGCCAGTGCCACGGCACGCAGCACGGCGTCAGAGGCGGTGCGCTGGTAGAGCCGGAAGAGGACCGCCAGAGCGAAGAGCGCGATGCCGCCAAAAACCAGACGCGAGGCACTCCCAAAAGAAAGATTCAGCGCGGCATCCGGGTTGTACGCGAGGGTGAACCGAAGCAAGTCGCCGATCACGGCGTGAGGGCCAGGGTTGGTCCCCAGCGCCGACACCACCAGCTCTTTGGTGGAGCAGTCGGCCAGCAGGAGGGTGGCAAAAACCGGCCAGAACCAGCGCGCTTTTCGAAGCGTGAGCATCCCACAATATGGATGCACGGAGCGACAGGAGGAATCGGGGCGGAACGCCCCACGATTCTAAGCGCCGGATCTGGGACGGCCCGGCGAGGGATCCGTGGGCAGATACAGCATGGCGCTGACCGCGCGACCGTCACTCGCATGGACAATGGCGACGGCTTTGCGATACAGTCCTTCGGCTACCCCCTCGAAGGCATCCAGCGCCAGCTCGTCGTCCGAGGGTAGCTCCCAGAGCACCTCACCGCCAGCGGCCCGCGCGCACGAAGAGCGGCCATTCGATGCGCCGCGCCGTACTCGGCGCGCCCCAGGATGCGGCGAGCCTGGGCTCGAGCTCCTCCACCGGGTCGCGGCCGTTCACACTGCGATACTTTCCGACGGCTGACCAGGTTCGCAGGTAACCCAGCAGCTCCGCTAAGGTCAGTTCGGCCTCGATCGCGAAAACAGGCGCAGGTACCTCCCGGATCGGAATCTCAACGCTGCGATACCCTTCCACGACCAGCTTCCGCTCGGCCGACCAGTAGGGTCCTACGGTCTCATCGTGGAAGCGCTGGATCAAGGCATCGATCGCCGGCGAGGCCCGGAGCAGCGCGTATCCCCAGACGGCCAGCGCGGCTCCCGGCCCGGCCACGCGGTCGACCTCAGCGTAAAACCGCGGCAGCTCGAGCCAATGCAGCGCCTGGGCGACGGTGACGAAATCCACGCGACCGCTCCGCAGCGCATTCGCCTCGGCGAGCGAGGCGAGATAGCCCACCCGCGGGGCACGGGCGGCTGCCTGGAGCTGCGCAATGCTCGCGTCCGATCCCACCACGCGATCAAAATGGGCAGCCAGCATGGTCGCGGCTTGCCCGTTTCCCGTGGCGCAATCCCAGGCGAGCCGATGCGCCTCCGGCAACCCAGCAAGCCATTCGAAGAGCCTAGCTGGATAGCGAGGCCGGAACTTGGCGTAAGCCGTCGAATCGCGGGAAAAGAGATCGCGAAAGCCGGAGGTGCCCGTCACTCCTCAGTCGACGCGAAAGGTGCCGTGAAACGCGAGCTCGCTCTGACCCACCGGCGAATCGCTCACCCTCTCGAAGACCTGCAGATCATACTCTCCCCGAGGCAGGTGGATTATCCGGCCCACGTAGTAGTTCTGCACTCGGACCGCGGGCGCCTCACGATCCTTGATTGCCTTCACCGTGAGGATCAGCTGGTGACCGCTCAGCAACTCGAGGCTGCCGGAGAGAGTGTATCCGAGGTCGGTTGGAAAGACCCCCGAGATGTCGACCCCGTAGACCTCCACTGCCACCCTCGTTTCCAGGGTGCGGATACCGAAGATGATTCTCGAGTTGAATTGAAATACGGGATCGGCGGGTTCCGTGGGCGTCCCACAGGAGGCCACGATGAAGCCGAGCGCGAGTACCGCTGGTCTCATTGCTCGTCCTGGTCCGCCGGAGTGGTTTCTTCCAGATGGACCCGGTGCAGAATCCGGTGCAGTACCGGAGCCAGGATCAGGGTGGTCACTGCGATGAGCACGAGGCCCGCGTAGAGCGCAAACAAGGCGGCGAAAAGCTTTCCCGCGTGGGTCGCGATCTCTCCTACTTGTCCCATCCCGCCCAGCAGCATCGCGGCATTCACGAACGCGTCCTCCCAGCTCTGCAGCCCCAGTTCGTGGTAGCCGAGCGTCCCGATCCCCAGAGAGATCAGCACCACGCAGGCCGCCCAGAGGACGTGCAGGCCCAAGCGGCGCAGAAAGAGCGGACTGGACAGCATGGGATCGGAGCGGCGCTCGTACATGGGGGCTTAGAACTGGTCGGCGTTGCGCAGGAAGAAGGCGAGCAGACGGAAAAAGGGAAGCACGTAACCCACCAGGAACCCTGTGGCGGCGAGCAACACGGCTCCACTCCCGGTCAGGCCCCAGCTGATACCGTAGCTCAGGTAACCGAGCAGCGCGAGCCCCAAACATTGAGCAAAGACGTGAATCCAGGCACGCCGCCAGTGGCGCTCCAGCAGCTCGGCCTCGTTGGCATGAGCCGACTCCTTCGCTTGCCGGGAGGCAGTGAGCGTAACGAGTGCGGACATGCCTCCCAAGATACCGGCGACGGACTCACCCGTCGACCGGAGCTGCGAGCGGCGCGGTTTCGGATCGCAGGGCTGCAAGCCGCGCTTCCACCTCTTCGGGAAGCCCGAGCCTGTCGGCGATGGCTGCAAGCTCCTCGGCTGCGCGCCAGGCCTCTTCGAGCTCGAGGAGCTCGCCCGCCAGCCAGCGTCGCTCCGCGTCTTCATGAGCACCCATCTCGAGCGCAAGACGCAGCTCGGGCGGCAGCGCCTGTAGCAGGCCAGCCTTCTTCTTCCAGTACACCCCTGGGGTGGCCGTAAGCCGACTCGCGAGCGAATCCGTGCTCGGCGACTCCTCCAGTACCCGTACCGCTTCCTTCAACTGCTCCTTCGAAGCGCCTTGCCGGTTCACCCGCGGCAGAATCTTCTGGAGCGCCTGATGCGCTGGGGCGCCTTCCAAGATTACCAGGTCGCCACCCTTAGGCTTGCGGCCCCAATTCGTCTTGCGCCGCGGAGGGATATGAAGGCGCCAGGAGCTCGCGGCCGCTTGCGCGGAAACACGCGTGTTCTCGATCTGGAGCTGGGTAACTGGAAGGGCGACACCCTGCTCCAGCGGCAGGCGGGCCACCGTGCGCTTCGCTTTCACTAACTGCAGCATCGGATTGATCACGTTGTACAGTCCACCGCCGCCAATCGAGAGCCCGATGAGCTTCGGGGCGAACACCAGCCCGGCGAGGCCCGCCACGCCGGCACTCACCAGCAGGAAGTGCCTGACCCGGCGGCGCCCGAACTGATCGCCGTAGCGCCAGGCCGCGAACTCAGGCCGCAGGGGCTCTCCAATCCGAACCAGCTCGGTGCCTTCCCGCAGTCGCGCGAGGCCGATCTCGTCGGTGGACAGCCGAAGAGTGGTCCCGCGGAAGAGCTTCTCGCATTCCTCGATCGCTTCCCAGCGGTCGTCGAAGGGCGTGAGATTCCAGCGTTCGCACTTTCTGCAGACGACCCAGAGCCGACCCTTTCCCGCGTCGAAGGCGAGCCGCCGGCCGATCGGCAGGTGCTCTACCACCTCGTTCTGGCCGAGATCACCGTGACAGAAGAGACAGGCGCGATACATGGGACTAGCGGGCCCGACGTCTCCGGCGGGGGACTTGTTTCGCTGCGGCGGCTGCCAGGCCCCGGAGCCGGCTTGGGAAGGTATCCGAAGAGATCCTCTCGCACAGCCGGATTACGGAGCTTCCACACCACGCCATCGGTGAAGGGCGAGGCGCTTCAGCAGCTGGATTTGGCCGACGTGGTAGGCGTCATGGACAGTAATGCCGAGGACGAGGTCGCCGTAGGTCCAGCGCTTTCGGGTTCCGGCCCGCCGGTTGAGCCGAGCCGGCGGAAAATCCTGCACGACCTCGACGAGCAGTCGGTGCTCCCGCGCGAGCAACGCCTGATCGGCGGCCCAGGCCGCCTCGTCGGCCGGCCGCGGAGTCGCGGGCCAGTTAGCCGGACTGCGAGGGAAGCGCGGGATCGGCGTGCGCAGCAAGCGGCGCCGGACGGCGTAATTCCAGTACGCTATGTGCAGCGCTAGCTCCCAGATCGTGTGGCGGCCGCGGGCGGGTCGCCAGCGCGCAAGAGCCGCATCAACGCCGCGGACGGCGCCGACCGGGGTGGGGCCGCCGTGCCACGCCTGTCCCCGGAGCGGCTGCAGCGTACGGGTAATGAGCGCGAGGGTGAGCGCGCTCACGGTGCCGCTTCGCGCAACAGCGCTGCGAGATCGAAGGGATCGGACATTCGAAGCTCCACCTCACCCTCGGGAGTGCGCGGCCATTCCGCGGCCGGACGGTCCCAGGTGAGCTCGAGCCCGATCCCATCCGGATCAGTGAGGTAGATCGAAACGCTCACCCCATGATCCGAGGCCCCGCGGAGGGGCACGCCGGCTTCCCCGAGCCGGCGGACGGCAACAGCCAGATCATGGCGGGTGGGATAGCGAATCGCCATGTGATACAGGCCGGTATGGCGGGGGGGCGGGGCGGAAGCGCCGAGACTCTCCCAGGTGTTGAGTCCCAGATGGTGGTGGTAATCACCCGCCGCGAGGAAGGCCGCGCTCTCGCGAAACCGCGCGACCAGATTGAAGCCGAGAATCCCACAGTAGAACTCGAGGGAGCGATCGAGGTTACTGACCTTGAGGTGGACATGGCCGATCCCCGCACCTGGGGGAATCTGGTAACTCGCCTCGGGGGACGCGGTGAGAGCGGCGACTCGGTTCATCTCCGCCTCCGTGACGGGGAGTGTAGCAACCGAGATGATCTATCGCTCGAACTGCATCCGGGCAAGCGCTGGGGGTCAGCCGTTGCTTCGCGGGCTGGCCAGCATCAGGCCGTCTCCGATGGTGAGCAGACAGGCATCGACTCGCGGATCATCGCGAATCTTGAGATTCAGGGCGCGGATCGCGGCCGGATTCGGCTCCTGATTCGTGAGGTCGGCCACCGCACCGCTCCAGAGCATGTTGTCGAGGGCGATGATGCCCCCGGGCCGGATCAATTGCAGGCAAGCCTCGTAATAGGCATCGTACGCCGGTTTGTCGGCGTCGATGAAGGCGAGATCGAACGACCGCGGCCCCCACTCGAGGAACAATCGCTCGAGCGTCTCCTGCGCGGGTCCGAGGCGGAGCTCGATTTTATTCGCGAGGCCCGCCGCTTCCCAAAACCGCCGCGCAATTCCGGTCCACTCCTCGCTCACGTCACAGGTCAACAGCCTGCCGTCCTCTGGAAGCGCGGCGGCCATCGCCATCGCGCTGTAACCGGTGAAGGTGCCGATCTCCAGCACGTGACGAGCCCCGAGCACCCGCACCAGCAGAGCCAGCAAGGCTCCTTGATCGGCCCCGATCTGCATGCCGGCTTCCGGCAGCGTTGCCGTTTCACGCCGGAGGCTCCGTTGCAGCGGGGTCTCTCGCGTGATCAGGTGCGAGACGTATTCCTCGACTGCGTCGGGCAGCAGTGAACGTTTGGGGGCTACCATCAGCCCGTCACCTGGCTCTACGGCCTTCGGGTGGCGGCAGGAGCACCCCGCGCAAAGGCGATATAGTCGGTGGGCTCCGGCTCGGCGCCGGCTTCGCGCAGGGTAAGGGCCACCTGGCCGCGATGATAGCACCCGTGCAGGGCCACATGGAGCAGGATATCGCTGCGGCTGCTGCGGAAGGCAATGCCGGCGGAGTTGGTATACGGCACTTCGGCGTCGAGATCGCTCGGAGCGAGCGATGCGAGCAATGCCGAGAACTCCGCATGGTTTGTGTGGGCCAGCCGGCTGCAAGCATCGAGATCGAGCACTGGCCACACCGCGACTCGGGTGGGCTGCTGGCGCAGCCGGGCAAGCCAGACGTGCTCGGCTCCAAGCACGTGGGCGTAAAGCTCGAGGGCTTTTGGAGGGGGGGCCGGGGCGGCGCGGAGCGCGGCGAGAGTTCGGTCGTCGGCCCAGCGAAGATGAGCAAACAGCCGCTCGAGCCAGCTTGGGCTCAGAACTCTCTCCGCTTCATTTCCTTGAAGAACCGCTTGGTTTCGTCGTCCGTCTCCGGGGCCTTCTTGCGGAGGGTGTCGTCGTACTGCGCGGAGCGATCCTGGCGAGCTCCACTGGTCTTGGCAGTATTCTTCTTGATCAACGCGGCAATGCGTTGCTCTTCCCGTTTGGACATGGCGACTCCGGCTGGAAGTAGTGAAACCGGCCCATTCGGCCTTCCGAATTCTAATCGGCGATTGGCTAACCCCCTAGCTCCGTCCCGCCAGGCCCCTTCACCGCCATGACCACCAGAAAGGTCAACAGCCCCGCCGCCATGAATTCGGCGAAGGCCGTCCACCGGATGGCGGAAAACGTGTAACTCCACGGCGCTCCCCACAACTCGGTCAAGGGCTCCAATATCTGGCCCAGAAACACTCCCACCAGAATGAGGACTGCGCTGCTCCGCCAGCGGTCCCGGCTCGGCAGCCGGGTCTCATAGAGAGCCAGCAATGCAAACACGGGGATCCCCAGCAGCCAATGCTGCGCCCAATGACCACTCAGCTCGGAGTGATGGCCCGGCCGCGCCAGATGCCAATCGACATGAATGGCGGCCGCGAGGAGGAACGCCGCGAGCACTCTGGCATTGCGCGGCTTCACGCTACTTTACGGTCACGTAGCGCTCCAGCCGGGCGACTTCCTTCGGGCTCACGTACTTCCCGATTTCACGGCGGAACCGCGCGATGTTTTCGTAGGGACGGTATTCCTTGAACTCCCGCAGCATCCGCTTGCCGACTCCTGGAATGCTGAGGATGTCCTCGTCGCTCGCGCTGTTGAGGTCGATCGGGACAAAGACGTACTGCTCCAGCCGGGCTTCCTCCTTCTCATCCACGTACTTTCCGATCTCGCGGCGAAACCGCGCCAGCGACTCGTAAGGACGATATTCCAGGAATTCCCGCAACATCCGGTTCCCCACCCCCGGGATCAAAAGAATCTCTTCCCGTGAGGCCGTATTCAGGTTGAGCGCCAGGAAGAGCCTGCCGTAAAGCTCGGGGAGCTGCTCCTTGGAAAGCGTCTGGGTCAGGTAGGCGTGCAGGTCCGCCATGCTGAGAAACGGACGCCGCTCGAGCAATCCCTTCACGATCGTTGCGTTGAGATGGGGGAGAGCGAGGAGGTCTTGCTCGGATGCCAGGTTGGGGTCGAGCACGCCGAGGCTCTTGCCGACCTGGCTCGCCGCCGGGCGAGGCAGCGTGGCCGACAGAGTGAGCAGCAGGACAAGCGCGGTGAGCAGAATTCGTTTCATCTCATTGCTCCCTCGAGGGCGAAGCGGAATCGGGGGACCCGGCTGTGAGCGCGGGATGCCGATGAGTGTACACCAGACCGATGAGCCCCAGCTGGATCATAGCCCCCGGGGCAAGCGTGGGGGTAGCGCCTTTGATCGCCTCCCAGAACAACTCGAATCCAGCCGCGGCGGTATGGAGCTCGCGCTCGAACTCCACGTTGCCACGATAATGCAGCAGCAGCCCCGCGAAACCGCTCAGAATGAAGGTGAGCATCAAGAGCTGGGTTACTCGCACGCTTGCGGGGCTCCGCGCGATGAGATGCCAGGTCAAGACCAGAAGCGCCACTCCCAACAGCAGCAACGGAACCAGCTGCCAGACTCCCTCGGTGTGCTCGAGCAGCAGCAGCTCGATGCCCGTGCCTACGATCCCGAGCAGCAGGATGATGAGCAGCAGGCCACGGAGCGCACCGAGAGCGGCGTGACGCGCGGGCATGGGACTCCTGATTCCCTATTTCCCTGCCGCGGGCTCGAGCGCAGTCGGCAGCTCAAACCAGATCTCGATTTCGTAGCCATCCGGATCTCGAGCGAATAGATAGGGTTCTCCGGGACAGAACTCTCCCTGGCTGAGGATCTTCCCCCCAGCCCGCTCTACCTCCCGGGCGGCGACGCCGATGTCGGCGGGATCCAGCAGCCGAAATCCGAAATGGGCCACGCCTCCAGCCTTTCCCGCCTTGGAGGCATGTTTCTCGAAGACCAGCACGTCTCGGCTTCCGGGGGTCTGCGCCTGGATGAAACCGGGTTCCTGAAAAACCGCTACGACGCCGAATACTTGCCGATAGAACTGCAGCGAGCGCTCCGGATCGCGAACGGCAAGGGCAATGTGAGTCAGGCCGTGCGTCTTGACCATCGCAGCCTCAGAGAGAGGTGACTACGGCTGCCATCAGCCAATGGCTGATTGCGTCGATATCCGGCAGAATGGAGGCTACGCCCGCTCAGCTCTCCGGGACAAGGAGGCGGACGCGGTAGCGCCGTCCGGTGGGAGGTTCCCCGCTGCGCGGCGCCGGCTCCAGGCCACGAACCTCGAGGGGGAGGCCACAACCGGTGCCCGTGCGCGGTTCGAGATCCGTGTTGAGCCGGAGGAGGGTCGAGCAGCCGGCACCGCCCTGAAGCCTCAGCCGTACCAGCGCGTTCCCGGCCCAGACACAAGTTACGTCGACCGGGCAGCGGGAGTCCTGCTCCACCGCCTCGAAATGGACGCTTTGCTCACTGCCCGCGATGCGTGCCGAATGGTCGAGCTCGAGGTCGAATTCCTGGCCCCGGGAGACCTCCGCCGGGCCGCCAGGGCATGCGGCAACAATCGCGGTCAAGTACAGACGCAATGGGCGCATAGCTTGGCGCTGGGACAGAGACGGGCCAGCCCGCCATGGATCCTGTCATGGCCGGCTGGCCCAACCCCACTTTTGAGAGAACGCTCTACGGGACCCGAGTGCCCCTGGTCCGCAGCATCGCAACACTGTCGCCGCTCTTGGTGGCGTAGTGCGCGGTCGTCATACCGACCAGCAAGCCGCCTTGGAGCCGGCTCACACTGTGGGTCGTGACCTGCACCCCCTTGCGGAGAACGCTCTCGAAGGGACCCATGTCCACCACGACGCTGTCACCGGAGAACATGACCCGCGGCGTCATGGCCGGCCGGTTTGGCAGCATGACCACCCATCCGGTGTCGGTGGTCGTCGCGGTCATCTCGTACTGGGTGACCACGCTGTCACTGGTCTCGGGCATGACGACCACGCTCCACTTCCCGGCCACGTCGGCCGCCGTCAGCATCGCGGGAGCCGGCGGTGCCGCGGCAGTGGTGTCCGCAGCCGGCTCGGCCTCCTTCTTCGCGCAGCCTACCAGCACTGCGGCACAGCAAAGCAACACAAGACGTCGCATCCAGTCCTCCCCCGGTTAAAGGCACGCCCCTCTGCCGCGAACGGCGGCCCTAACATACGCCCCCTTCCCGCATAGGGAAAGTAGAGAGCCTAGCCGCCCTCCGTCGCGGCCTGCACCGCCTGACGGAAATCCAGCGGAGCCTGAATCCCATTAAAGGGTTCCTGGGTTCCGCCACTGCCGGTGAGCACGATCGCACCAAATCCGAACAAACGACCAGCAAGACTCTGGGTGACAGCGATGCCCTCGATTTTGGGTAACAGGAGCTCTACCGATCGCGTGTTGAGGACGCCGAGCTTCAGGATGACACGCTTGTTGGTCACGGCGAACTCGGAAGTCCGCCGCCGGATGAAGGCTGCAAGCAGCACGGCGAGGGCCGCAACCGCCGGAATCAGCGCCAGGATCTCATGCTCCGACGCGAAGGCCAGGATGGCCAGGGGCAGCAATACCAGCAACACGAGGGCGAACGGTCCCAGGTACAGTTTCCAATGCAGCCGGGTCCGATAGGTGACCTCTTCGCCCGGCAACAAGTGCCTGGTGACGTAACTCATGCGCTGCGATCCTTCCTCAGGCCGAGCCCCGCCGATAGGGCGCGAGGAGCACCGCCCAGCTCCGCCGAAGCCGCTGGTATTCTCCCGGACAGCGTGCCGCCCGGTGTTCGGGGAGCCAGCCTTCCTTGAGCACCTCGGGATAGCGGTCAGGGTCTCTGCCGTAAATCCAGCAGATGATGTTGTACACTCGCTGCTTGTCGAGGCCATGGTCGTCGGCCAAAGCCAGATCGTCGAGCTGACTCGAGCGCGCATTGGCGGCAAACCAGCCGACCGCGCCGAATGCCAGGGAGTCGCCGATCGCCCCCTGATTCAATAACAGCACGGTGGCGAGCTGGTCCACCGCGTCTTCCTCTCTCCCCGTCGTCGGCAGCTCGAGCACGTCGATCAGTCCATGCCCCAGCTCGTGCATGAGCGCGAAGACCAGCGTGCCGGTCACCAGGTAATCTCCCTCGATTTCAGTCGCGAACCGCTCGGAGAGCGCCCGGAAGAGCTCGTAGCAGAGGGTAACCTTCCGCTCCCCCGGCTGATAGGAAGCGTTCGGCTCGTTGCAGTGGGCCGTGGCGAGCGTCATGTCCTTGGGAATCCGCAGCGAATCGTTGAGCCGGGCCGCGAGCGTATCCAGGAAGCGGTTGGCGATCAGCCCGGCCCGGAAATCTTCGAATTCAGGCGTCGGGGGTCCGTACTCCGCGATGAAGTGGCCCTCCGGGGGGGGAGCGCCTTCGCGGGCGGGGGGTTCCTGCGGCTCCCGGCCGCAGCCGGCCAGAACCAGGAGCGCCGGGATCGCAATACCGCGGAGAGGGCAGAGGCGCGACACGTCAGGAAATCGGGTGCCCGCCGGCGATCCAGCCGATCAGCAATCCTCCGACCGCTCCGATACCGAGAATCGGCGCGTAGGCGCGGGTGACGATTGCCGCCGGGGCGCTCAGCAGCAGCGAAATGGCCAAGCCGGAGAGCCAGCCCGGGAGGCCCAAGTCGGCGACGGCGATCAGCAGACCGATGCCGAACCGGTTGAGGAAGGCGGCAGTAAGCGCCGCGCGTTTGTCGGGGAACGACATCGGCAGCATCAACGCGACCGCCACCGCGCCGAAAACCGCACCGCACAGCACGCCCAAGGCAACCTGGCTCATCGGTACCCTCCTGAGGTCATTCGTAAAGCTCCTCGGGATCTACGGCGGCGAGCTCTGTCAAAAACGCGGCCAGTTTATTCACGACTCCGTGCAGGAAACGTGCTCCCTTCTCCGCGGTCGCCTGGTGCGGATCGCCGACGCCGGTATCCGTGGTCAGCTTGGACCAGCGCCGGGGCGCCCAGGCTAGACCCTCCCGTAAGCCGCGAACACGGAAGCGCCGTGCCTGGCCAGAGCCAGCTTCCGCAAGCGGACGCACCAGCTCCCCGGCAATCGAGAGCATTGCGCTCGTCTCCAGCTCGCCCGCGTGATCGCCCGGCTCCGCGAAGAAGGGGCGCGGGTCCAATGCGGTATACCAGTTCACCGTGCAGATGAAGAGCGAGCGCAGCGGCACGAGCTCGCGGATCATCGCGCGGAAATCATTCCCGCCGTGCCCGTTCAGCAAGACCAGCCGCCGGATTCCCGCCCGTTCGATGCTTTCCGCAAGGTCTCCGAGCACCGCCGCCTGGGTACTCGGGTTCAGGTTGAGGCAAAGCGGAATGTCGAGCTGACCAGTGTTTACGCCGAAGGGCACGGTGGGAAGCACGATGACGCGGGTTCCCTGCTCCCACGCAATCCGCGCGGACTCTGCGGCGATATGGCTTACCTCGATCGAGTCCGTGCCATAGGGGAGATGCAGGTTGTGGGCTTCGGTCGCGCCCCAGGGTAAGACCGCGACAGCGTACTCGCTGCCCTGCACACTCTTCCAGGTCGTCTCGGCGAGCAGATACGGCCGGGAGTCGCTCATCCCCGCCGCTTGAAGAATTGGATCGCCCGTTCGTGCTTGACGGCGGCGGTGCGGGAACTGAAGGTGCCCAGATTGCGGCGTTTCCCGGTTTTCGGATTGGGCTTCCGAGAATACAGGCGGTACTGCCCGGACTTGAGCTTGCGAATCATCTAGCCTACCTCCGCCCCTCCTGGGGCCCGGATGAAGGTGAGCTCGAGAGTTTCCCCCGGCCGAAGCCCCGCCCATTGGGCGAAAAGCTCCCCGCGACGCTCGCGGACCCGCTCGAGCTCGGCGTCGGTGACGGCGCAGGCACCCGAAAGGCCATGCTCGGCGAAGTAGCTCGCCGCGCTCGCGTTGAAATCCGCGGCACTCCATTGGGTTCCGGCTGCACGCTCTCGGTCGAGGAAGCCGACGAGCAGTTCGGAAGCGGCTGCCTCGCCCGGCACCGGCCCTCGTGGCCACGGCCGCCCGAAGTCCGTGAGGTTCCAGCCTTCGGCCACCAGCCCATAGAACCCGCGGGAGTGGCCCAGTACCGTCTCGACGGCGTAGTGGGTGAGATCATGGAGGGGGAAGAAGCGGCCCTGCGCACCGTCCTGACGCTGCCAGGTGACCGTGCCGTCCGCTCGCAGGCAAGAAAGCGCCGCGGAACCATCACTCTTTTTCTTGATGCGAATGACCAGCCGATCCATGGCAGAGCAAGCTAATGGCCCTAGCCGCGATCGTCATCCGCCGCATAGGCGAAGCGGACCACCATCGGCGCGGCGCGCAGGAGGTAGATCCCGCCGAACAGGTAGACGGCGCTCATCAGCCAGCCTCCCGGGAATCCGAAATAGTTGATGCCGTCGGTCAGCGCGGTTCCAATGAGCCCGCCGAGCAAACCGCCGATTCCGCGGAGCAGCAGCAGCAGTCCTGCTGCCCGAACGATGACGCCGAACAGCGCCTTGGCCGACATGGCTTGCTCCAGTCTCGGGAGGGGTCCTTCCTCGCAGCCGTTTCAGGGAACTGTTACTGAGCTCCAGTGAGCGTCGCCCGTAAGCGCACCGGAACCGCGCGCAACGCCTGGCACATCACACAGCCGGTCTTGGCCTGCTCGACCAGGCTCTGGAATTCCTGGTTCGACAGGGCGGGCACCTCGGCCCGGGTGTCGAGGTCGATGCTGGTGATCGCGAAGCCCGCGCCAGCCTTGTCGAGATGCACCGTGGCTTTGGTCTCGAGCGAGGTAGGTGGATGGCCGGCCTGGGCCAGGCCGTGGGCCAGCGCCATGGAAAAGCACCCGGCGTGAGCGGCACCAAGCAGCTCCTCCGGGTTGGTGCCCGGCGCGCCTTCGAACCGGGTGCTGAACGAATACTTCCCTTCGAATGCCCCGCTTCCCAGCCGCAAAGTGCCCTGCCCATCGCGCAGCGCGCCTTGCCACCGTGCTTCTGCCGTGCGTTCCATCGCGAGTCCTCCTTCCTTCGAGACCTAGCCTCGACGCCGCGTGCCGTTCACCAGCAGAACGACGCCGCCCACGAGCGCAACGGCGCCTACCCAAGTCGGAATCCTGCGGCGGGCTTCAACCGAGGCCTTGAGGTCGCCGACCCTGAGGACGGCCTCATCCGATTTGTAGCTCAAGCCACGGAACAGGATTACGGCGCCGATCAACGCGATCACGAGACCTGCGAGGGCGGCGGGCTTCATGGGGTACCTCCGGAGGTCCCGGACAGTGCAATCTCGCCATCGATGTGCACGTGATCGAGTACGCCCGGGATGCTGAGGGTGGCGTGCACCGGCAGCACTTCCTGCCCCGACAGCGTGCCCGATTCGAGCGCGGCTTCCACCGCCTTCTCGATTTCTCGCTGCGAGGTGATACCGAAGCGCTTGAGGAATTTCCGCAGTTCGAGGTTGAACACTTCTTCGTCCATGGCCCCTCCTACTTCAGGTATTTCCAGTTGCGCGACTTCCCCTCCTCCATCCACTTGATCGCGCTGTCCAGCCGGCGTTGCCGAGTCGCGTCGCTTTTGGCCTCGCTGATCCACTCGATGTATTCGCCCTGATGACTCGGGCTGAACTCCTCGAAGGTGGTCCGCGCACGCGCGTTGCGTCGCAGCCCGCGCTTGAGCTCCGGCGGCACGACCACCGCTCCCTTGGGCTTGGGCGCTGCTCGCTTCAGCTTCACCCCTGCTTCGTTGAGCTGCATCGCTTTCTTGAGGTAGCGGAGCAGGACTTGCCTGGGAGGGAGATCGGACAGCCGGGTGATCCGCCCGAATTGACCCATCGCTTCTTCTGCGTGGTCCGCGGGCACGACGAGCGCACCCTTCCAGAATCCGAAGGTACAGTGCCGCTTGAAGGCCGCCATGCCGCACAGCATGCCGTGATACAGGAAATGCGGATGGCTCCACTTCCAGGCTTCTTCCATAGCGGGACAGGCCTCGTGCACTGTTTCCCGCAACTGGCTCAGAATCGGCTTCGCGAAAGGAGCCGACTTTGCGATGTAAGCGTCGATTCGTGCGTCACGCGTCCCCATCACCGTTCCTCGCGCGGTTCCAGATCCAAAGGGACGATTGAGACCAGCGAGTGTCAAGAGGTGGTCAGAAGGCGCCGAGAACGACGCCGAAGCCGAAAGCTCGTGGTGTTACCACTCCAGGGTGGCTCGGCGCGGATCCGCACCTCGGCACGACCACCCCAGCCCAAGGAAGGCTCGAGCAGCAGGGCTCGCCGGCGCGGCCGAAAGGCGAGGCTGGCCAGTCCGGCAAGTCCGCTGTCGCTCGAGGTCAGCTGGTACCGTGAGGCCCGATGAGCAGCGACGACTCCAGTCCCGGAGCGCGGCGCTGTGACTCCGCACGCCCCGGGAATGGAGCCGCGAGCAGCAAAACCGCCGCAGCACCCGCCGACTGCGGCTGGAACGGCATTGGACTATTCGACCTGGATTTCCAGCCCGCCGACCCACCCGGCGACCAGATTGTAAAACGCTGCCATGATGAGGCTCATGATGAAGCCGATACAGCCATAGAGAAGAGGGAGCAGGATGACTGCGCCGATCCCGAACGCCGCCCCGAAGGGCAACCCCGCCGCCGCGCCGCCGGTCAGGGCGAAGAGCGAAAAGATGAGCCCGATGATGAAGCCCAGAAGCGCATACAGGGTGCCGGCCATCTTCGCGCACTGAACCGGCTCGATCCGCTTGATGAACATCCGTTCCTCCCTCTCTGGAGTGGGGGAAATTCGCGACCGCGTTCGCCGCGGCCGGTCGCGCTGCACCAATGTCGGGCGCGAAAGCAACTCCCGCAAGCAGCGTCGGGTCTAGGCAACCCGCTCCGGTGACCACACGATTACCTCAAGTCTGCGAGAGAAATGCAGCAGCCTCGGAGGCCCGCTCGCAGGGATCCCGTGCAGCGCGAGCATCTCGTTGCGGTCGATGGTGGCGGCGGCGGCTTGCAGCGGCCACGGCGCATGGTGGATGTCGGCTCGGTACAGCCCACCGGATGGTCTCGGCGCGTAGAGGCAGTAGCGCTCGGTCAGCCAGTGCTCGAGGCTTCCCGGGCAGCTTGGAGTCACCGGCCCAATGGGGCCATAGCGCGCCCTGAAGCCGATGCCCGGATTCCGCTCGGAGTGGTAGAGGACCTCTTCCCCCAGGAGTTGATGCTGCATGCGAGCGTGGACGTAGGGAAGCCGATACAACCAGCGCGCACCCCAGACGCCCAGCCGGCTGCCGGCATCCAGGCTGAAGAACCAGACCCCGGAGCGACCTCCGAAGCTCACGTAGGTACGCACGTTCAGCTCGTCGAAGCGCGACAGCGCCGCCGGGCTCGGCCAGTTGCGAAACCCGATCTCCGACATCCAGAACGGCGTTACCGCTACCCACGCACTGCCCGCGAATTCATCGACCTGCAGCGCTCCGGGCAGCAACGGCCGCAAGGTCTCCGCGGGAACGGCCCAATGCAGGAAGAGCAGATCGTGCCAGGTTTGCCGCAGCAGCCAGGGCCGGGAGGGAATCGGCCAGGGACGATGCGATTGGTGTTGCAGCGAGGGGTGCGCTGCCACCGGAGCGCGCGCTAGTCGGCGGCCGGATCGGCCAGCGTGGCCAGCTCGGCCTGGTCGACGAATTCGAGCGACTCGGAGTTTACGCAATAACGGAGGCCGCTGGGCGCGGGACCATCGTTGAAGACGTGGCCGAGGTGGGCATCACACCGCGCACAGAGAATCTCGGTTCGTGCCATTCCGTAGCTGTGGTCTTCCTCGTTGCGAACGTTCTCAGTCGCGATCGGCTGGAAGAAGCTCGGCCACCCCGTTCCGGAGTTGAACTTTCCGCCCGAGGCGAAGAGCGGCAATCGGCAGCAGACGCAGACGTAGACGCCCTCTCGCTTGTTGTCCAGCAGGGTGCCACAAAAGGGCCGCTCCGTGTCCTTTCCGCGAGCGATCCGGTACTGTGGCAGCGTGAGCTGTGCGCGCCACTCCGCTTCCGATTTCACGACGTGCGGGCTCTCGACCGGGCCCACCAGCTCGCCCGAGCGGTTGAATACCTTGACTGTCATCGGATTCCTTTGAGTCGCTCCTCTGGAAAACGTAAGGGACTGAAGCAACTGCCGCATCAGGGTCAGGGGATTCGCACCGTTATGCTGGCCCAGGAGCGATTGGCACCGTCTCCATACCGCAAATCGCTGATCGTGACCGCCGTAGAGCCATCCGTCTTTTTCAAGCTGAAGCTGGGAAAACGCGCCCAGCGGAGGAAGCGCCTCCCATCTCGGCTGTCTGCGGCGAGCACGGCTGTCGGCTTCCTGCGTCCCGAAGATTGCAGGACCAGCGGAGTGTAGCGGGAAGGCGACCCAAGCGTCAGACGGCCCAGTTCGTACTGGTCACCGAGCTCGCGGATCACGCGGCGTCGCAATGGATTGCCAAAGACGGGCGAGGCGAGGGTTCGCACCGCAGGACCATTCCGCGCTTGTCGCTCGACCAGGGCCGCGCCCGCGCGGGAAGCAGCCGCCATGAAGACTGCATAGCCGGCGCAAAGGGCCAGCGCCGCGAGCGCCGGACGCTCGGCATCCCGCCTCGCGCTGGACCTTCCGGCTCGTCGTCGCGCGAGCGCGATTCCCCCGCCGAGAATGACCCAGATCCAGGGATCCACGATGAAGAGCGCATCCCCTTAGAACCAGCGCTCCGAGAATGGCATGAGCAGACGCACACCGTAGGTATTCAGCAGGTCCAGCAGCGGGTGCGAGATCACCCCGATCGCTGCGAGCAGCAGCAGCCAGCCGCCACGGACCCGCGCGCCTGCTCCCCCGCCGAGCCGACTCCAGCCGAGCATTCCCGCCGTGAGCAGCGGCGGGAGCAGCACCATCGCCAGCACGCCGTGGGTCCAGCCGCGCCGGAACGCGAGCCCGTCGGTGGCGCTGCCGAACAGGTAGCTCAGTCCATCGAGGTCCGGGAGGTTCGCCGCGAGGACCAGTGTGGCTGTCCCGAGCCGGGTGGTGTGCTTGAGTCCCGACTCAGCGAGCGCGAACCCGGCCAGCGTGTGGGTGAGATTATCCATGGAAGCATGGCCAGGCTACCGCGGTGTCAACCGCAAGGAAAGAGCGTCCCGCTGGGATATGGCGAAGCCGATGCATCCGATGGTGGAATGAGCGCCGCGATCCTGCCTGCGTCGTAGCTCTGATGACTCAATTGCAGAAAGGAGAGATCCTGACGGATCGAATAGAGGTAGACGTGAAACTGGGCGCCCGAATCATTCATCTGGCTGTTGGCGGCATCGCGCAGCCACTTGAGCGAGTCGTACGAAGGGGCCATCGGATACGTCCCAGAGCTCCGCACCACGACGAGCACGAGATCGGCATCCCGCACGAGCGTGGTATCCGTCCAACGGCACACCCGCAGCATGCGTCGCGCCTCGAGCTGGGTAGAGACGCTGGGCGCGACGACGAAAGCAATAGGCGCCTGGGCCAGTGCGGCACTGTGACTGCTCCCCAGCCCGACCGTCCCGAACAATGCCGTGAAGAGGAGACTCCGGAATTGCATGGCAGAAAAATATGTCGGACGAGGACGTTGGTCATGGGGCCGTCAGCGCCGTGAAATGACCTGTTGGACCAGTTGACGCACGGCATGGTCTCCGCGCCGGGCGGGCTCGAAGCGCCACCCCGCGACGAGCTGGGCGGCATCGGCTTCCTGGCGCGGCGAGGCCGCCAGCAGAATCAGAATCGACTCCGGTTCTACCCGACCGTCTGCTCCGACCACGAATTGCGCAGCAATCGTTCCGGAACCCTCTCTCGCCGGCTTGGATTCCGGCTGCAGCATTGCCGGCCGGTCGACCTGTTCCTTGTCGGCCGCGGCTCGGGCCGAGCTGTCGATCCGGGACTGTCCAGCCACGATCAGGAAGAGCCGCAGCAGACTATCCGCCTCCTGCGCGGAGATCTTGGCCTGCCAGCCGGGGGCGGAATCCGCAATGGCGAGCCAGTGGTCCTTCTGGAGCGCTCCTCTCTTCCGGTGCCGCCCCAGCAAGAACCCGCCGCGTCCGTCGAGCGGGCGCAGGTTAGGCGACCACTGGATGGCTTCCGGTGGACCGCCTGGGACCGGCGTGCGTAACACGCCGGAGGCGCTATTGAGCCATGCCAGGGCTGCCTCCGGGTCGAAACGAAGCCAGACTACGCTTCGGTCCAGTTCGCCCGCACCCGCGGGTGAACCGGTCGGCTCAATCAGCAGTTGGAATCCGTATGTCGTATCGGGCAGCATCCGCACTTCCACGGAGCCGAGCCGGTAGCGAACCATCCCGCGAGCTGGCAGAACCGGACCGGGCCCATGCCCGGCATCAGGGCCCTGCCTGTCCCGCTGCGTCGGGTTATCGACAACCTGCACCGCTTCGATCGGCCCATCGGTATACCCGGCGGTGACGGACCGCACGCCGCGCAGGCGCTCGAAGACGGCCTCGACTCCCCAAAAGCAGCCGCCTGCGAATACCGGCTTCGTGTCAGCGGAGCTCGCCCCGGCGAGCCACAGCGACACGAGCGGGACCAGCACTATTGCGGCCAGCGCCATCCGAATACCCCCGGGGTCAACAGCGCGTAGATCAGGCCGTCAATCGTTAACCGGATCGTCGTGCCCAGGGCGCGATGGTACCAGATCGACATCTGCCAGAGAGCGAGGGAATAGCCGACAAACGCAGTGCAACCGACAAAGCGGAAAACCTCCAGATAGGCCGCGCCGGGTGGCAGCGCCCGGCTCGCGATATAGGCGGCAAAGATCCCGACCACGAAGCAATAGAGAAACCAGAGCGCGAGGTTCCTTCCCATGCTCCAGGCACCCGTGGGTAGTACGGTCATAATCAGGTTGGGACCCTGCTTGAATTTCTCCATGAACTCCGGCGAGCGCATTTCTTCCGTGCTTGCCGGCCTCGGCACCATGTAGTCTCCTGGCGGGATAGCCAGGGGACGGACGGCCTCCCGCAGCTTGTCTTCGTTGGGCACCTTGCCGTAATCGTGCTTGTGCCAGGGAGTCATCATATGAATGACCGAGCTCGCGAGGAAAACGAGCACCGCCGACAGCAAGATCGGAAGCAGCAACGCGCTGAGCCCCGTCATGGTAGTCTCCTGGTGAGAGGCAGAGCCGACTAACCTACTCCAGTCGAGCGGATGCGCCAGAGACCGGGGCGGGTTAGGTCGCCGGCCCGCCGCCGCCGGTGACCTCGCTTCGGCGTTCATAAAGCAGGGTATCGCGCCAGACTCCATGGTGCTGGGCGATACGATGGCGCCGGCCCACCAGGCGAAACCCGCACGCCTCGTGTAAACGGATACTTGCCCCGTTCTCGGGAAAGATCGACGCCTGCAAGGTCCAGATGCCTGCCAGCTCGCTCTGCCGGATCAGCTCAAGCAGCAGACGCCGGCCGACGCCTCGCCCCCGCAGGTGCCCGGTCACATACACGCTGACCTCGGCGACCCCCGCATAGACCACCCGGCGCGAAACCGGCGTGAGGGCCGCCCAGCCAACCGGATTCCCCGCCTGGCAGGCCAGCACACGGGAGTGCGCCAGATGTCCGTCATCCCAGGCCTTCCAGTCCGGAGGCTTTGTTTCGAAGCTCGCCTGGCCGGTCGCGAGGCCCTCCTCATAGATGGCTTTGACGGCCTCCCAATGTTCCTCACGGAGCGCCACCAGGTTGAGCGAAACCAGCGGTTCAGGAGACCTCATTTTTTTTCGTTGCTCCAGAACGCGTTTCTTGCCGTTCGAGAGGACTCAACGGCCGAGTCCCGCCGGCGCCCGCGCCCGTCCCTTCCCTACCGCGCCCGCCAGCGCCAGCAGTGCGATCAAATAGGGCAGCCCCAGGAAGAGCTGATAGGGGGCGCTCAGCCCCATGGCCTGCAGCGCAAACTGCAGCGCGCTCGCGGCCCCGAAAAGCAGCGCCGCAGCGAGGACACCCCGCGGGTGCCAGCGTCCGAGCACGACGATGGCAATTGCGATGAAGCCGCGTCCGGCCGTCATTTTTTCCGCGAAGGTCCCGACCTGGGCCAGCACGAGGGTGGCGCCGCCCAATCCCGCCAGTGCGCCGCCGCAGAGAGTCGCCAGAATCTGCAATCGCCGCACCGGGACTCCGTTGGCGCGTGCCGCTTCTGCCGATTCGCCGCTTGCGCGGAGGGCGAGCCCCCACCAACTCCGGAAGAGAAACCAGCTGGCAAGCGGGACGAGGATCCAGCCGAGGTAGGTGAGCGCGGATTGCTCGAAGAGCGCGGGCCCGAGCAACGGGATCTGGCGCAATCCGGGAACCGGTAAGGCGGCGAACGTGGGAATCGAGAGCCCGGGGCCGGCCGCGCCAAACGCGCTCCTATATATGGCTCCGGTGAGGCCGATTGTTCCGAGCGTGATTGCCGTGCCCGTGATGATCTGATCAGCGCGCGCTGCGATCGCCACCGCGCTGAAGCAAGCGGCGACCAGTAGGCCGGCACCCACGGCGGCCAGCACGCCTGCCCAGGGACCTGCCGTCGCGGCACCCATTGCCGACGCGAGCGCACCGGCCAGCATGGCACCTTCCACGCCGAGATTGATCACGCCGGCACGTTCGGCGACCAGCTCGCCCGTGGCCGCGAGCAACAAGGGCGTCGAGATCCGGACCGTGGCCGCGACAAAGCCGGCGAGAATCACGGCCACGTCGTTCATGCGGATTCTCTCTCCAGCGTGTCCACTCTGCTGCGTACTTGTCTTCGCGCCAAGACATCCGCCAACAGCACCGTGATGATGATTACCGCCTCCGCGGCTGCGACCGTCACCGCAGGGACGCCCGCCTCCCGCTGCATTCCCTGCGCTCCTGCTTCGAGTCCGCCGAAGAGGACTCCCGTCGCCACGATCGCCAACGGGTGCAGTCGTGCGAGCAAGGCAACTGCGATGGCAGTGAAGCCGTACCCGGGCGAGAGATTCTGATAGAGGCTGTAGCTCACCCCTGACACCTCGAGCCCGCCGGCCAGTCCCGCCAGCGCTCCAGACCAGAGCAGGGCGAACCCGGTCACGCGCTGCGGGGAAATCCGCCCACTTACCCAGGCGGCCCGCGGACCCAGGCCCACGGCTCGCAGGCGGAAGCCCCAGACCGTCCTGGTCAGGATGAGCCAGAGGAGTGCCGCAAGGACCAGGGCGAGCAGAATCCCGCTATGCAGGCGGGAACCGGGCAGCAGCGGCAAGCGAGCCACTTCCGCGATGGGCTCGCTTTGCGGATAGACCCGCTGGGCTTCCTGCAGCGGCCCGGTTACCGCGTAGCTGACCGCTGCCTCGGCCACGAAGTTGAGCAGGAGGGTCGAGATCACTTCGAGCACGCCGAAACGCAGTTTGAGCAGGACGGCAAACGCGATCCAGCCTGCGCCCGCGACGGTTGCGACGAGCCACACAGCGGTGATAGCGAAGGGCGCCGGCCAGCCTCCCAGATGCATCCCCATCCAGGTGGCTGCAATCGCACCGGCGTAGAACTGCCCTTCGCCACCGATATTTAGAGCGCCGGCCCGGAACGCCACGGCGACGGCGAGCCCGAGCACGATCAGCGGCACCGCGCGTACCAGGGTCGCGGAAATCAGCGCATCGCGTGACCCGAACGCCCCGCGCCAAAGCGCCCCCACGGCCAGCAATGGATCATAACCCGCGATCAGCAGCCCGAGCAGCAGCGCCCCGAACCCAGCGACGATCGCCGCCCCCGCCGTGAGCAACGGCGATCGTTCAGCGCGCACGCTGGATTCCCAGCATGAGGTCGCCCACGACCTGCCGGTCGGCGCCCCGGGGCGCTTCGGATACCTGCCCCTGATGCACGACGAGGATCCGGTCCCCCAGCTCCAACACCTCGTCGAGATCGCTCGAATAAACGATTACGGAAACCCCGGCTCGAGCCGCCCCCCGAAGCTGCTCATGAACGTACGCCGTTGCGCGGAGGTCGAGCCCCCTGGTGGGGTTCTCGGCCACCAGAACTCGGGGCCGGCCTTCCAGCGCCCGCGCCAGGACCACCTTTTGCTGATTGCCGCCCGAAAGCGTTGCCGCAGCAGCTTCCGGTCCCGAGGCCAGGATGCCATAGCCCTCGATCAGCCGGCTGGCATGGCGTCGCACCGCACTCCAGTCGAGTCGGGGGCCACGGGCCCAGCGGGGATCCCGCTCCAATCCCAGCACCAGATTCTCCGCGACGGACATCGCGGGAATCAGCCCCTCGGTGCTCCGGTCTTCGGGCACGAACGCAACGGACCCTTCTTCCAGCGCTGGCACCGGACCGCCTCCTGTCACCCCGGCCAAGCTTCGCAGCAGCTCGCGTTCCCCGTTGCCCTCGACCGCGGCGACTCCGACCATCTCGCCGGCGTGTATGACGATGTGGCCAAGCCGGCAAACCTCGGAAGGTCGCAAGGTGGGAAGTTCGGAAGGTGGTGGGGCTGAAGCTTCCGACGTTTCGACGTTTCGACTTGCCGGCGTTCCCAGCATCGCCAGCGCCAGACTATCCCGGCTTTGGCCTTCGACCGGCGCGCTGAGCGTGACCTTCCCGTTGCGCAGCACTGTCACTCGATCGGCGGCGCTCAAGACTTCGGGAAGCTTGTGGGTGACCAACGCCACGGCTCCGCCTTCCGAGGCGAAGCGTCTCACCAGCGCGAGCAGCTCGGCCACCTCGCCCGGTGCCAAGGCTGCGCTGGGCTCGTCGAGCAGCAGGATCTTCGCGCCGGTGAAGAGCGCCTTCACAATCTCGAGCCGCTGACGGAGTCCCACGCTCAAGCTCTCGACCGGTGCGTGCAGGTCCATCCGCTCGAGCAGTCCGCTGTCGGGCCGACAGCCCCGCCGCCCGACTGCCAGCGCGATGTTCTCAGCCACAGTCAATGTCCCGATGCTCGTGAAGTGCTGATGCACCATGCCGATCCCGTGAGCGCGCGCATCCCGGGGCGAGCGGAGCACGACCTCCCGGCCGTGGACTCGGATCTGGCCCCCCTCCGGTACGAGCATGCCGTCGGCCACGTGCAGGAGGGTGGATTTCCCCGCCCCGTTCTCCCCCAGCAGGGCATGGACCTCGCCCGCCGTCAAGACGAGATCGGCTCCGCGCAGCGCCTGCACGGAGCCGAAGGACTTGGTGATGCCGTGAAGTTCCAGCACTGGCGCTTCGCTCATGCGCCCCCGCTCACTGTCTACCGTTTACCGCCCGCCTCACAATCCCGTCGGATGATCATGGAATTCCCAGGGGATTCCAAATTTTCCTGCGAGCTGCGCTGCTAGAGCCTTTACGCCCACCGTTTCCGTGGCATAGTGACCAGCGTAGATCAGGTTCACCCCGAGCTCCATGGCGTCGAAGTAGGTGTGATGCGCGCCTTCTCCGGTGAGATAGGTGTCGATTCCGGCCTCATGCGCCGCGGCGATCCGGCCCCCACCGCTTCCGGTGATGATTCCTACTCGGCGCGACAAGGCTGGTCCTCCCGGAATCAGTCGCGCCTTGGTTCCCAGCAGCTGCTCCACACGCGCGGTGAAGGCCTCGCGCGGTTCGCCGGGATCCAGCAGCCCCTGCACGCCGAACGGAACTCCCCGGTACGTATCGAAAGGAGCGGGTGCGGCGAGACCGAGCGCCCGGGCCAGCACGGCATTGTTACCGATCTCGGGATGAGCGTCGAGCGGAATGTGCGCTGAGTAAAGAGCAGCGTCGCGCTGCAGCAAAGCCCGGACGCGCTGGTAGCGCCGGCCGATAAGCGGAACGTTGCCGTCCCACAACAGGCCATGGTGGACCAGCAGCAGCGGAGAGCCGGCAGGCAAGGCTTGGATCGTTCCGAGCGAGGCATCCACCGCCGCCACGATTCGGTCCACCGCGCCGGAGTTCTCCACCTGAAGTCCGTTTACCGCGTTGGCTTCGTCCGGAACCTCGCGGATCCGGAGATACTCGTCGAGGTAACTGGTGAGCGTCGCGAGCGGCACGGCCGACATTGGGATTCAGCGCTGGGCGAGGGGCCGGAGCGTACCCGCCACAATCGAATCCCTGGCGGCCTCGACTCGGTTCCGCAGCTGGACGGGCATCCGGTCGAGGAGCGCCGGGTTAGGGTCAAAGCGTAACACGCCTCCCGCCAGCCCGAACGTCTCGACCCGAGGGCGGAAACGCCCTTCCTGGATCTCGCGCGCGATGGCGAGAAAGGCCTTGGGCAGATCGATCACCACGGAGGCCAGCACCCGCTCCGGCGCCAGGGCGCTCTGCTCGGCGTTGGCGCCGAAGGCGTAGACTCCTGGACTTTCCTTCACCGCTTGAAACAAACCAAGGGCGGCCTGATCCGCATTATGGTGCAGCATGTCCACGCCAAGCCGGATCATTGCGAGCGCTGCCTCACGCCCGGCCGCCACGTCATCGAAGGTATTGAGGTAGGCGAGCCGGCTCTCGACCTTCGGGTTCACGGCCTTGGCGCCGTTGACCCAGCCTTGATAGCCACGCACGATCGGGGGCAATTCCATCCCGCCCACGAAGCCGATCTTATTGGACTTGGTCATTCCGCCGGCGAGGATTCCGGCGAGATAGGTCCCCTCCTCGATCCCGAATACCAGCGGAACGACGTTGCCGGACGCGGAGACCCGTTCGCCGGAGGTGACGACGAAGATGGTCCTGGGGTACTCCGCTCCGATCCGCTCTGCCGGTTGCTGGAATTCGAAGCCGTGCCCGAAGACCAGGTCGTACCCTTGGGCGGCATAACTGCGGAGCGCTTCGGCCTGCTCGCCCGGAGTCCGGGCCTCGACGTGGCTGATGACGGCGCCGGCAGAATCCCGGATTTGCAGCAGCCCGAGATAGGCCCCTGAGTTCCAGGCCGCGTCAGCGATCGATCCCGGCGTTATCAGGGCAACACGAAAAGCGGCGGGGCCTTCGGTCTTCCTGGCACAAGCCGCGAGCAGCCAGAGCAGCCAGGACAGTCGTCCCATCAGGCTCGCGGGAGAGCGCGTCGAGGATCGCTGATGGCCGCCTCTACCCGTTGACGGTTAGCCGCAGCCCTTCGGCAACCGGGCGCTGCGGTTCGACGTCCTCCATCTTCATGGAGCCGTTGACGGTTCCGCCCTCCTGGATGAGCAGCCGAGGCGTGGCGATGTCGCCATGCACGATCGCGGAGGTCTGCAGCTCCACCCGTTCCACTGCGGTGATACACCCGTGCACTCGGCCGCCGATCACTGCTTCGCGAGCGATCACGTCTCCCTCAATGATGCCGCCGTCGCAGAGCAGGACCTGATCGCCCGCGTGTACGTTGCCGACGACCCGCCCTTCGATCCGGATGACTCCTTCGGCCTGGAGATCTCCGGCGATGGTGAGGTCCTTGGCGACGATAGAGAGCCCGGCTTGCAGCTCGCGGTTCCGCCGCCGTTCGCCAGTCGGGGGAGGCCCGGATTTCGCCGGTTCGCTGCTGCCAGTTTGCGAGAAGAAACCCATCAGCGCTCCTCCTTCACCATCGTCCCGGGATCGACCGATACGTCATTGCGCCGGATCTCGAAGTGCAGATGCGGGGCGGAGGACCGGCCGCTGTTGCCGCTCAGGGCAATGACCTCACCGGCGCGCACCGTCATTCCCTGAATTGCAATAATGCGCGACAGATGGCCGTACTTCGACTGATACCCTTCGGGGTGCTCGAGCAGCACGAAATTGCCGTATTCCTCCTGGGCCCCCGTTTGCAGCACCACTCCACCTCCGGCTGCGCGGACGATGCTTCCGATCGGCACCGCAATGTCGATGCCGGGATGTTCCTCTTCGCTCCCCCCCGCCACCGCCTGGCCCCGGGTGACGTATCCGCGCTCATCCAGCGGCCAATGGCGCGGTGGAGAGGGCTCGGATTCGTACCGCGGTCCGGCGCCCGGGAGACCGGCGAAGATTGCGGGCGCCACCAGCCGGGCGCCGCTCAACGTGACGCGGTCGGGGACGATATCGGCCCCCACCATCCGGCGCAGTTGCTCGTAATTGGACTCGACGCTATCCAGTGCGGCGGCAAGCTCCCGGATCCGCAGCTTATCGCCCCGGAGCTGTTCGACTTCTCGCGACAAGGAAGGAACGCGCGCCGCCTGCCGTGCGATGGGGCCATAGAAGGCTATCCCCAGCACCAGCGCGATGGTGGCTGCAACACCGACCACCAAGGCGCCGCGCAGGACCCAGAGCGGAATCCGGTAGGTTCGCGCCTGCAGGGCCCCATCCCGCTGCACGATGACCGAAACGGCGCGCTTCCCGAGGTTCATCCTTCGAAGGGCTTACCCAGGATCAGCTCGAGCAACCGAGCCAGATCGTCGTTGGAGTAGTAGTGGATGGTCACGGCCCCGCGGCCTCGGCGGCGGGCGGTGATGCGGACGTCCGTCTGCAACCGCTTGCGCAGCGCATCCTCGACGAGCCGGATGTCCGCGCTCGGATTGCGGACCTCTGCCCGCGGCCGGCGGAGGGTTTTTCGGGCAGGCGCGGCGGTTTGCAGCTGCTCGCCGCGTACTCGCGCCTCGAGATCCCGCACCGACCATTCGGCGGCTGCGCATTCTCGGGCTAGCCGGGTGAGCTCCTGCGGATCCGAGAGCGCGAGGAGCGCGCGCGCGTGACCCTCGGACAACTTGCGCTCCTCGAGGAGTTGCTGCACGTCATCGGGAAGCCGGAGCAGTCGCAGCGTGTTACTCACAGTCGAACGATCCTTGCCGACCAGCCGTGCGACCTCATGCTGCGGAAGCGTGAACTCCTGCATGAGCTGCTGGTAGCCCCGTGCCGCGTCGAGGGGGGAGAGGGCGTCGCGCTGCAGGTTCTCGATCAGCGCAAGCGTCAGGAGCGAGCGGTCGTCAACTTCCTTGATGACCGCTGGCACGTTCTTCCAGCCCAGCCGCTGCACCGCGCGCCAGCGCCGCTCTCCGGCGATCAGCTCGTAGCGCCCCGCGCCGTCCGGCTGGGGACGCACGACGACCGGTTGCAGCAGCCCGGAGGCCTCGATGGAGTCGGCCAGCTCCTTGAGCTGTGCCTCGTCGAACTGGCGCCGCGGCTGATAGGGATTCGGTCGGATCGCCGCGACGGGGAGCTCTTTGAGCCCGCCGCCCGCCTGAGCCGCTTCGCGCGTGAGGGGTCCCAGCAGGGCCTCGAGTCCGCGTCCCAACCGCTTGGTCTCGGTCACAATACCTCCGGTACACTGCGGGTTACGCCGTGCGGTAACTCGAGGTCGTCGCTCAGCTCTCCGGATTCCGCGCGGCGCAACAGCTCCTGCGCGACCCCCAGGTAACTCTTGGCTCCCACCGATTGCACGTCGTACATCAGGATCGGCTTGCCGAAGCTGGGCGCCTCTGCCAGCCGCACGTTGCGGGGGATGACCGTGCGGAACATCTTCGGCCCGAAATACTCCTTGGCATCTTTCGCCACCTGCCGACACAGATTGAGCCGAGAGTCGTACATGGTGAGCAGCACGCCATCCAGGGCTAGCTCAGGGTTGAAGTTCTGCTGGACCAGGCGAATCGTGTTGAGCAATTGCGAGATGCCTTCGAGCGCATAGTACTCACACTGGATCGGGATAATCACGCCGTGCGCGGCGGCGAGGACGTTAAGGGTGATCAGCCCGAGCGAGGGAGGACAATCGATGATGATGTAATCGAAGGCCGGGAGCACCGGCCGCAGCGCCTCGCGCAGCCGAGCTTCCCGGCTGTCGACATTCACGAGCTCGAGTTCGGCACCAACCAGATCCTGGGTGGCGGGCAGGATCGCCAGGTAGGGCAGTTCGCTATCCTGCTGGACCGCGCTCTCGGCGGGACGCCCATCCACGAGCACATCATAGAGAGAGGGGCGCGAGGGATCCTTGGGAACCCCCACCCCGCTGGTGGCGTTCCCTTGTGGATCGGCATCGACTAGCAGGGTCCGCCGTTCCGCGGTCGCCAGCGAGGCGGCCAAGTTGACCGCAGTGGTCGTCTTGCCGACGCCGCCCTTCTGATTGGCGATCGCGATGGTTCGGGCCATTATTGGATTGGTAGCTAAATCCTAGTATTATAAAGCGTTACAGGCAAATGCCATGAAATGAATCATAAATTTACTAGGTTAGATCCATCAATATAGGACCCAAGCTTGGATCTGTCAGGCAATTTCACGTGAAACCTACCATTTAAACCCAGCCCAATCCTTCGCAGACCTAAATGAAGCATCGACCAGATTCCGTCGGATCCGGTTCGTTTTCACGTGAAACAGACTACTGGGGATTATTTCTGAGCGCGGAGGCTTCTGCCGCGAAATTTGATTACCTCGACGACCAGATTCTGCAAATCACTTGGGGATACACCGGGGATCCGGCCTGCTTCCCCCAAGCTGCGAGGACGACGTTGATCCAGCTTCTCACGTGCCTCCGTGGAGAGACTCTCGACTCCGGCAAATACAAGCCCAGCGGGAATCTCAAACTCTTCAAGTTTACTCAAGCGTTCTGCGGCTTCCCTTTCGCGCTGGATATAGCCTCCGTAGCGGAGCTCGATCGAGGCCCACTCAGCCGCCTCCGCTCCCTCGGCGTTATCGGCAGCCCGAAGCAACTTTTCGAGCTGCACTTGGGGGCGTCGAGCCAGCTCAGCCACACGAACTGGCTCGGTGATCCCAGGGCCAGAGGTCTCCCGCAGAATGGGATTCGCCAACTCGGGAGTAATGGCTGACTGGTGGGCGAACGCCAGTACTCGATCCTCGGCTTCCAATCGGGCGCTGGCAGTGCGCTCTTCCTGCTCCGAGAGCAGTCCCAAGCTCTCGGCGATCGGATACAGCCGGCGCAGCGCATTGTCCTGTCGCAACAGGAGCCGGAATTCCGCTCGCGAGGTAAAGAGGCGATAGGGCTCGTCGACTCCTCGGCTGACCAAATCGTCCACCAAGACCCCCAGAAAGGCCTGATCCCGCCGGAACACGACCGGCGCCTTCTGAAGCGCGGCCGCCGCCGCATTAAGGCCGGCGACGACTCCCTGGCCAGCTGCCTCCTCATATCCTGTTGTGCCATTGACTTGGCCCGCAAAATAGAGTCCCTCTATTCCGCGAACCTGAAGAGTCGTCGTGAGCTGCGTCGGAGGGAAGTAGTCATACTCGATCGCATACCCCGGGCGGGTCATCTCCACTTGTTCGAGACCTGGGACCGAGCGCAAATAGGCCAGCTGGACCTGCGGCGGTAGCGAGGTCGAAAGCCCGTTGACATAAAGCTCCGACGTGTCGAGTCCCTCAGGCTCCAGGAAAACCTGGTGACGTGCGGCGTGCGGGAAGCGCACGATCTTGTCCTCGATCGATGGGCAGTATCGTGGACCCCTGCCGCTGATCGCCCCCCCATACATCGCCGACTCGCTCAGGTGCGCCGAGACGATCTCCCGCAGCCGCTCGGTGGTGTGGGTGAGGTAACAGGGCAACTGCTGCGGGTGCTCCAGGCGCTCGTAGAAGGAGAACCAGTACGGCTCAACCTCCCCGTCTTGGCGCAGGAGCCGGTCCAGCTGAACCGTCCGACCATCTACTCTTGGGGGGGTTCCAGTCTTGAAGCGTTCGATCGTAATGCCAAGTGCCGCAACGGCTTGGGAGATTTCACCAGCCGGTGCCTCCCCCGCCCGACCCGCCGGAATCCGCGTGGTAAGGCCTACCCGGATCTCCCCGCGGATGAACGTCCCGGCGGTGAGCACAATCGCTCTGCCGCGGTAGCGGCGTCCGTCGCTCGTCTCCACCCCGGCGACTCGGCCGCCCTCGAGTAGAAAGCGGGCGACTGTGCCTTGGGCAAATCCCAGCCGCGCCAGCCGTTCCAGTTGCGAGCGAACCGCGCGCCGGTAGAGTCCCCGATCGCACTGGGCACGCGGCGACCAGACTGCAGGGCCCTTGGAGCGATTGAGCATCCGGAATTGGATCCGGGCAAGGTCGGTCGCTCGGCCCATAATTCCGCCCAATGCATCCACTTCGCGCACCACCGTGCCCTTGGCAATGCCCCCGATAGCCGGATTGCAGGACATCTGCCCAATGGTTTCCAGGTTCTGCGTCAGCAACAAGGTGCGCACTCCGGAGCGCGCTGCCATCGCGCACGCTTCGGCCCCCGCATGCCCGCCGCCAATGACGATCACGTCGTATTCGTGCATGGCCGAAAGCTAAGGGATCAGGATTCAGCGCGCGGCTCTGCTGCCAGCGGCCAATAGCCAAGAGCCGCGAGCCAACGTAAGTTCTCGCCGTACCGGATAGCGCAGTTTGACCTTGAGCCCTGGCAATTTAGGGAGGTTCACGCATGGCCATTCGATTGGGCGACGACGCCCCCAACTTCACCGCCGACACTACAATGGGACCGATCAATTTTCACGAGTGGAAAGGCAATGCTTGGGCGGTGCTCTTCAGCCACCCGAAAGATTTCACCCCGGTGTGCACTACGGAGTTGGGTCGCGCCGCAGAGCTCAAGGGGGAATTTGACAGACGCAACACCAAGATCATCGGCCTGAGCGTTGATCCGGTGGATTCGCATCGGAAATGGGAGGGTGACATCAAGGATGTCACCGGCCACCAAGTGAACTTTCCCATGATCGGCGACCCTGATCGCAAAGTGGCGATGCTTTACGACATGATTCATCCCAGCGCCAGCGAGAATTTCACCGTCCGTTCCGTCTTCGTCATCGGCCCCGACAACAAGGTCAAACTGACCCTGACCTATCCTGCGAGCACCGGACGCAACTTCGAGGAGCTGCTCCGCGTCATTGACTCGCTCCAGCTCACGGCGGGATACTCGGTGGCGACACCCGTGGATTGGAAGCACGGCGAGGACGTGATCATCGTACCGGCGGTATCGGATGACGATGCCAAGAAGAAATTCCCCAAGGGCTTCGTCGCCAAGAAACCCTATTTGCGGGTTACCCCTCAGCCGAACCGGTAAACCGCTCCAGATATTTCCCCGGGCAGCGTGGCGCTGGCTCTCTGCGCGCTGCCCGGGAGCGTGGGTGAGCCCGGCCACGCTGCTGTGCTCTTCCGTCCAGCCGCCTCAGCACGTGCCCGCCACTGGATCGGTAACCGTCACCTAGCCAAGTACTTCTTGACCGGAACCTCGACCGGCAGGCGGCTGATGCCCCTAGGGTGGCAATGATTCCGAGGCGGAGTTTCCCGCCCGCGCCCCTATGCGGTACGGCTACCGTGCTGCTGGTAACTCTCCTCGCCATGCCCAGCTCAGGCGCAGCGCAAGCGGACTCTTCCCGTCGCTCCCCGGTCCGCCGGGCCGACCACGATCGCGATAGCGTAACGGTGATTCCGCACAGCGCGTTTGCGGTGGGCGGACTCCACCGGTTTCTGCTGGGAAACACCTACCGTCCACTTTGGACGAAGCCGATCCGGATCCGCGTCGCCGATCTCGGGGGGGTCGAGGGCGGCCTTACCGCGGTGAAGCGAAGCAGCGCCGACGCAAGCCGCCCCTTCATGTTCCAGGCCGCCAATGGCAGCACCTTCGGCTTTCGAGCCCTCGTCAAGGACGCAACCCTGGACTGGCCCCCGAAGCTGCGCACCGCCGCCGCGAGGAAGCTCGCGCAGGATCAAATCAGCGGCACCGTGCCAGGCGGACCCTTGGCAATCGAGGTGCTCCAGCACGCGGCCGGGTTGATCCATCCCGATGTCCAGCTAGTGGTACTCCCGGACGATCCGCGGCTCGGGGAATGGCGCGCCGACTACGCCGGGCGCCCAGGTATTCTGGAGCAGCGCCTGCACGGCTCCGACGAGAATCCGGAAGAAGTGAAGGGAGCTCGCGAGCTGCTGGACAGCAAGGACTTGTTCGAGCGCCTGCGAACCGACGGCGCCAGCAGAGTCGACGCTCGGGCCTACCTGACCGCGCGTCTGGTGGACCTCCTCATTGGTGACTGGGATCGCCATGAAGGACAATGGACCTGGGCTCGCTTCGACGATGCGGCAGGTCACCGCTGGGTCCCTATCCCCACCGATCGCGACTGGGCGTTCACACGTCTCGATGGTCTGCTCTGGTCCCTGGCCCGTTTCGCGGAGCCGAAGTTCACCAAATTCGACAGCCGTTTTAGCGGCCTCGGCGGACTCACCAAGCGCTCTACCGCGGTGGACCGGCGGCTGCTGGTGAGCCTCGATCGTGCCGCATGGGATTCAGTGACCAAACGCCTGGTCAGCCGCCTCAACGACAAGGTGATTGAACGCGCGATGGCAGCGCTTCCGCCGGGCTACGATCGCAACGTTGTAGCCTGGCTCACCGAGGCCTTGCAGCACCGCCGCGATGAATTGCCCAGCATCGCGAACGCCTTCTATCGCCAGCTCGCAGACGTCGTGGAGATCTGGGCGACGGAAGGAGCCGATCGGATCGAGCTCGCCCAAGCGCGCGACAGCAGCCTCACGCTGACGGTGGAGCGCATGGCGGGACAGAGCCGCTGGCGTCGGCACTTCCTGCCGGCCGAGACGCAAGAGATTCGTGTCTACACGCTGGGCGGCGCCGACCGAGTGACTGGGGCGAGCACCGAGGCGATTCGGATCCGCATTGTCGATGACGGGGGCGGGCCGCTCTCTATCGCGACCTCGATTACCGCTTCGGTGTATGACTCGACGCGGACGTTTAATCCGCCCGGCAAACCCCACAGCCCCGAGGCGATGTTGCGCGACTGGGGCGCGACGCTCGGTATCGCGCCCTGGCTGGACTACTGGACCAACGTGGGGTTGGTATTGGGCGGGGGGCCGATGCTGACTCGCTACGGCTTCCGTCGGGCTCCTTTTGCGTCGCAGCTGGCCGTCCGGGCGGCCTATGCCACGGGGATCACCGGTATCAACGTGGATTTCAGGGGCGACTTTCGATTCGAATCTCCAGGACGCCGCCTGCTCCTCAGGGGAACTGCATTCAGCTCGGACGCGGTCCGCTACTTCGGACTGGGCAATGAAACCAAGCCGGTCGAGCCGGTCCCCTTCTATGTAGTGCGCCGGAACAGCTACAGCTTCGAGCCGAAGCTGTCGCTCGGAATGAAGGGGAAGACCGAATTCTCGATCGGAGGTTTCGTGCGCAACTCCGACACGGACCAGCGGCGTCAGACGCTGGCGGCCGCCGAGCGGCCCTATGGCTTCGGGAACTTCACCGAAGTCGGGGCCAGTGCCGGCTGGGAACTGGACCTGCGCGACAATCCAGGCTACCCGAACTTGGGTCTACGCGTTCAACTGAATGGAGAGTTTTTCCCCGCCATAGCCGACGTCGCAGCCTCTTTCGCGGTTTTCGAGGGCACGATCGCCGGCTTCGCGACGGCGGGGTTCCTGCCGGGCAGGCCCACCCTCGCCCTCCGAGCTGGTGCCAGCAAGGACTGGGGCGACTCGCCCTTCTTCGAAGCTCCTTCTCTCGGCGGACGTCACTCCCTCAGAGGATTTCTTCCCGGGCGCTTCATCGGGGACGCTGCCTTGTATGGAAGCGGCGAGCTTCGGCTTGACCTCGGCGCGTCTCCGGTAATCCCGGGGGAGTGGGGGATCTTCGGGCTCGGCGACCTCGGACAGGTCTACCTGGACGGCGAAGCTTCGAGCACCTGGCACAGGGGATGGGGTGCCGGTCTCTGGCTCGCGATCGTCGAGCGGAAGAACACGGTCACTTTCACTTATGCGCGGAGTGGTGAGGCGGCCCGAATCTACGCCACATTCGGGTTTCATTTCTAAGGGGAGATTATTCAAACCAGGGGGTGCCTGCGGGGGACCGAAGACCGTCCCCCAGTGTAGAGGGCGCGCGCCATTCGGCGCTGCGCCCCGCTGGTGAAGTGCCAGCGCTCACCCTTGCAGGCGGGTGTCATGGTCGTAGCCGGCATCGCGCTCCTGACTTTGCTGCAAGCTGCACAACTCAGCGAACCGGTTGTGCCTGGCAGCAAGGTCGCGCTGAAGCCGGGGCCTCAATACGAAGCGGGATGGTTTCGCCGCTTCCTGTTCGGCAAGGGCTGGCGGCAACTGTGGATGACGGAGATCGAAGTGCCGGTTGCGGCCCTGGACACGCTTCGGGGAGGGCTCACGGCCTATGATCGTGGGGGCGGAGGCCAAACCTTGGCGCTCCGCTTTTGTACGCCTGACGGCCGCATCTATCAGTTTCGTTCCGTCGACAAGAACCCGGGCCAATTGGCGAAGGGGTTTCGCCGTACCCCTCCAATCCGCTGGCTCTATCACAATCACATCAGTGCGATGTTCCCCGCCGGGGCGCTCGCCGTGGGAGGATTAGAGGAGGCCGCCGGCTTGCCGACGACCGAACGCTGGCTGGCCGTCATGCCCGACTCCCCGCGCGTGGGCAAATGGCGGGAGGATTTCAAAGGCATGCTGGGCACCTTCGAGCGCCGTCACATTCCCAGCGAAGAGTGTTTTCCCGAAGTGCACGAAGCGGAAGTGATCGCATCGGACACTCTGCTGGCGCGGATTCACGCGGATGGAGTGAACTGGGTTGACCAAAACAGCTACCTGACAGCGCGCCTCCTCGATCTCCTCGTCAACGATCCCGACCGGCACGCCGAGCAATGGAGCTGGATACGCTCAGATCGTGATGGCCTGCACTGGTGGGTCCCGATCCCGCGCGATCGGGATTGGGCCCTCGCCCACAACGATGGCCTCATCTACAACGTGGCCAGGCGGGTTTTCCCAGTTTGGATCAAGTTCGGCCCCGAATACCGCAGCATTCGGGGGCTCACGATGAAATCGGAATCACTCGACCGACTGCTCCTGGCCGGCATGGACCGTCGGGCGTGGGACACGGTGGCGGCGCACCTCCGCAGCCGGTTGAGCGACGAGACCATCACTGCGGCGGTCGCTACTCTTCCAGCTGAGTTCGACGACTCAACGACTGGTTATCTAGCGAAGAGCCTCATGAGCCGGCGGGATGCCCTGCCGGGAGCAGCGGACCGGTTCTATCGCGGGCTCGCTCAGGTGGTGGATATCCACGGCTCGGAGGGCTCGGAGCTCGTTGAGGCCAGTCGGGCACCTGATGGCTCGCTGGTGCTGGAGATGTTCGCGGCCAATCGCACTCCGGTGTGGCGGCGGCGATTTGTGCGGGAGGAGACCAGCGAGATCCGGTTGTACTTCCGGGGCGGGGCCGACAGCATGCGGATCCGCGGTCACAAGGACGGGATCCCGCTCCGAGTGATCACCGGAGGCGGCGCCGACCTCGTGGCGGATTCGACGGGGGGCAGTGCTCTCCGGGTCTACGACGATTCGGGCAGTTCAACGGTCCAGGCAACTGGCCCGGTGCAACGCATCATGCGCCCCCCGGAGGCACTTCCCCACCGCGATTGGGGACATCGTATCAGTATGGCGCCCTGGATCGGCATCCGTCCGGAGCTTGGCGCCATCGTTGGAGCGGGACCCGTGTTCTACAGCTACGGGTTCCGCAAAGTACCCTACCAATCGCGGGTTGCCCTCCGCTTGGCGACCACGACCAAGGCGGGTGAGCTCAACGCCGACTTCAGGGCCGACATCCGCTTTGAGCGGCCCGACCGGCGCGTGCTCATCAAGGCGGCGGCCTTGAACGCGGACGTGATCCGGTTCTTCGGATTTGGAAACGAGACGACCCGGGCTCCCAGCAGCGGCTTTCACAACGTGATTCAGCAGGCCTATTCCCTCGAGCCGGTAGTCGAGCTTGGGATTGGCGGGCCGGCGCGATTCGAGCTCGGAGGACTGCTGCGCTGGTCGGAGACGGATGAGCAGCGGGTTACTCTGCTTACCGTCGAGCGGCCCTATGGAACCGGATCCTTCACCGAAGCCGGGGCCAGCGCGGCCTTCGTCATCGACTCCCGGGACGATGAGGATCTGCCCACCAAGGGGGTGACCCTCGAGCTCAGGGGCCGGGTGTTCCCCTCGATCCTGGACGTACGCTCGGCATTTGGAACGATTGGGTTGGTGGGAACCTCGTATCACACCGCGCGCTCCATGCCGATGCAGCCCACCCTCGCGTTTCGGATCGGCGCCCAGCGAGCCCTCGGCACCCCGCCATTCTTCGAGGCGCCCGAGCTCGGCGGCTGGCTGAACTTCCGCGGTCTCACCACCCGTCGCTTCATCGGCGATGCCTCGCTCTATGCCAACGTCGATGTGCGGCTCAATCTCGGCGACTTGCTGGATGTCGGAAACTGGGGAGTGCTCGGGCTGGGCGACGTGGGACGCGTCTTCCAGGACGGCGAGAGCTCCACGCGCTGGCACTACTCACTGGGTGGAGGAGTCTGGACGACCGTCTCGAGCCATGTGTTTACGGCGACGCTTGCCAGCGGCGGCGAAAAGCTCCGCTTCTACGTCAAGAGCGGCTTTCACTTCTGAGTGCCCCCAATGGGAAGCTATCCGCGCCCCGTCAGGCAGTCCTGACCCACCTCACCATGTCGCGGAACGTAGCGCGCTTCCCGTACGACAGAATTCCCACCCGGTAGACCCGTCCGGCCACCCAGGCCACGCCCAACACGCTCAGAATCATCACCGCGATGGCGGAGAGAACCTCCCAAATCGGGAGCGGCGTGATCGAATAACGCACCGGCAACGCAAAGGGTGCCCAGAAGGGAATGAAGGTGATCACTTTGCCCAGCGTCCCGTTCGGATCGTTGACCAGCGCGAAAATGGTCATGATGCCGAGCATGATGGGCAACGTCACCGGCATCATGAGCTGTTGGGTATCCTGAACCGTGCTGGACATCGCTCCAACCGCCGCAAACATGGCTGCATAGAAAAGGAAGCCGAGAATGAACAGCACCAGGAAGATGAGCACAAGCGCCGGGCTGACGGCGGAGAGGAAGGATGCCCCGCCGCTGCTGGTGGCCGCGGCGGCGGCGCCACCGTCGTCCATCATCCGCCCCATGAACGAGGCTCCGAACGACCCGAGGTACAGCGCCGTCGCCGCCCAGATCGAGAGCTGAAACAGCCCGACCAGGCCCACGCCGATCACCTTGCCGAGCATCAGCTCAAACGGGCGAAGGCTGGATGCGAGGACTTCGATGATGCGGCTCGATTTTTCCTCGACGACCGAGGTCATGACCTGGGAGCCGTAAATCATCAGCGCGAGATAGAGGATGAACACCATGCCGTAGGCCAGCCCGAATGTTGCGGCACCGCTTTGGCCGGTAAGTCTCCCATCCGCCACCTTTTGGGTGACGAGGTCGACCCTCCCGATCGCCTGAAGCACCACCCCGGGATCGACTCCAAGTCGCTCGAGCCGTTCACGCTGCACCACCGGGCGGAGGATTTCCTCCAAACGTCGCATTTCCGCCGGACTCCCCACGTTGGCTCCATAGTACTGGATCCGGCCGTTCTGGAGCGTCTCTTCGGTCAGCACCAGCACGCCGTCGAACGCCTCGGCCTGCGCGCGTTTCGATAGCCCGGTGCGGGCGAGCGCCGAGTCCCGTACCGCCTCTACCCGGCCGACTGCGGGCAGGCGTTCCACATCGAACGGCAGCGGCGCGGCGGAATCTCTGCGCCGGTTGCTGGCCAACGCATCCGCAACCCTCGCCGTGAAGGTGCCTTCCACCCCCTCCACCACTGCGATCCGTTTGGTCCCGCTCGCGCGCCGGAGCAGCAGGGCGGGCAGCACCGTGAACATCGCCATGAGCAAGGGGAACAGCATCGTGGAGATGATGAACGCCCGCGTCCGCACGCGCTCGACGAACTCGCGCCGGATGACCGCGAGAATCTTATGCATGGGTCACCTCGTGCGCCGGCGCGACGGCTGCCTCTGCTCCAACCTTGGCGATGAAGATGGACTGGAGCGACGCCTCGACCACTTCGAAGCGGGCCAGCCCGACGTCGTTCTCCACCAGCGCGCGAAGCAGCCGGTCGGGATCGGAGTTTCCCGTCAGCTGCACTTCCGCGCTGGCGCCGTAGTCATCCACTCGCTCAACCAGCGCGCGGTCGTTCAGTACGCGGGCCGCGCGGTCGCCGTTCCTGGTGAAGCTGAGCGCGATATGCCGCCCGCCGAACTCCCGCTTCACTCCTGCCAGCGATCCGTCGACCACCTTCTGTCCGCGCGCGATAATCACGATGTGGTCGCACATCCGCTCGGCCTGCTCCATGATGTGGGTCGAAAAGAGCAGGGTCTTCCCGGTGCGCGCCAGCTCGACCACCACGTCCTTCATCACCTGGCTGTTGACGGGGTCGAGCCCGCTGAATGGCTCGTCCAGCAAGAGCAGGTCGGGATCGTGCAAGAGAGCGCCGATGAACTGGACCTTCTGCTGCATGCCCTTGGACAACTCCTCGACCTTTTTCATCGTCCAGTCCGAGATGCCAAGCCGTTCGAGCCAGACACCGGCCTTCCGGCGTGCCACGGAGCGGGCGATTCCCTTGGTCTCGCCCAGGAAAGCGAGGTGATCCCCCACGCGCATCTTCTTGTAGAGCCCGCGCTCTTCGGGGAGATAACCGATCCGCGCCGAGAGGTCGCGGCTCGCCGCCTCGCCCCCGAAGAGGGTGATGCGCCCCTCGTCGGGGGTGAGAATGTTGAGGATCATGCGGATCGTGGTGCTCTTGCCGGCGCCGTTGGGACCGAGCAGGCCGAAGATCCCGCCGGCGGGGACCTCCATGGAGAGCCGGTCGACGGCAGTGTGGCCGGCGAAGCGCTTGGTGACGCCCTCAAGGCGGACCACAGTGCCGCTGTTCATGCGGTCAGGCTCCGGATGGTCGGACGGGGGGTTCCTTCCAGTCGCTCAGGCGGGTGATCGGGCCGGCCTCTTTGGCAGGCAGAATGACGAACGGCTCGTCGACGCGGATCCCGAACTTGCGAAGCCGTTCGATCCAGTCTCCGCGGGACAAGGCGGCCGTGGCGGGATCGTGGATGGCGACGTCGTGGAGCACGACGCCCCGCTCATTGGTTTCGTGATAGCGTCCCACCCAGCTGCGGCCCGAAGCACCTTCCACCACGACAGTGACGCCGTGGAGCGCTTCGTGGCCGGGATGGAAAACGTGGCCGGACATAGCAGTGAGGGGTGAGGGGTGAGGGGTGGAACGGGGAAGGTAATAACGTCTTACCGCTTACCTCTCACCGCTTCGGTGCCGCAGTACCGCTCGAACGCCGCAATCAGATCCTGCGCGATCGCCTCCGGCCCCTTGCCCTCGATCATGTGGCGGTGGACGAAGTGCACCACCTCACCATCCGAGAGCAATGCTACCGAAGGTGAGCTGGGCTGATACTCCGCGAAATAGCTCCGCGCCCGCGCCGCGGCCTCCATATCCTGTCCGGCGAAGACCGTATACAGGTGCTGCGGCTTGACCGGATGCCGGAGCGCGAGGCTCAGCGCGGGCCGGGCCGCCCCCGCAGCACATCCGCACACCGAGTTCACGAACACCAGCGCAGTTCCCTCCCCAGGCCCGAGTGCCGCATCCACCTCCGCAATGCTGCGAAGCTCCCGGACCCCCAGGCGAGTGACCTCCTCACGCATGGGTTTTACCATCATCTCGTTATAGGGCACTCCCACCTCCCTCTTCGGTTGGGTCCTCGTCTCACCCTCTTACCTCTCACCGCTCTGGTTACCTCTCACCGCTTCTAGCGCCTGTTTCATCGCATGCCAGCTGAGCGTCGCGCACTTCACCCGAATCGGGAAAGCGCGCACGCCCTTGAACACCTCCAGCTTCGGGGGAAGCCCGCTGCCACCGCTGGCACCTACCGTCACGAGCTCGTGGAACTTCTCGAATAGTCCTTCCACTTCCGCCACGCTCTTTCCTTTGATGATCTGGGTCATCATCGAGGCACTCGCCTTGGAGATCGCGCAGCCTTGTCCCAGGAACGCAGCATCGCTGACCCGGTCTCCTTCCAGCTTGAGCCAGATCTCATACATATCCCCGCAGAGCGGGTTACGCCCCTCGGCATGGGTCGTCGCGTCCTCGAGCCTGTGAAAATTCCGCGGAGTGCGGTTGTGATCGAGGATGACGCTCTGATAGAGCTCGTCGAGCTCGCTGCTCATCCCAACACCGCTCTGGCTCGGCCGAGCCCAGCGACCAGGGCATCGATCTCGGCGGGAGTGTTGTAGGCCCCGAACGAGGCACGCAGGGTAGCCGAGACTCCAAAGCGCCGCATCAAGGGTTGGGCACAGTGATGCCCGGCCCGGACGGCGATGCCCAGAGTGTCGAGCACCGTGCCGGCATCGTGGGGATGGATCCCTTCCAGCACCACCGACATGACGCTGACCCGATCCGCGCCTTCGCCAAGAATCCGAAGCCCTGGCACGTCGGCGAGCTTGCGGCCCGCCTCGGCGACCAGATCCTGCTCGTACGCCACCAGGGCCTCCCAGTCCCACGTCATCAAGTAGTCCAGCGCCGCTCCCAGCCCCACCACCTCCGCGATCGGCGGGGTGCCGGCTTCGAAGCGTTCCGGCGGCGGCGCATAGCTGCTGCGCTCGATCTGGACCTCGCGAATCATCCCCCCCCCGCCCTGCCATGGCGGCATCGCTTCGAGCAGCTCGCGCTTCCCGTACAGCAGGCCGATCCCGGTGGGTCCGTAGAGTTTGTGACCGGAACAGGCGAAGAAATCGCAATTCATGGCCGCGAGGTCGAGGCGGAGATGCGGGGCCGACTGCGCCCCGTCCACGACCACTACCGCGCCGACCTCGTGGGCCATCGCGCAGATGGCGTTGATGGGGTTGATGGCTCCCAGGACATTGGAGGCATGGGTCACCGCCACGATCCGGGTGCGCGACGTCAGCAGCGATTCGAACGCCGCGAGGTCCAGTCCGCCTGATTCCGTCACGGGAATCGCCTTGATGGCCGCACCGGTCCGTTCGGCGATGAGCTGCCAGGGAACCAGATTGGAGTGGTGTTCCATCTCGGTGACGAGGATTTCATCGCCGGGCCGGAGCACCGAGCCGCCATAGCTCTGGGCTACGAGGTTGAGGGCGGCGGTCGTGCCGGAGGTAAAGACGAGCTCGGCGCTCGAGCCGGCGCCCAGGAACTGCGCGGCCAGCTCTCGCACCCGCTCGTACGCCAGGGTCGCTTCCTGGCTCAGCGCATGCACGCCGCGATGCACGTTCGCGTTGCCGGTTTCGTAGTAGCGTGTCATCGCCGCGATGACAGGCCCGGGCTTCTGGGCTGTCGCGGCATTGTCGAGATAGACCAGCGGACGCCCACGCACCTCGCGCGCGAGGATCGGAAAATCCGCACGGATCCGTTCGACATCCCACGCCCCGGCGCGCCCAACGCGGGATGCTCCTGGAGGAACCGTCGCCAGCGGCGTCATGGCTGGATCAGCTCTCGATGCCGAGACGGGTGGCCACCAGCTCATCGAGGGCCTCGCGCACCGGCGTCGATGCCACTTCGTTCACCACCTCGGCGGCGAATGCGTACGTCAGCACGCGCTGCGCCTCAGCGCGGGGAATTCCGCGGCTCTGGAGATAGAAGAATGCGCTCTCGTCTATGCGCCCGACCGTCGCGCCATGGGTGCACTTGACGTCGTCCGCGAAGATCTCGAGCTGGGGCTTGGTGTCGACCTTGGCCCCTTCGGACAGCAGCAGGTTCCGGTTCGTCTGTTTGGCGTCGGTCTTCTGCGCTTCGGGCCGGACGAACACCTTGCCGTTGAATACGGCGTGGCTCCGGTCGTCAAGGATGCCCTTGTAAACCTCCCAGCTCCGACAATTGGGCTGGTCGTGGAAGATCGTCGTGTGATTGTCCACCAACTGCTCGCCGCGCCCGAGGTAGAGACCATACAAGAGCGTCTCGACATTCTCGCCGGAAAGGCGAGCCCGGAGGTCGTGGCGCGCGATGGCGCCGCCGGCCGCCAGGGTGAAGGACCGATAGTGGCTGTCGCGCGCCTGCTCCACTTGGGTCAGCCCGATATGAAACGTCGCTTCGTTTTCGCGCTGGATCCGGGTGTGCTCCACCCAGGCTCCCTCGCCGACCACGACCTCGGTGACCACGTTGTGGAACGAGGCGCCGGTGCCCAGTCCGGCATAGCTCTCGACCAATTGCGCGCGCGCGCTTCGCTCGACCAGCAACACCGTGCGCACCTGCACGGCGGCGCCGGCAGCAGCGTCCGTCGTGACGTACAGCAGGTGGATCGGAGCGGCGAGATCCACCCCCGGCGGGACTCGCACCACGGCGCCTTCACCGGCAAACGCCGCATTGAGCGCCGCGAAGGGAGTGAGGTCCGGAGTGGCAATCTGGGCGTAGGAGCGCTCGATGAGCAGGGGATCTCGGGTGAGCGCCTCGCCCAGCGGCTCGACCGTGACGCCGGCAGGCAGCTCCGGGCGGTGGGAAAGCACCGGATCGAATTGGCCATCCACGAAAACCAGCGTACACCATTCCGTGGCGCCGAACCGGTACGCCTCGAGATCCTGCCCTGCTACCGGCTGGCGGCCCGCCCGCCCGTCGAGGCGCCAGCTCGTCCGCGCGATCGGCGTCACTGGCGTGAACCGCCACTCCTCGTCCTTCGCCGTCGGAAACCCGGTTCTGGCAAAGCGGTCGAACGCTTCGCGCCGCCGGGCCAGCAAAGCGGCCGGGCCACGGCTGCCGCCGTTGCCGGTAAACCGCTCGAAGGCTTCCAGATATTCGCCGTTCACGCCGGCGTTCCTTCCGGAATTCCGGTCAACCACTCGTAGCCTTTGGCCTCGAGCTCGAGGGCAAGCTCTTTTCCGCCCGATTTCACGATTTGTCCCTCGACGAGCACGTGCACGAAGTCGGGGATGATGAAATTGAGCAACCGCTGGTAGTGGGTCACCACAATGGTGGCCCGATCGGGGCGGCGCAGAGCATTGACCCCATCCGCCACGATCCGCAGCGCATCGATATCGAGGCCGGAATCGGTCTCATCGAGGATCGCCAGCTTCGGCTCGAGCACCGCCATCTGCAGGATCTCATTGCGTTTCTTCTCACCACCCGAGAATCCGCTGTTGACGGCGCGCTGCATGATTTCGGATTCCCACCCCACCACCTTGAGTTTTTCCTCGAGCAGGTCGAGAAAGTCGATGGGATCGAGCTCTTCCTGGCCGCGCGCCTTGCGGAGCGCATTGTACGCGGCGCGCAGGAAATAGGCGTTGCTGACACCGGCGATCTCCACGGGATACTGGAAGGCCAGGAACACCCCGGCCTGGGCGCGCTCTTCAGGCTCGAGCTCCAGGAGGTCCTGGCCCTCGAGCAGTACGCTGCCCGCCGTGACCGTGTAGGCCGGGTGGCCCGCCAGCACCTGAGCAAGCGTGCTCTTGCCCGATCCGTTCGGGCCCATGATGGCATGCACTTCCCCAGCCTTCACACTGAGATCAATGCCGCGCAGGATTTCGTTGTCGCCCGCGGAGGCCCGGAGCCCTTTGATTTCCAGCACTAGCCCACGCTCCCCTCGAGACTGACACCAAGCAGCTTCTGCGCTTCCACGGCGAACTCCATCGGCAATTCCTTGAATACTTCCTTGCAGAAGCCGTTCACGATCATCGAGATGGCGTTCTCGGTATTGAGGCCGCGTTGCTTGCAGTAGAAGATCTGATCCTCGCCGATCTTCGACGTGCTGGCTTCGTGCTCCACCGAGGCCGATGGGTTCTGCACGTCGATATAGGGAAAGGTATTCGCGCCGCAGCGGTTTCCGATCAGCATCGAGTCGCATTGGGTATAGTTGCGCGCTCCGGAGGCCTTGGGGAGAACCTTGACCAGGCCGCGATAACTGTTGTTGCCACGCCCCGCGCTGATCCCCTTCGAGACAATGGTGCTCCGGGTGTTACGGCCCATATGGATCATCTTGGTGCCGGTATCGGCCTGCTGCCGGCCGTTCACCACCGCCACTGAATAAAACTCGCCGACCGAGTCATCCCCCTGCAGAATTACACTGGGGTATTTCCAGGTGATCGCCGAACCGGTTTCCACTTGCGTCCAGGAGATCTTGGCCCCCCGCGAAGCCTTGCCGCGTTTCGTCACGAAGTTATAGATCCCACCGCGGCCTTCCTCGTCGCCGGCGTACCAATTCTGCACGGTCGAGTACTTGATGGTCGCCCCCTCGAGCGCCACCAGCTCGACCACCGCGGCGTGCAGCTGATTCTCATCGCGTTTCGGAGCAGTACAGCCCTCGAGGTAGCTGACGTGAGCACCCTCGTCGGCGATGATCAGCGTGCGTTCAAACTGGCCGGTGTTCTGGGCATTCATCCGGAAATAGGTCGAGAGGTCCATCGGGCAACGAACCCCCTTCGGGACGTACACGAACGACCCATCGCTGAAGACCGCGGAATTGAGTGCCGCGAAATAATTGTCGCTCGCGGGAACCACGGAACCCAGGTACTTCTGGACCAGCTCGGGATGCTCCAGAACCGCCTCGGAGAAGGAGCAGAAAATGATGCCCAGCTCGCCGAGCTGCTTCTTGTAGGAGGTTCCGACCGATACGGAATCGAAAATGGCATCGACCGCAACGCCAGTCAGGATTTTCTGCTCGGTCAGCGGGATACCGAGCTTCTGGTAGGTCTCCAGGAGTTTCGGGTCGGCCTCTTCCAGCGAGCCAAGCGGCTTCTGGGTCTTCGGCGCCGAGTAATAGATGATGTTCTGATAGTCGATGACCGGATAGGAGACATTGGGCCAATGCGGCTCGCTCATCTTGAGCCAGCCGCGATAGGCCTTGAGCCGCCAATCCAGCATGAACGCGGGCTCGGCCTTCTTGGTCGAAATGAGGCGGATGATGTCCTCACTCAAACCCTTCGGAACCGAATCGGCCTCGATGTCGGTGACGAAGCCCCACTTGTATTCGCGATTGACGAGGGACTCGACGGGGCTGCTCATGGTGCTAATACCCTTCTTTCCGGACCGTTAGAATATAGCGAATCCTAAGTAAAATAGTCGGGATTGTCAAAGGGCGGAAGATTTGGTGGTGCAATGAGTTAGCAAACTTAGTTCCGGTTCGCTTCCCTTCCGCAGGCCTTGCTTCGGCATACCCCCGGACAGGCGATCTGCTGAAGTAGTTGTTACTGCTACTTATTAGCTAACTAACTGTGCCACGGTCTCCTGAGTCCAACTCTTGAGTAATCGGGGCGCAAGCCGGAGATTAGCAGCATGACTATTCATCGCATCCGGCTGCTGGGCGACCCTATTCTCCGCGCCCGCTGCGAGTTCATCGCCAAGCCTCGCTCTACAGCGGTTCGAGTCATCGTGGACGATCTGCGCGAGACGCTGCGGGACTGGCAGTCCCGTTTCGGTAGCGGCCGGGCGATCGCAGCACCCCAGATCGGCGCACCGGTTCGCATTGTCCACGTCGAGATGGATCAGCCGTGGACTTTGATCAATCCCGAGATCGTGGATATCGGAACTGAAGATTTCTCGGTCTGGGACGATTGCTTCTCCTTCCCGAACCTGCTGGTAAGGGTTCAACGAGCCCATCACGTAAGAATTCGCTACGAGGACTTGAAGGGAGAGACCCACGAGCTCGAGCTCGAGGGCGACCGCGCGGAGCTGCTGCAGCACGAAATTGACCACCTCGACGGGGTCTTGGCAGTTGACCGGGCGTACGGAGCAGATCCCTTCTGCTTGCGCGAGGAATGGAACCGTCTCTATACGGCCTCCGACCGCTACGGAGAACCCGAGCCACGGAGTGAACAGGTCCCGACACCGCTCTCCGCTCTGCTGTAGTCCACATGGGTGAGCTGGTACAATTTCCTGGCAATGGACATATCGCGGCCGGATACCTCGCGCTCCCGCCTTCCGGAGCGGGTCCCGGAGTGCTGGTGCTGCAGGAATGGTGGGGACTGGTCGATCACATCAAGGAGGTGTGCGACCGCTTCGCGCGGGAGGGCTTCGTCGCTCTGGCGCCCGATCTCTACAATGGCGAGGTCACCAAGAGTCCGGATGAGGCGGGGAAGCTCTTCATGGCGCTGAACATCGCCAAGGCCGGTGCCGATTTGAGCGCGGCCGCCGGGGCGCTGCTGGCTCGCCCGGAGACCAGCTCGAAAAGGGTAGGAGTGGTGGGATTCTGCATGGGCGGCCAGTTGGCTCTCTACGCCGCCATTGAATACCCCGACCAGATTGGCGCGGCTGTCGACTTCTACGGCGTGCACCCCAAAGTCCGGATCGATCCGGCCAGGGTCGGCGTACCGGTACTAGCGCACTTCGCGAAGCGCGACAATTCCGTCAAGGAAGCGGACGCCCGGGTGCTGGTCGACCAGATCAAGACGGCGGGCGGCAGCATCGAAGCGCATTACTACGAGGCGGATCACGCTTTCTTCAACGACACCCGTCCGACGGTCCACGACAAGGCCTGCGCCGCCCTAGCGTGGCAGCGGACACTGGCCTTCCTGCGGAGGCAGCTCGCCTAGAGCGGAACGCCGTTTAGAACCAGCGTCCCACCCGAACGAAGGCCGCCGCTTTTCCGTTCGTCGCCAGCCCATACTCGAACAGCATCGGCCCGAACGGAGTGCTGGCGCCGAGCCCTGCCCGCGCTCCGCCAAGCCAGTTGTTCCGCTCCAGCAACCCTCCGCCCTCGGCGGAGCGACCGGCCGCCAGGAGCAGCCGGACTGCCAGGGGACCCCGCACCACGAAGTTGCTCTGTAACTGAGCCACCAGCTCACGATCGCCTCGCCGCTCTCCGATCGCGAGACCAGGAAAGCCGTTTTCGCCACCAAACTCGAAAGTGAGCTGGGGAGGAAGCCGACGACCTGCTCCGACCCGCACAGCGGGCGCGAGGCTGACCCGGCCGAACCGTACCAGGGTGCCCAGCTCGGCGAGCGCATAGCGGTACTTGCCGGTGTACACCACCTCGCCTTGCAGCTGGCCCGCGCGGTCCGGCTCCGTTCGAGCGGATAGGAACACGCCGACCGCCGAGCGACTTTCTCCTCCGGCAGAATCCCAGACCACGAATCCTCCGGTGCCGCGCAGCCGCCAAGCGCCTGCCCGCGCCCATTCGATCCCACCCTGTCCCGTGGCCTGTCGAACCGGAAGTCGCGTGAAATCCCGTTCAGTCCCGGTGAACCGGCGGATCTCCTCGGTGCGCAACTGGCCGGTGAGCAGCGGGGTGAGACTCATCCGACGAACGCCGAGGTGGGTCAACGCGCTGCCGGTGAGATCGCTGCGAAAGCGACCCAGCGTCAGGATCCCGCTCGTTTCCACCCCCGGAAGCAGCACGCGATCGAGCACACCAACCCAGAGCCGCCCCCCCAAGTCGTAATCGTAGGCCAGACCAAGCCCGGCCACGCGCGGCGCGGCACGAACGATCTGCGCCCGGAACATCAGGCTGTCCCCTTCGCCTCGCGGACCGAGCCAGAGCTCCCGGAAGGACTCGACTTGAGCGAGATCGCTGAGCTGCGCCGCGAGCGCATCGATCCGGAGCGGCGCTTCGCGCCGGAGCCCCAGAACCCGGCCCAACGTCGCGGCATCCCGCGCAGTGCCGTTCTCCACGGTCCAGCCGGCGAGGCGGGTTGGGAGGGGGGGAAGGGCCGGTACAGCCGGCCGCGGAAGACAGCTCGCCCTCCCCAGCAGCGAGTCGGCAGCCGCCCTTCCGTTGGCCAGCATCCGCCTGCGGGTTTTGCGGTCGAAACGCAGGTTGGACACTCCGCGGACATCGGGCGAGATGTAGATGTCATCCGGCCCAAGTGAATCCAGCGGCTGGGCGAAGAGAAAGCTGGCGAGCCGGCCCGCGACCGCATCCGGAGAAGCAAGCACCAGGCTGTCCACGAGCTCCCGGTCTTTCAGGTCCACCACGATGAAGCGCCTGGCCCCGGCGGCCCGCGCCGTCCGAATCGGCACATTCTCGGCTATCCCGCCATCGGTATAAATCTGATCCCCGATCCGCTCGGGAGAGAAGACCAGTGGCACGGCAAGGCTGGCCCGGACCGCCTGCGCCAGATCGCCCGCTTGCAATGCCACGGGTTGGCGATTGCGGAGGTTGGTGGCCACCGCCCGGAAGGGGATGCCGAGCCGATTGAAGTCGCCGCGTGCCTGCAGGTTTGCGCGCAGCAACAGACGATTCAGCAGTGCGTTGGTCTCGAGCTCCCGGAGCGAACTGCTCGCCAGCGTGAAGCCGCGACTCCCTTGCTCCCACAGAACGGCTGCAGGAAGACCGCCCCATTGATGGGGGCCGTGACTGAGGCCGCTCGCGTTGTTGTTGTTGCTGTTGTTGTTGAAGGGATCCAGGCCCCGGGTCAGCGAATCGATCTCCCGGGCCGACCGCCCGCCGGCATAGAGCGCACCCACCAGCGCGCCGATGCTCGTACCGACCACCAGATCGGGCCGGATCCCCAGGCTGTCCAGCACCTGCAGCACACCGATATGCGCATAACCCTTGGAGCCTCCGCCGGACAACACGAGCGCGAGCGGCCCAGGAGGACATTGTTGCGCGGGTGCGGACGGTGCGCAGAGCACCAGCAGGAACAGCAATCGCGCACCATGCCGCATGCGCAAAGTTAATCCCGGGCTCCCCTTGCGGAGCGCGGTCCGGCTCCTTAATTCTGTCCCGACGACCTTAACCTCGCCTGCGGACCGCCCGAACGATCATCCAGGGAGAGCGGATGGCATGACGTACATCATCACTGAGGCATGTATCGGCGTGAAAGACAGAGCGTGCGTTGACGTCTGTCCCGTCGATTGCATTTACGAAGGGGAAGATCAGCTCTACATTCACCCGGACGAGTGCATTGATTGCGGCGCCTGTGAGCCGGAGTGCCCTGTAACGGCCATTTTCCCCGAAGAAGACGTTCCGGCCAACCTCGAAAGCTTCATCGCAAAGAACAAAGAAATCTTCAACTCGGATACGCCGCCCGGCAGGCCTCACAAGTAGGTGAGACGACCCGCGGGACGGGTCTACTACCCGTCCCGGGGCCGCACAAAGGGAGAACTGCATGAGGCTTGGCGGTGATGCGATATGGAGCATCGAATCGGTCCCGCCATTCTATTAGACGCACGAAACCCCCAGGACGTTTCATCCGCCCTTTTCAGTCCCGCCCGACCCCCAGCGAATCCGCCACCCGGTTGATGTAATTGAACCAGGATGCGATGAGGGTGATCTGCAGGATGCCGCGATCGTCGAAGCCTACCGCACGGAGCTTGGCGTGATCATCGCGTGAGATCCGGGTGGCGTCCCGGGTGAGCTGCACGACGTAATCCAGCATCACCCGGTCCTGCTCGTTGATCGGGGCGGATCGGTGATCCTCCCGCAGGGCCTCGACCAGCTTCTCGTCCAGGGTGACTCGACGCAGAAACTCTGCGTGCGAAGTAATTCAATAGCGGCACCGATTGGTGACCGATACCACCGTGGTGATCATCTCATGTTGCGCCCGCGTCAGCGGGAGATCCGGCGAGAGCAGGGCTCCGAAGGTCGCGAAGGCGTGCTGCAGCGCGGCAGGGATGAGGCTGTGCGAGGCCACGATTCCCGAGGTGCCGTCGGTTGTAGGATGCACCGGCTCGGCATACTCGGCCGGATAGAGCGCCCGCTGGGCCTCGATCGCCCGACGAACCGCAGCATCCGTCTCAGCCGGTACTGTGCGGATCCAGGTCATTCAGCCCTCCTTGGAAGACCCCGTCGGAAGACCAGGTGGTAGACCGGCCAGCCCAGCCCCACGACTGCAGTGCCCAGCAGCGCCTGGCTGGGACTGTTGCGAACGAAAAGGAAGAGTAACCAGACGGAAAAGCTCAGGAAGACGATCGGAATGGCCGGCGAAATTTGCCAGAAGTCCCCGGAATCCGTTCTTGCCGGCAGGCGGAATACCGCCGCGGCCGTGAGAGCCACGAACAAGACGGTGGCAAAGAGGAAGTAGCCCACGATCTGGTCGAAGCTGCCGAGCGCAACCAGGAGGATGGCCAGCGCGGCCTGGACCAGGATCGCGCCGACGGGAGTCCCGAAGCGCGGATGGAGTGCCCCGGCGGCCTTGAGGAAGATTCCGTCGCGAGCCATCGCGTAGTACACCCGCGGAGCAGCGATCATGTAGCTGGTCAGGCTGCTCAGCACTCCGATGCAGACAACTGCGGCGAAGACGGTCCCGCCGATCCGTCCGAACAGCGCCTCGCCGGCCTGGGCCGCGAAGGCCTCTCCCGAGGTGACCCGTTCGAGCGGGACGAGATAGAGGAACGCAGTCGTCGTGAGGATATACACCGCCGTGACGATCGTGACGCCCAGAATGAGTGCACGGGGCACCGTGCGCCGCGGATCGCGGGTTTCCCCGGCTACCTTGCTGGCGTCCCACCAGCCGCCAAACGAAAAGAAGGCGGAGACCAGTCCGATCGCGAGCGCAGCGCCCAGAGGTGCCGACCCTGGCCGCTGGGCCACGAAGGGGACGAAGTGCGACCAGTCGCCCAGACCGCGCGCAAAGCCCCACAGAATCAGGAAGCCGAGCAGCCCGAGCTTGAGGAAGGTGAGCCAACGGGTAATCCCCGCGCCGAGCCGCACGCCGATGATGTTGGCACCCGCAACCAGGACGATGGCCGACATCGCGAGGAGCTTCTGCGCGATCGGAGCGAGCTCAACCATATAGGCCGCGTAGCTGGCCACGCCCACCGCGAGCGCGGCCGTCAAGCCGGGATCCAGCACGAAAAGACATTTCCAGCCGTAGAGGAAAGCCAGTCCGCGACCCCAGCCCTCCCTGAGATAGACGTAGCCCCCACCCGCCTCGGGAAAGCGTGCCGCCAGGGCGCCGTAGCTGAGGGCGCCCGTGAGCGCCATCACGCCCATCGCCAGCCACACCACCAGCAGCCAGAAGGGCGAGCCGAGCGCGCGCGCCATCTGGGCGGGCGTGAGAAAAATCCCGACGCCGATGACCTCGCCAACCACCAGCATGGTAACGGACGCGAGGCCGAGCTGGCGGCGAAGCTCTCCCGACGACGTTGGAGTCAGATGGGCTATCCGACGGTCTGCAGAAATTTCAGAATGGCCCGGGTGGTTGGAACGGGCTGCTCCACACAGGGCAAATGCCCCGCGCCCGGAATCTCCATCAAACGGGCCCCTGGAATCGCCGTCGCCATGGCCTGTGCGATCGGCGGCGGGGTGATCATGTCTTCCGCGCCGACCAGCACGAGCGTGGGGATCCCGGTGAGGGTCTCGAGCAGTGCCGTGCTGTCGGGCCGCTCGCGCATCGCGGAAAGCGCCCCCACGATGCCGGAGACCGGCGTTCGCAGGATCATGGTGCGGATCCGCTCGATGATCTCCGGCGAGACCTGCGGCGTGAAGAAACGCGGAAGCATCGCTTCCGCCGCAGCCAGGGCCCCCTGTTCGCGCACCCGCCCGATCAGCGCATCGCGGGCGCGGCGTCCTTCGGCGCTATCGGCCTCGGCGCGCGTGTCCATGAGGATCAGTCCGCGGACACGTTCCCGCCAGCGCCGCAACAGCTCGAACGCGACGTAGCCACCCAGGGAAAGGCCGCACAGCACCACCTGGCCCTCGCCGATCACGTCGAGAATTCCCACCAGATCTTCGGCATAGGTGCTCATCGAATAGCCGAGGTCGGGTGCGTCGGATTGCCCCATGCCCCGGAGATCGGGAGCGATCCGGCGGTATCCGGTCAGGCTGTCGAGCTGATGCTGCCAGACCGTGCGATCGAGGGGAAAACCGTGCACGAAGAGTATGGCGGGTCCCGTGCCGCGCTGCTCCACGGCGAGCCGCACGCCGTTGACCGAGAGCCGATCCGCGGGCTCGGAGCTCGGCCGCGCCTGAAAGTGCTCGCCCACTTCCTCGGGCACCGGAACCGGCCGGCCTTCCCGGTTGATGCAGACGAACACGAACTCGGCGGTGGCGACGAGTGCGCCGTCACTGGCTCGGCGCGCAGTCTGCCGCATGGTGAAGCTGGTGCGCCCGTGGTGGACCAGGGCCTGATGCACGCGAAGAACATCGCCGGGAAAGGCGGGGGCCAGATAATCGATCACCGTCTTTCGCACCGCGGGCCAGGCATCATGACGCACGAAAACGTCCATCCCCGGCCCGCGACCCAGCACATCCCAGCGCGCCCTCTCGAACACCCGCAGGAATGCGGCCTGATTGAGGTGGCCGAACGCGTCGCAATCGTCGGGATAAACGACTTGTTCGACCTCAGCGAGGCTCATTGGGCGGCTCCGGAGGAGGCCGAAAAGTACGCCGGGTCGCACCGGGCTCGCTACTATTCGAAGTCTCCATCCGCGTGGTGCACTGCGTCGTGCTGCAACTGATCGAGGAGCCGGACGCTTTCACCGAGTTGCTCGATCGCCTGCGGGTCGAGTTGCTGATTGCGGTGGATACCGAAGCGGCCAGCTTCCATCGCCACCGGGACCGGGTCTATCTCCTGCAGCTCTCCAGCCGGACGGAGACCTGGCTGGTGGACCCACTCGCCGTCAGCGGACTCCCGGGATTCGGCGCACTGCTGGCAGATCCGGGGATCGAGTTCATCTTTCACGATGCCGATTACGACCTGCGGCTGCTGGGCCACGAGTTTGGCTTTCGCGCCGCGCGGCTCTTCGATACCCGAGTCGCAGCCCAGTTCCTCAACGAGCCGGGCATCGGACTGGCGGCGCTCCTGGAGAAGTATTTCGGCGTCCGCCTCGACAAGCAGTTTCAACGGGCCGATTGGTCGCTCCGACCGCTGACGCAGCCAATGCTCCGCTACGCTGCTACGGATACCCAGCATCTGCCCGCGCTACGCGACCTGCTGCGGCAGCGCTTGCTCGATTGCGGACGCTTGAGCTGGGTCGAGGAAGAGTGCGAGCTGCTCACCCTGGTGCGTTGGCCGGAGCCGGAGGCCCCCGAAACCCAAGCCCTGAGCGTGAAAGGGGCGCGCGCGCTCACGCCGAGAGCGCTGGCGATCTTCCGGGAACTCTACGTCTGGAGAGCAGCGACCGCAGAGGCGCTGGACCGCGCCGCCTTCCGGATCCTGGGCAACGAGGCGATGTTCGCTCTTGCCGAGCACCCACCCCGAGACCTTGCACGTCTCGCCCAGATCCGTGGAATCGGCCGGGACACGGTGGAGCGCCGCGGCCGAGAGATTCTGGAAGCCGTTCGGCGCGGACTGGGAATTCCCGAGGCCGAACTTCCACGCTATGCTCGTCCGCCCCGGTACCGTCCGGATCCCGCCTTTGAACGCAGATTGGAGCAACTCAAAAGCCTACGGACAGAGCTCGCCACCAAGTTCGAGCTGGCTCCCGGAGTACTCTGTCCAAACTGGCTCCTGGAAGCGATCGCCCGTGCCGCCCCTAAAGATTTGGAAGCGCTCGCGCAGGTCGCAGGCATTCGGCACTGGCAACTCCATGAACTCGGTAATGAGTTGCTTCAGCAACTACGCTAGAATTGTCTTTCCTGGAGCCGAACCTAAGCCGAGCCCGCGGGCAAACCCAACCAGTTTGAGCTTCTCCGCGTCATACGTGATGCAGTGGCAGGCCACTCCGCATGCGGCCGCAAGGAACGGTGTGTGGACGATTCCGAGCTGATCGCCGGTGCTCGTGCCGGAGACCGGATGGCAGCGCGCCGCCTCTACGATCGGCATGCCCCGCGCGTGTATCGACTGATTTATCGGTCGGTTGGCGATGAGGAGCTCGCCCGCGAGTACACGCAGGACACCTTCGTGAAGGTGTTTCAGCGACTGGAGCAATATCGCGGCGAGTCCGCCTTTTCGACCTGGTTGCACTCGGTGGCGATGTCGATGCTGTTCACGGGGCTGCGGCGATTGCGACGGGTGCGGGCGCGGGAGTTCGAGCTGGCGGCGGCCGAGAGCGTGGCGAGCGGAGAAAGTCAGGGTGATCCGCATCTGCGGGATCGCCTGCAGAGTGAGCTGGAGCGGCTTCCGCCGAGGCTTCGCATGCCGGTGGTGCTGCACGACATGGAAGGATTCACCCATCGGGAGATCAGCCAGATGCTGGACATCCCGGAGGGGACCAGCAAAGCCCGCTTGGCGGAGGCACGGGCCCGGTTGCGCGAAGCGCTCGCGGGAATCGTGGCCGAGTAGGCAAGCGACGGGAAGGAAAGGCCGTAATGGACGACAACGAATTGGAACGCAGACTGGTCGAGCTGAAGGAAACCTGGCGGGTTCCCCGGGATCCTCCGCTCGAGGAGATCTGGCAGACCGTCGAGGCCCGCGCATTTCCGCTGGGTACTCGACGGCAACCCTGGCGATGGACGCGAACGCTGCTTCCCCTCGCGGCGATGTTGCTGCTCGGATTCGGGATCGGCCAGCTGACTCCGGCGGTCCTGCGCCAGCAGGTGACCGCGACCCCGGTAGGGGCCGTGAGGACGACAGGCTCGACTCCCGTAAGTGAAGCGTCGGCGCGATCGAGTAGTGACGCAGCGCCGTTCGTCGGGATCGCGACGGATTACCTCGAACGGGTGACCGCGTTGCTGGTGACGCTGGCGGATGCTAACCGCGCCGGCAAACCGTTGGGGAACTCCGCCGGGCAGGCGCGTGATCTCCTCGCCACTACCCGGCTCTTGCTGGATTCGCCCCAAGCCAGTGATCCCCATCTCCAGGCACTGCTCAACGATCTCGAGCTGGTGCTGGCTCAAATCGCCCGGCTGCCGCAGCGCGCGGCACAACCGGACGTGTACCTCATCGACGAGACTCTCGATCAGCGGGAAGTGCTCCCGCGCCTCCGCGAGCTGCTCGCGGAGAATACCGCCTCCCAGCCGTGATCGGCGGAGAGACCGCAATGCGCACTGCTTTTTTCCTGATCCTGTTGACGGTGGCGGCGGAATTGACTGTCGCCCAGACTCCTCCCAGGCCGGCGCGGCCGGCACCGGCACCCCGCCGGCCTCCAGCAGCGCCGAGCCGGCCGCTGCTGCCCGCGCTGCCGGACGCGCCGCTTATGGACCAATGGGATCACCTGCGATTCGAGCTGATGGCGCCGATCCCGCAATTCCACGAGTTCGACTTCCCGTCCCTGCCCGAGCTGGCTCCGCTGGCCGAGTTGCCTCAGCTGCCGGAGCCGCTGCTGCCGCATTTGGATTGGGAATTCCAGCTGCCGCAGGCACCGCTCTGGCCGCAGCTACCGCTCGAACCCAGCGCGCCGCTTGCGCCCATGGAGTGGCCTGCCTGGGCCGATGAAGCGGCGCACGGAAGGTTGAGCGGCCTGCGTCCCGAGCAGGGTACTCCCGAGGATTCGCTGTTCCGCAGAGCCCGGCAAGCGCTCAATCAGGGCGAATACAATCGGGCGGCGACGCTGTTCCAGTCATTCGAGCAGAAATACCCGCGCTCGCGCGTGGCACCGGCAGCCATTTATTGGCGCGCCTTCGCGCTCTACCGGTCGGGCGCTTCGGACGAGCTACGCACGGCCCTGGAAGCGCTCAAGGCCCGGCAGGAGCGCTACCCGGAGGCGGCCTCGGATGCTGACGCCGCCACGCTACGCACCAGGCTCTACGCCGCGCTCGCAGCGCGGGGGGACGCACAAGCGACGGCTGCGCTGCGGGCCGCCAATGCCTCGGGAACGAGCTGCGATCGCGAGGAGATGGATGTCCGCGCGGAGGCGCTGAATGCCCTGGCGCAGCTCGACGCCCCAGAAGCGCGGCCCACGCTCAAGCGGGTGCTAGCCCGGCGCGATGAGTGCTCGGCCACCTTGCGGCGCCGAGCAGTCTACATCCTCGGTCGGAGCGGCACCGAGGAGTCTGCGGCAGATCTCACAGAGGCGGCGAAGAACGACCCCGATCCGGGCGTGCGCAGCGATGCCATCATGTTCATCGGCCGCTCGCCTGGTGCGAGCTCGGTTCGCGTACTGGAACAGCTCTTCAACGAGAGCAGTGACGAGCGGACCCGTGCAGCCGCTCTTTCGGCACTCCGCTCGAAAGGAGGTCCCGAGGCCAAGCGTGCGCTGCGGGCGATCATCGAAAAGAGCGACGTCCCCGAGCGGATGCGCGCGGAGGCGATCCAGCAACTGGCGCGCTCCTCCGAAAAGGAGAGCGAGTGGGTGATGGTCGGAGGCCGCCGGACGCCGGCGCCGCCTACTGCTGCGGAGGAGGAGGACGCCGCCTTCCTACGCGGCCTCTACGCAAAAACCGAATCCCGCGGGGTGAAGAGCGCAATCATATCGGCGGTGGCGCGAATCGGGGGAACGGCCAACGAGCAATGGCTACTCGAGATCGCCAAGAACCCCAATGAGGAAACCGCCCTCCGGCGCGAGGCGCTCTCCAGAATCAAGACGAGCTCGCTCCCGATCAGTGAGCTCAGCAAGCTCTTCGATGCGCTACCCGAACGGGAGCTCCGCTATGCGGTCGTCAATCAGCTCGCCAGCCGGGATGATCCCGCCGCCGTCGACAAGCTGATCGAGATCGCACGCTCGGGCACCGATCCTCAGGTCCGCCGCCAGGCCATCGCGGCCCTGGCCCGCAAGAACGACCCCAGAACCATGAAGCTCCTGCTGGAGCTGGTGGAGAAGCCATGAGCACGCGCGCGTGGAGGGTGGGATTCGGATTCGCCGTTGCTGCACTTGTCGGCGGCGCGGCAACGCTACTGGGACAAGGCGGCTTGCGCTCGCGGGTCGAGGGGGCCGGCGATGGGCGAGTGCAGTTCCGTTACGCCGCCCGTGCGGACGTCTGCGGCTACGGTTCCTCCATCTCGGTCGGCCGCTCGACCTACATCTCCAGCGGCAACGTGAATGTCTACGACGGCATAGACCGGATCTGCCGGCGCGGTCCCGTCGTGGTGCGGGTGACCCGAGCCGGCGGGCAGGTAGTCGGCGTGACCGTCGAGATCGCTCCGGAAACGACCCCGGAAGGCACCACGGACCTGGGCGCCGTCGGGGCGAACGCGGCGGCAGAATACCTCCTCGATCTCGCGGCGCGGAGCGACGGCCGACCTGCCCGAGAGGCGATCCTTCCCGCGGTGCTGGCCGACAGTGCCAGCGTGTGGCCCGGGCTGTTGACGCTGGCGCGGAACCGCGAAATCTCCCGCTCGGTGCGATCCAGTGCGATCAGCTGGCTGGGGCGCGAGCTCGACCGCTTGGCCGGCGAGGAGGCGCGCAAAGTGTCTGCCGCACTGATCGCCCTGGCCAGTGACACGGAGGAAACCCTTCCGATCCGCCAGCAGGCCGTGTCGGTCCTGGCGCGCTCCCAGCGCGCCGACCTGGCCGCCTTGACCAAAATGGCCAACGGCGACGACAGCTGGCTCCGCCAAGCCGCGATCCAGGCGCTCGCCAATTCGGGGGACCCCCGCGCGAGAGACTACTTGCGCTCGGCCTTCCAGGATCCCGCGCTGCCCGAGCCGCTGCGGGTAACGGTGATCCGCGGCCTCGGCCGCGAATACGCGACGGCGCGCGATGTCGAGCTGCTGCGCTCCCGCTACCCGAGTCTCGGCTCTATCGCGGCAAAACAGGCCGTGCTGTCGGTGCTCGGCGAGCAGGGCGGTACGGCGACTTTGACCTGGCTGCTCGGCGTCGCGACGGAGCCCGAGACGCCCATGGAGCTGCGAGCGCAGGCGGTGGAGGCCGCACAGCGCGCCGGCGCCTCGACGGCACAGCTCGGCAAGCTGTACGACCAGGTACCCGACC
>DASYTT010000122.1:0-21632 GCA_036002045.1 Gemmatimonadales bacterium
CTGCTGGTCGCCAACAAAGTCGAGTCGCCCGCCGACGAGCTGGCGGTGCACGCCTTTCACGCGCTCGGATTTGGCGAGCCGGTTCCGGTTTCCGCCTCGGTCGGCTCGCGCAGCGGCGACCTGCTGGACGCGGTCGTGGCGCGGCTCCCCACTCCACCGGCCGCCGAAGCGGAGGAGACCGTCGACATCGCCATCGTCGGCCGCCCCAACGCGGGCAAATCCTCCCTCGCCAATCGGCTGCTGGGCGAGGAGCGCTTCGTGGTGCACCAGGAGGCCGGCACCACCCGCGACGCCGTGGATTCGGTCCTGCGCTATCAGGGCCGGGTGCTTCGCTTCATCGACACGGCGGGGTTGCGCCGCCGCGCGCGGGTGGAGGACGACATCGAGTTCTACTCGACTCTCCGCACCGAGCGCGCCATTGATCAGGCCGAGGTCTGCATTCTGGTGGTGGACGCCGGCCTGGGCCTGCACAACCAGGACCTTCGCATCGCCACCCAGGCCTGGGAGCACGGCACCGGATTGGTCATCGCGGTCAACAAATGGGACCTGATCCCGGAAAAGGACGCCAACACCGCCAAGCGGGGCGAAGCGCTGCTGGTGGCCAAGGCCCCCTTTCTGCAATACGTCCCCTTCGTCTACGTCTCGGCGCTCACCGGCCAGCGGGTTAGGAAGCTGCTCGATGTCGCCCTCGAGGTCGCCGAGGCCCGCAAGCGCCGCGTCGCCACCTCCGAGGTCAACAAGGTGCTCGGCGATCTGGTCCAGCGGCAGCAGCCGCCCCAAAAGCCCGGCGAGGAAGTCAAGCTGCTCTATGCCTCGCAGATCGGCACCTCGCCTCCCGCTTTCGCCATCGTCTCGAACCGCCCGGAAGATGTGCCGGAGTCCTACCAGCGTTACCTGCTGCACGGCTTCCGGGACGCCTGGTCGTTCCTCGGCGCGCCAGTGCGGCTCAAATTCTCCGCGCGCGGAAGCCGGCGCTGATGGAGCTCCTCCCCTGGCTGCTGGCCTCCTATCTCCTCGGCGCGATCCCGACGAGCTACCTCGTCGTGCGCCTGGTCAAGGGCAAGGACCTCCGCCTGCTGGGCAGCGGCAACCTCGGCGCCACCAACCTCTATCGCACCCTGGGCTGGCGCTACGCGATCCCCGTCGCCGCGTTCGACCTGCTCAAGGGCGCGGTCCCGGTCGTCGTGTTCGGGCCGCGCGCCGGTGGCGGGGAGCTGGTGCCCCTGCTGCTCGGGCTCGCCGCGCTGCTCGGCCACGTTTTCTCCATTTTCGTGAGCTTCAGGGGAGGGAAGGGTGTCGCCACGGGGGCTGGGATAGTGCTCGGGCTCGCCCCCTGGGCCTTTCTCGCGGCGCTTGCCGTGTGGGTCCTGGTTGTGGTGCTGAGCGGCTACGTCTCTCTCGCGAGCATTACCGCCGCCCTGCTGCTGCCGCCCGCGGTCTATCTGCTCGCGCCGGAGCGGCGTCCGCTGGTAGGGCTGTTCGCGGTGGTGGCTGCGCTGATTGTCTTCATGCATCGGGCCAACATCAAGCGGTTGCTCTCCGGCACCGAGCACCGTTTTGGCCGCCGGGCAAAGGCGGAGCAGAGTCCGTGACCGCCATCGCCGTGCTGGGCGCCGGAAGCTGGGGCACGACCCTCGCCGATCTGCTTGCCAGGAAGGGCCACGAAGTGCGGCTCTGGGCGCACGAGCAGGAGGTCGTCGATTTCGTCAACCGCACCCATGAGAACCCGCTTTTCCTCCCCGACGCTCCGCTCGCGCCCAGTTTGCGCGCCTTTGCCGATCCCGGTGATGCGGTCGCCGGGGCCCAGATTCTTCTCTGTGCCGCGCCGAGCCATGCGGCACGCTCGGTGCTCACTCTGGCCCGCAAGCGGGCCGGGGCCGATGCCTTGCTGGTGAGCGCCACCAAGGGGGTCGAGACCGGCACGCTCGAGTTCATGTCCCAGGTCGCTGCCCAGGTGCTGCCGGACTTGCGCTTCGTCGCCCTCTCCGGGCCGACTTTTGCGCTGGAGGTGTATCAGCGCCAGCCCACCGCCATCGTCGCCGCCTCCGCCGATCCGGCGGCCAGCCGAGCGGCCCAGGAAGTATTTGCCACCGGGTATCTCCGGGTCTATTCCAATACCGACGTCCTGGGCACCGAGATTGGCGGCGCACTCAAGAACGTCATCGCGATCGCGGCGGGAGTGCTGGAGGGCCTGGGACTCGGCAATAACCCGCGAGCGGCGCTGCTCACCCGCGGGCTCGCGGAAATGGCCCGGCTCGGCCAGTCGCTGGGGGCCGATCCGCAAACCTTCGCGGGCCTGGCCGGGATGGGAGACCTCATCCTCACCAGCTGCGGTGCGCTCAGCCGGAACCGTGCGCTCGGCGTAGCGCTCGCGCAGGGTCAGAGCCTCGTGGCATATACCGAAAGGCACCGCAGCGTTGCCGAAGGGGTGAACACTGCTCGCGCGGCGGTCGCGCTCGCCCGACGCGCGGGCATCGAGCTGCCCATCTCCACCAAAGTGAATCAGTTGCTCTTCGAAGGAATGCCGCCGCGCCAGGCCATCCTGGAGCTGATGGAACGAACCCCAAAGCCGGAGCAGTGGACGTGACTCCGCCGAGACCAACGCAGGAATTCTTCTCGATCGGGGAAGTGTGTGCGCTCACCGATCTCAAGCCGCACGTGCTGCGCTATTGGGAAAGCCAGTTCCGCTTTCTCAATCCCGCGAAGAATCGCTCGGGCAACCGGGTCTACAAGAGCCGGGAGGTCGAGCTGATCATGCTGGTCAAGCACCTCCTCTATACCGAGAAGTACACCATCGAGGGGGCGCGCCAGCGCATCGAGCAGTATCGCAAGAGCGGCGATCTCAAGGCGCAGGCTTCTCGAGCCGCGTCCCGCACCACGCTCAGCGAGCTCTCGGAGCAGCTGAACCAGATTCTCCAGCTGCTCGACGGCGCGCCGCCCGCCCCCAAAGAGGTGTCGTGAACATTCTGGTCAGCAATGACGACGGCATCCTGGCGCCGGGTCTCGGCGTCCTGGCCGAAGCATGCCGAACCGTCGGACAGGTGACCGTGGTGGCGCCCGACCGGGAGCAGAGCGGGACCTCCCACTCGCTTACGCTGCACCGGCCGCTGCGGCCGGTGCGACGCCACGACGGGTCGTTCCAGGTAGACGGCACTCCCACCGACTGCGTGCTGCTGGCGGTCGGCGCCCTCATGCCCGAGCGTCCCGACTTCGTCTTCTCGGGCGTCAACCACGGCCCCAACATGGGCGAGGATGTGCTCTACTCCGGCACCGTGTCCGCCGCGATGGAAGCCGTCACCCTGGGAATCCCCGGCATCGCGATCTCGCTCGCCAGTCGCGACCCCGAGCAGTTCGCGGCCTACCAGCCGCTCCTGGCCGGGCTGGTGCGCCGGATTACCGCCGTCTCCGAGTTTCCGCCCAACATGCTGCTCAACATCAATCTTCCCGACCAGGGCGCCGGGGACTTTCGCGGAGTCAAGGTGACCAAGCTGGGCAGCCGCTACTTCTCCGAAAGCTTGACCCGGATGAAAGACCCCTGGGGAAAGGAAGTCTTCTGGATCGGCGGCGGAGAGATCACCTGGACCGGCGATGCCGAATCGGATCATCAGGCGGTCAAGGACGGCTACATCTCCATTACGCCGCTCCATCTCGACCTCACCAGTTACGGCCTCTTCGAAACGGTGCGCGAATGGGCGCTGGAGGGCTAGGTCGGGGGGACGGCTACGCCGGCTACCGGGCGCAGCTGGTGGAGGCGCTGCGGGACAAAGGCATTCAGGATTTGCGGGTGCTGCATGCCATCGCGACGGTGCCGCGGCATCGCTTCGTCCCGGATGCCATGCGGCACCGCGCTTACGAGGATGTTCCGCTGCCGATCGGGCTGGGGCAGACCATTTCGCAGCCCTATGTCCACGCGCGGAGCCTCGAGCTGTTGCGGCTCTCCGGCAACGATCGAGTGCTGGAGGTCGGCGCGGGCTCCGGCTATCAAACCGCGTTGCTCGCCGAACTGGCCGGAACCGTGCTCGCCGTGGAGCGGGTACCCGAGCTCGCCCAGGCGGCGCGAGCCGCCCTCGAGGATGTCGGGGTGAAGAACGCCACCGTCGTCGTGGGGGACGGCACTTTGGGCTGGCGCGCCTATGCGCCCTTCGACGCGATCGTCGTGTCGGCGGCCTCTCCCTCGATCCCCAAGCCTCTCATCGAGCAGCTCAGCGATGGCGGCCGGATGGTCATTCCCCTGGGCGACCAGGAGAGCCAGGTGCTCACGCTCGTCGAAAAGACCGGCGAGCAGATCCGGACCTCCACGGCGACCGGAGTCCGCTTTGTGCCGCTGCTGGGTGAGTTCGGCTTCAAGCCACGCGAGGAACCGTGACGGATCTGCTGCGAACCGCCATCGACTTCTTTCTTCACCTCGACCGCCATCTGGCCGAAATCATCGCCCGTTATGGCACCTGGACCTATGCCATCCTCGTCGCGATCGTCTTCTGCGAGACCGGCCTGGTGGTGACGCCGTTTCTCCCCGGCGATTCGCTGCTCTTCACAGCCGGCGCGCTGGCGGCGCTCGGCACGCTCGATCCCTGGTTGCTGAATCTGCTGCTCTTCGTCGCGGTGCTCTCCGGCGACAACGTGAACTACTGGATCGGCCGCTTCATCGGCCCGCGCGCCTTTACCGGGCATTACCGTTTCCTCCGCCGCGAGCATCTCGAGCGGACCCATGCCTTCTTCGAGCGCCATGGCGGCCGCACGGTGGTGCTCGCGCGCTTCGTGCCGATCGTCCGCACCTTTACGCCGTTCGTGGCGGGCGTGGGTGCGATGAGCTACCCGCGCTTCCTGGCCTACAGTTTGGCCGGCGGAGCGTTCTGGGTGACGGCGTTTCTGTGGGCCGGCTTCTACTTCGGAAATCTTCCGGCCGTGCGCGCAAACTTCAGTCTGGTCGTGCTCGGGATCATCGTGATTTCGGTGCTGCCCATCCTGATCGGAATCCTGCAGGAGCGGAGGAAGAAGGCCGCGTGAGACGGCGCTATGTCATCGCAGGGGCGGTGCAGGGGGTCGGCTTCCGCTTTTTCGCCTCGCGGCAGGGACGCAGGCTCGGGCTGCGCGGCTGGGTGCGCAATCTCCCGGATGGCCGGGTCGAAGTGGTGGCCGAGGGCGACGCGGCTCACCTGGCCGAGTTCGAGAGCGTGCTCGCGCGGGGCCCGGCGCTGGCCTCCGTCACCAGCGTACAGCAGGCCGAGATTGCGGATGAACTGGAGGGTTTAGCCGCCTTTGAAATACGCTGACCCTGTCGCTAAGTTCATGTGCTTGGCCCCCGTAGCTCAGGTGGATAGAGCGGCGGTTTCCTAAACCGTAGGCCGGGCGTTCGAGTCGCCCCGGGGGCATCCCTTTCCTGGGCGCCCCGCAGACGGTTCACAGCTCACTGTTCACGGTTCACTCTTCATGGCATCGACCGCTTCGTCCACCGCATCACAGACCGTGTCCACGCAGCAGGCGGGGGCCGCAGAGCCGGAACCCTTTATCGCCCGCCTGGAGAAGTATCGCAAGCCCATTAGTTACACCTTGGGCGCGTTGGCTGTGCTTGCGATTGGACTCTGGCTCTACAGCGAAACGGGGCGCCGTAAGGCTCAGGCAGGCGCAGAGGCGCTCGATGCGGCCCGCGGGGCGTTCGAAACCGGCAACCTTCCCGCTGCCTCCACCGCGTTCCAGCAGGTGATCCAAGCGTATCGCGGCACCGATGCCGCCTACCAGGCGGAGCTCGGCCTCAACACCGTCCGGCTGGCCTCCGGTCAGAGCCAGCTCGCCGTGGATGAGCTCCGGAAGTTCGCCAACGCACACCCGCCAGCGCTCTACGAATCCGGAGCCTGGCTGCTGATGGGTGGCGCCCTGGAGAACCTGTCCAAGTTCGGCGAAGCGGCGGATGCGTATCTCAAGGCGGCGGATACGGCGCCGGAGGATTATCGGAAGGTAGAGGGGCTCATTGGAGCGGCCCGCTCCTACCACCTGGCCGGCAAGCAGCAGGAGGGCATCGCTGTGCTCCGCAGAATCGTCACGAAGTATCCGGAAGCGACTCCCGGAGTGGCCGAAGCCAAGGTCCGGCTAGCCGAGCTGACTCGGGGAGCGATGTAGGCCTCAGGGGCGTTAGCCCCCCTTTTTATGGCGCCGTCTCAAGGTACGTATAAGATGTATTATGTTAAGTAGGCTTGGGGATAAATGTGGGTAACCCGAGCTGGTAAGCTTATCTCCTTGGAAATCATAGAGTTGAGTAACAGCGCCTTCCTGGATAGATTTCACCGCATGACCCAAGACCGCCGCCGGATGACCGTAAAACTGGTCCCTCTGCAAAGCCCCGAGGCTGGCGACGGGACCGTCGGTGGGACGATTGCCGAACGACTTACCCTGGTCGATGAGCTGAGCCGCCGTATGTGGGAGCTCACCAAGCGCCCCCTCCCCACCTACACTCGTTCGGCTATTCCTTTCCGGCTGAGCTCCTTGGCCGACCAGTAAACGAGCCCTCGGTGAACGAGGACTACCGCGACATCCTCGCCGCTCTGCTCAAGCAGCAGGCGCGGTTTCTCGTGGTAGGTGCTCACGCCTTGGCCGTCCACGGCTATCCCCGCGCCACCGTAGACCTCGATATCTGGATCGACGCCACGCCGGAGAACGCTCACCGGGTTTGGCGTGCGGTCGCCGACTTCGGGGCGCCGCTCGCAGACCTGGACATCGAGGAATCCGACCTGCTTCGTGCAGACCTGGTCGCTCAATTTGGACTGCCCCCGAATCGCATTGACATCTTGACCGGGGTGTCTGGCCTGACCTTCGCGCAGGCTTGGGAGAACCGCATCGAGGGAACCTTGGAGGGCGTCGTGGTCCCCGTGCTCAGCCTGAGTGACTTGCGCGACAACAAGCGAGCGGCGGGTCGCGAGCGCGACCGGGCCGATCTCAAGGGGCTGGAACGGCGGGATTAGCTACGTCAAACGGCCTTCGAAGACTAACCTGCCTTCCCCGCAGAGCCACGGCTCCCTGGACCAGCCATCCTCGATCCGGCCAGCCACGGAAAAGATGTTGCCGCCCCAGGAGCGAATCCTGACGGGCAGCTTCGCGAGGCCTCCCAGCGCCAGCGCGAACGCCGCCCCGACCGTGCCCGTGCCGCAGGCCAGCGTCTCCGCCTCCACCCCTCGCTCATAGGTGCGGAGCCGCCAGCCTGCCTCGGCGTCGAGGGGGGTCTTCCCCACGAAGTTCACGTTGGTCCCACCAGGTGCGAATGCTGGGTCTTGCCGGAGCGCCTTTCCCCGCCTTTCTACCTCCACTTTGGAGATCTCGTCGACCACGACCACAACGTGCGGAACGCCGACCGTGCACTGGACCATCGCGCGTTCTCCCGACTCGAGTGCGAGCTCAGTAGGCTCCGGAAGTTTGAAATCCGGGAGTCGGAGCTCGGCTGACCAGCCAGGACCTACGCAGCGCGTTTGGAGGATCCCCGTATCCGTGTGGAGCTGCATCCCAGTCTCTGGCGCCATGCCGAGCCGAGCGGCGAGCCGGGTGCTGCAGAGGGCCGCGTTACCGCACATCCCCGCCCTGCTGCCGTCGGCGTTGAAATACACCATCCGCGCCGCAGCATCGCCCTCGGGCGTAAGGGTGACGAGCCCGTCACCCCCAACTCCGGTGCGCCGGTCGCAGAGCGACCGGATGGCCGGCTCGGTCCATTGCTCCGTCGGGAACTCGCGTCCGTCCACGAAGACGAAGTCGTTGCCGGAGCCAGTCATCTTGTAGAAGTGCATCCGAGGCCTCCGCTCAGAGCCGTCCGAAGACCCGGGCCAGCCTCAGCCACCACACCATCCACACCGCCTCCCGGACGATCGCTTTGTTCATCTTGCTGGTGCCCTCGGTGCGGTCCACGAACACGATCGGCACCTCGACCAGCTTGTACCCCTTCCGCCAGGCCCGGAAGCTCATCTCGATCTGGAAGGCGTAACCATTGGAGCGCACCTGCTCCAGCGGGATCGCGGCCAGCACCTCCTTGCGAAAGCACTTGAAGCCGCCCGTGGAATCCGTTAGTGGTAGCCCGGTTACCCACCGCGCGTAGACATTCGCGAAGTAGGACAGCAAGAGCCGGGACATCGGCCAGTTGATCACGTTGACCCCGGTCTTATAGCGCGAGCCGAGCGCAATATCCGCCCCCTCGTCGACCGCCGTGAGCAGATCGGGCAGGAATTTCGGCGCATGCGAAAAGTCCGCGTCCATTTCGAACATTCGGTCGTAGCCGCGCTCCAATCCCCAGGCAAAGCCCGCCAGATACGCCCGACCCAGGCCCTGCTTCTGGGGCCGATGCAGCACGTGAACCCGCGGGTTGAGCCCCGCTAGATCGGTGGCGAGTCGCCCCGTCCCATCCGGCGAATTGTCGTCCACCACCAGGACGTCCAGCCGAGGATCCTGCTCGAGAATGGACGGCACGATCCGAGGCAGATTCTGGCTCTCGTTGTAGGTCGGGAGAATGACCAGGAAGCGCTCAGCCATTGTTGCTGGTGCGCTGGCCGATCCTCTGGCCGATCAGCAGTGCTGCGGCACCCAGCAGCGCGGCGAGCGTGATCAGCTTGCCCCGCTGATATTCTTTCGAGCGAAACTCGAGGCTCACCTCTTTTGCCCCAGGCGGCAGCAGCACCGAGAGCATCGTATGCTGGGCGCGCAGGACAGGCGTCGCGGCGCCGTCCACCTCGGCCTCCCAATCCTTGTACCAGTTTTCCGCGACAACGAGGTAGAGCGGGCGCTCGTCACGGCCTTCGATCGCGATCCGCATCTTGCCGGGCTGCCAGGCCAGCAACTTCGCCGTCGCCGCCGCCGGTGCAGGAAGCTGGCCGGCGAGCTCCGCCGGCGAGACCCGCTCGCTGTCGGAATAGACCGCCACCTTCAGCGCCGGAAACCGCGGATCGGCCACGACCTCTGCTGCCTGGACGTCGGGGACCTTCACCGCTCCCGCCATGAGCCGCACATACGACGGAATCGTATCCGCTTCGTAGAGTACCGCCGGCCCTCCGGTCCGGACCGCGACCGGGCCAAGCACCTCATGGTACCCCGGCAGCGTCTGCCGCTGGCGCAGCACGACGTAGCGCACGGCGAACAGCTCCAGCAAGCCGCGATTGGGTTGATTGGCCCAGTCGTTCTTCCCGCCGAATAGCTCGTCGAACCTTCGCAGCTCGTTGCCGTGATACCCCAGCAGCTGCGGCACCCCTCGGCCCATGAGCCAGGAGCCCGGGTACGTCTCCAATTCAGCGTACCGCCCTCTTGGATCCCAGACCCGGTAGGGCAGCGGGGTCTTCCGCATCGTGGCGGTGACCTCGTCCTCGCCGAAGAGCTCCTCCGCGTTGCCGTATGTGAAGAAGCGCCGGTCCACGCTCCAGAGATCGCCCCAGAGCACCACGACCAGAGCCAGCGCCGCCGCCGCTCCCCGCAAGCTCTGCCTGCGAATGGCGTAGAGCACGCCGGCCCCTGCCAGCGTGAACAGCAGCAGCCGGATGCCGCCGGACTGAATGCTGGGCGCATTCTGCACCGCGACCTGCACCAGCTGCGGGTCCGCGAGCGACTGAGCCAGGCCGCCCAGCGCTCCGCTCGCACCGAACAGACCGATCAGGGCGAATACGCCAGCACCGATCCAGATCCGCCGCGCCGACACTTGCCCGGTGAGCAGGCGTTCCGCTCCGTAGCCCGCCAGCGCGGCGATCGGCAGGGCCACGAGGTAGAACGCGCTCCCTACGGCGCGCACGCTCTTCTGGGTCGGCATCAGCTCGTACCAGAGCCGGTAGAACGGCGTATGCCCGCCGAAGGCCACCAGGAGAAAGAGCGTCCCGATGACTCCCAGCGCGATCCGCTCGCGGCGCCGCTCGGCTCCGCCCAGACCACACACCGCGAGCAGGATCACCACCACCCCGAGATGCTCGGTGTGCAGCTTGAAGCGATTGGCCCCGGCGTAGGCATCGATCATCCCGTTGAGCTGCGGGTAGAACGTGGAGAAGATCTCAGCCGGCGGCATCGCGAACCCGGTGGCGTACTCCCAGCCGCCGCTCGGACCCCCTGCCCCGCGCGGCGAGTAGGGCACGTAGGCCAGGAGCGGCAGGAGCTGGATGGCGTAGATGCCGATGCCGAGGACCACGGCCAGCGCGCTCCAGGCCAGGGCGTGATAGCGGGCCCGGCCCCGGGGTCGCTGTTCGTCCCAGAACACCAGGAAGAGCGTCCAGATGCCCGCCGCGACCAGCAGGTAGTATCCCGGCTGGGGATGCCCGTGCAGGGCAAGCCCAACCGCCAGGGCCGCGACACCATAACCCGCGAGTTTGCGCTCCCGAATGCCGCGCAAGAGGCCGAGCAGCAGCAATGGCGCGATGGCGGAGACGAACAGCTTTCCGTCGTGTCCCGGGTGGACCATGGAAGCCACGATCCCGCTCAGCTCATAGGCCAGCCCGCCCGCGACCGCGGCGGTCCAGGAAAGCTTGAGGCCGCGCAGGAAGGTGTACATCGTCACCCCGGCGAGCACGATGTGCCCGCCGAACGTGAGGTTGGTCGCGGGGGTGAGCGGAAGCAGCCAGCGGAGCCAGGCGGTCGGGTAGAAGATGTCCCCGTGCATGCCCGCTACGTAGGGCATGCCGCCGAAGATCAAGGGATTCCAGAGCGGAATGGCGTGATGCTGCTTGAAGTACTCCGCCCCGAAGTGGCGGAACCCCCAGCCCGCCAGGTAAAAATCCGACCCGTTGATGACCTTGCCCGCCAGCATCGGCCAGCACAAGGTCAGTGCCGCCGCCACGAAGATCAGCAGGGCGAGGAGCCAGCCCCGCCGGGGCTCAGACTGGCTCATCTGCCCGCTCCCCGCGGGTTAGGACGAACGGCAGCGCCGCCAGCACGTCGGCCACCGTCATTCCGACCCGGGAAACTGCCGCAAGCGCGAGTGCGTTCGCCGGTCCCAGCCGATCCTGCAGCATCCACATGAACACCCCCTCCCTGACTCCGAGGCCTCCCGGCGCGAGCAGAAACAGCAGCCCGGCAAGGTACGAGCCCGCGAACGCGCCGATCGCCTCGCCGAGCGACAGCTCCGCGGTCGGCAGCACTCCGCGCGCCAGTGCCCAGAGCGCGACCCCGTACACCACCCACGCAGCCAGATTCGCGGCGATGCCGAAGGCCACCGGCCCGGGCTCGGGGCTCACCCGCTTCCCGCTTCCCGCTTCCCTGTTCCCTTCACTCGCTACTCCGAAGCGCGCCAGCAGCTTGCTCGCCAGCGGAGTCCAGGCCACCGCAAGTAACGCCGCGAGGCTGGCCAGCAGGATAATCAGCAGAGCGACTTTGCTTCCGGGCCGGTGTGCCTCGAGGGGTCCGACCCCGGTACCGGCGACCAGCAGCGCACCCGTGCCGATTGAAATGATCTGCAACAGCACAGCCGACGCGGTTGCGGTCCAGGGCGGCACTCCCCGTCGCTTCGCCAGCACGGCCATTCCCGCGAGTGCCCAGATCTTGCCGGGAAGGTACTTGCCGAGGCTCGAGAGCACCCAGATCCGCGCCGCGTCGGGCCACCCCAATCCCGAACCCCCGCTCCCCACCCCCCACCCCCCAAGCATCCGCCGCCACGCTTCAACCAGCAGGGCGTAGGTAGCCAGCACGAGCGCGAGGCTCGCGAGGATCCAACCGGGTGAAAGCTCCCAGGCAATCCGTTCGGTCTGGATCGTGGCCCAGTTGCGCACCAGGAAGCGGACCACGAAGCCGAGCACCAGCAACCCGCCAGCCCACTGCAGCCAGCGCCACCAGCGCTCACGCACCGAGCGCCTCACGGTACCAGCCTTCGAATACTTCCGCGACCCGGTCCGGCGCAAGCTCGGCGCGCCAGCGTTCGCCCGCGTGGCGTGCCTCCGCGCGTCGCTCCGGACTGCGCGCGTCCAGCATCGCGCCGGCGAGCGCAGCCGGCGTCGGCTCGGTAATGATCCCGCCGCCGTGCCGGCGCAGGGCCGACACCACTCCACCTCCATCGCTGCAGGCCACGACCGGAACTCCGGCAATCAGCGCCTCGATCGCCGCGAGGCCAAGGCCTTCCTGCTGCGCTGGAAAGAGCAGGACATCGGCCTCACCGAGCCGGCGGGCCACCTCGGCCGCGGGAAGCGCGCCGGCAAAGCGGACGGATGCGGGACTCGGCAGCGTGGCAGCGAGCCGCTCGAGCGCGCCCCGCTCTACGCCATCGCCGATGACCGTGAGCGGGAGCGGGGTTCCCTGTTGGGCCAGCTCGGCTGCCGCCCGGATCGCGAGCTCGGTTCGCTTCTGCCTGGAGAGCCTTCCTACCACGAAGATTCCGCCGCCACCACCGCTCGCAGCGCCCACCGTGCTGTCGACCGGCATCGCCTGCACGTGGCTCGCTACGTCGCCTCGGCCACTTACCCCTTCTGCAACGGCGGCAAGCTCCGGAGACACCGCCGTCACCACGCTCGTGCGGCGGAGCACCCGCCGTCCGAGCCAGCGGGCCGCGGCGCTTTGGGTCAGCAGCCGCGCGTCGGTGCCATGAAGGGTGACGAGGCTGGGCACCCCGGAGGGCAGCGCAAGTCCGGCGGGAAACCACCAGTGCGCGTGTACGACAGCAGGGCGGACGGGCGGTCGGGCGGTCGGGCGGTCGGTGGCGGCCTCGGCGACCTCGGCCAGCGCTCCGCGGCGGAGTGCGTTGATCAGCCGGAGTAGCGCGAGCAGCCCGCCCGGCGTGCGCACCGCTTCCTGCATCCGTCCTTCGTACGCCAGGGTCTCGCGCCCGGCCGCCGAGTAGCGAACCCGCCGCACCGGAATGCCGTCGAGGGGCTCCCGGCCACCGTTGCCGCGGTCGGCGGGTGCCACGACGCGCACGTCGTGGCCGCGGCCCGAGAGTGCCAGCGCCAGCGGATGCAGGAACGCGCCGGCCAGATCGCCGGCATGGCGGGGATAGTTGTGGGTCACGAAGACAACGACCACGCCTAGTGGTCGGCCTTGCGCGCGAGCTCGCGCATCTCCTCGCCGAAACCCGCGATCAGCTCACCGACGAAGCCGAAGCCGAAGAGCGCGATCCCGCTGATCACCATCGTCTCGACCAGGTTGAGGAGCGGCCGGAATCCGATGCCGTACCCGAAGCGCAGCACCAACGCGACGATTCCCGCCAGCAGTCCCACGCTGAAGAGCACCGCTCCCAGCACCCCGAAGAAGAGCATCGGCTTCCGGCCGAAGCGCAGCTGAAACCAGACAGAAAGCAGGTCGAGGACTCCGACCGGTATCCGCTTCCAGGTGAACTTCGATATCCCCGCGCGCCGGGGATAGAGCGGCACCGGATGCGAGGTGAGCCGCCAGCCGTCCGCGGCGGCAATCACCACCATGTAGCGGTGCCAGTCCGGCCGCATCGGCATACTCCGGGTGAGTTCGCGGCGCCACGCTTTCACCGAGTTGAGGTCCTCGACCTTGACGCCGAAGAGCCGCCGGCAGAGCGCGTTGTACACCCGGCTCACGAAGGCCTTCTCGTATTTCCCCTGCTTCGTGCCGGTCACGATATCCGCCTCGTGGGCCAGGATCGGGGCGACCAGGGCGGGAATCTCGCTCGGGAGATACTGGAGGTCGGCGGGATAGAACACGAAGATCTCGCCGGTGGCCGCCTCGGCCGCATTGCGGAGCGCATCGGCGATGCCGCGCTGCCGCCGATGCGTCACGACGTGCAGGAATCCGTATTCGCTCTGCAGCTGCGCGAGCACGGCTCCCGTGTCATCGCGCGAGCCGTCGTTCACAACCACAACTTCGAAGGAGAACGGCGCCGATTTGAGCGCCTCGGCGCACTGCCGGAGGAATTCGGGAAGGTTTTCGGCTTCGTCCTTTGCGGGAACCAGGACGCTGACGTCAACCGGGCGGGTCATACCCGCTTGCGCATCCGTGCCGGGAGAATGCCGAGCTGGTCGCGGTACTTCGCGACGGTGCGCCGGGCGATCTGAATCCCCTGCTCCTGGAAAAGATGGACGATTTGCTGGTCGGTGAGCGGTTTCCCGGGATCTTCGTCGTGCACCATCTTTTCGAGCTTGGCCCGGATGGAGCGGGCGCTCGCGTCCTCTCCCGAGGCGGTCGTCAAGGCGCTGGAGAAGAAGAACTTGAGCGGCAGCACCCCGCGCGGAGTCTGCACGTACTTCTCGTTGGTCACCCGGCTCACGGTGGACTCGTGCATGCTGATGACCTCGGCGACCTCGCGCAGCGTGAGCGGCTTGAGGTACTCCACGCCCTTCTCGAAAAAGGCGCGCTGCCGGTCCACGATGAAGTTCATGACCTTGAGCATCGTCTGCCGCCGCTGCTCGATCGCCTGGATCATCCAGTTGGCGCTGTTGAGCTTGTTGGCGATGAACTCCCGGTTCTCGGGCGTCAGCTTCTTCTTGTCCCGCGCGATGTCCTGGTAACTCCGGCTCAAGCGGAGCCGGGGGACCCCGGAGTCGTTCAGGCTCACGTGGTACTTGCCGTCGACCTTGTCCACGATGAGATCGGGGATGATGTACCCGTCGCTCCGGTTGGTGTACTTGAGGCCGGGCTTCGGATCGAAACGGGAGAGGGTGTCTCCCGCCGCCTGAACTTCTGCGGGCTCCACCCCGAATCGCTTGGCCAGCTCGTTCCACCGATGGGCGATCAGGTCCGGAAACGCCTCCGCCACCAGCTTGTATGCCAGGGTTCCCGCGTCGCCCGCCTCCCGGAGCTGCAGCAGGAGGCATTCCTGCAGATCGCGGGCACCGACGCCGGGCGGATCCAGCTTCTGGATCAGCGCGAGCATCTCGTCGAGCTCCGCGGTGGTGTAATAAGGAATTCCCGGGAGATTGCCCTGCGGCCGCGGACGCGGAGCCTCGGCGGCAGCAGCCGGCTCCAGGGTGGCGGCCTTTGCTTTCGATCCGCTCTCCGGCTCGGGCAATCCGATCCAGCTCTGCTCGGGCGAGAGCTCACTGGCCCCGGCGGCCTCCGCGCCCTCCGCCTCCTCCGCCTCCTCGGACTCCGGACCAGCTCCCGAATGGCTCTCCAGCAGCAGGTTGACCGCGTTGAGGATCTCCTCCAGCGGAGCGCCGAGGTAGCCCTCGTCGCTGATGTTGCCGAGGAATTCCTCGCTCAAGAGCTGCTGGCGCGGGCTCAGCTCCATCATCCTGAGCTGCTCGCGCAAATGGTCGACCAGGTCTTTGGTCTCGAGGCAGACCGGCTCCAGGTATTCCTGCTCTTCGTCCTGCTGCTTCGAGCCGCCGGCGTCGAAGCCGTTGAGCAGGATCTCCTCCCAGTCGATCTCCTCCTCTTTCTCCTGCTTCTCTTTCTCTTTTTCTTTTTCCTTTTCGGCCGATTCCTTCTCGCCCTCTTCCTCTTCCGGCTCCAGCAGCTCGAGGAACGGGTTGGTGAGCAGCTCCTGCTTCAGATGCTGCTGCAGATCCATCATGGGCATGTAGAGCATGTCCATGGCTTGGTACAGCCGCGGATTGATCCGCAGCTCCTGCCGCAGCCCCGCCTGCTGGGAGAGCCCGGTCTTCATGGCGCCGCTTCCATACGGCCCCGTAGCCGTGCGGTCATCGTGGGTCCGAGGTAGAGCTCCGCGACTTGATCATTGTACACCAGCTCCCGCACGGTGCCGGCCGCGCGGACCTGTCCTTCGTACATGATGTAGGCGCGATCCACCACTTCGAACATATGCTCCACGCTGTGGTCGGTCACCAGCACGCCGATCCCCCGATGGCGCAGTCCCGCGATGATAGTCTGGATATCATGCACTGCGATCGGATCTACCCCCGCAAACGGCTCGTCCAGCAGCATGAATTTGGGCTCGCTGACCAGGGCGCGGGTGATCTCGAGCCGGCGTCGCTCGCCGCCGGACAGCGAATAGGCGCGATTGGCGCGCAAGTGCTTGAGCCCCAGCTCATCGAGCAGCCGTTCCAGCCGCTCGCGCCGTTCCGCTTTGGAGAGCGGCAGCGTCTCCAGAATGGCGAGCACATTCTCCGCCACGGTCATGCGCCGGAACACCGAGGGCTCCTGGGCCAGGTAGCCGATCCCCGCCCGCGCCCGCCGATACATCGGGTCTCGAGTCAGATCCCGCCCGTCGAGATCGATTCGCCCGGCGTCGGGCCGGATCAGTCCGGTGATCAGATAGAACGTCGTCGTCTTCCCCGCCCCATTGGGCCCGAGCAACCCCACGATCTCGCCCTGGGCAACCTCGACGGCCACGTCATTCACGACCACGCGCCGCTTGAAGGACTTGCGGAGTCCCGTTGCGGAGAGCAGGCCGGGGCCGTGACCGTTGCCGGAGCTCATGGCTTTTTGGGCCTGCTGGTATCGGCCTTCGGCGGCTGTGCCTCGAGCTGCATGCCGTCGACATGGCCGCTCATGTCGACCCGCTGGACCTTGAGCGAATCGCCCGGTTGCATCGTCAGCAGGATGCGATCGGCGCGCGAGTAGTTGAGCGAGGGGAGCCCCTTCGGCGTCGTGGTGCTGGCGATCCGGTAGAACGACCTGGCCGAGTCCCGGGCCTCGAGGCGGCGCAGCGCGGACTTCTGCTTGGCGCCTCCCGGCTGAGGTTCGAATTGCGCGACGATCCTTTGCCCCGCCAGCCAATCGCGCTCGCCTTGCGCAGAGTCGGGCCGGAAGCCCACCCATGCCTTGCCGAACGCGCGGAGCTCCTTGAGCGCTTCCTGGGGAGTATCCACCGCGAGCGAATCGGCCCGGACCTGGTAATCATCCGCGAGCGCCTGAGGCCGGGAGGCGCTACCCCAGGCAAGCGTCTGGGTGACTTTGTTTTTCTCCAGTCGTAACCGGATCGCATCGGCGCTCAAATCCAGATCGCGGCTCCGCAGCGTGGCGCTGTCGCGTCCGGTCACCCCGGTCAGCTCCTTCTTGACCAGGGCGAGGTCGATGCGCTTGCCGGCCAGCGCAAAGCTGTCCTCGGCCGCTCGCTGGATGTTGGCATGGCCAACGAGCGCTCCCATGCCTGCCTTGCCGGTGTCGAGCTCCAGGGAATCGGCCCGCCCGTGGATATCACTCCGATCGATCATCACCGTCCCGCCCGCCCACATGAGATCCTGGCCCCTGGTGTGCACCCGGTCGGCGATTACCTGGTAGGGCTCTCCCGGGCGGCCCGCCGAATCCTGCGTGGCGATGGTGAGGGTCGGGCGCTGCTCGGCGAATGCCTCCTCGAACTCTCGCGTGCCCCGGATCTTCCGGCGGTAATTGACCCAAGGCCCCCTCAGCGTGGATCCGTCGCGGCGGTCCAGATAGGTCACGTTGCTGCGCGCTTCCCAGCGCTCATCATCCCGGTAGTAGGTGCCGAAATCCGAGGTCACCTTGGTGTCCGTGGCCTCATAACGGAAATTGCCGATGAACTGCACCACGGCGCCTTGATACGAGGCAATGCTGTCGGCCCAGATCCGCACGTCCTGACCCCGGCACTTTACCCGTACATTGCCGCCGGCGAAATAATTCGACACCCCCTCCGTGACCGTAACCTGGACCCCCTGCCGGTCGACATTCTCGACTTCGATCTGACAGCGCTTCTGGGCAGTGAGGCAGTGTGGCAGTGCGGCAGTGAGGCAGATGAGCCACGCCGCACGGCCTGCCACACGGCAGGCCCTACTGCCGCACCGCCGCACCGCCCCACTGCCGCGCTTCATTGTCCCGGAAGCAAGAGACCCTTGCCCTTCTGCGTGCCCCTCGGTTGATCGATCTGCACGTTGCGGAAGTTGATGTCGGACAGAAAGCTGTTGCCGGAGCCTCGCTCCGTCGGCGATTCGTAGCTGAAGGTCGTGTCGCTGCGAATCTGATTGGCCCCCTTATCGTAGATCAGGTGCTCCGTCATCAGCTTGCGCCCGTCGGTCGATTCCACCAGCACGTGCCCGCGCGCATCGAGCTTTCCGCTATAGGTGGCGTAGACGCCGCTATCCGCGGTCAGCGTGCTTTGCAGGTTTCCCTGTGCGTCCAGCATGCGCACCTTGAACCTCCGCAGGTTCATCGTGGAGCTGTTCTGGTAGACGTACGCCGTGTCGGCTTCCACGAAGCTTCGCAGCACTCCGTTTTCGGTGAGCCGCGTCGACATCTTGACCAGCATCTGGTCGGCGCTGTCAGCCACCTGGGTCGACGTTCTGGGCCGCACCCCGGTATCGTTGCACGCGATGCTCATGCCGGCGAGCAGGGCAAGAGCGCCCAGCGTTTTCATTCAAGCTTCTCCCCGCGCGGTGCGCCAGATTCGCAGCGTTCGCTCCAGCAAGGGCTCCAGCTCCGCGAGCGGCCACTGCGTCTCCGGGTCGCTCGGCGCGCGTGCGGGATCGGGATGGGTCTCCAGAAAGAAACCGTCCACTCCCACCGCCGCCGCCGCCGCGAGCAAGGAGGGAATGGTCGCGCGCTCCCCGCCGCTCGAGCCTTCGCTCCCCTGCCCCGGCCGCTGGGCGCTGTGGCTCCCATCGAAAATCACCGGCGCCCCGGTCACCTCCCGCAGCCGTGCCACTCCGCGAAAATCCACCACCAGATCTCCATACCCGAAAAACGTCCCCCGCTCGGTCACTGCAACGTCCGTCGCTCCGCCCGCCCGCACCTTCTCTACCGCTCCCCGCATCTGCTCCGGCGAGAGCCACTGGCCCTTCTTGATGTTGACCGGCTTTCCCGAGCCTCCGCAGGCCGTGAGCAAATCGGTCTGCCGGCAGAGAAACGCAGGCACCTGGAGCGCGTCGGCCACTTCGGCCACGGCTCCTACCTGTCCCGGCTCGTGCACGTCGGTCAGCACGGGCAGTCCGCTCGCCTTACGCGCCGCGGCGAGCAGCGCCAAGCCCTGCTCGAGCCCGGGACCCCGCGCGGCGCCCGCGCGAGAGCGATTCGCCTTGTCGAAGCTCGCCTTGAAGCAGATGCGGAGCTCCAGGCGCGCTCCGATCTCAGCCAGCCGGCCCGCCACCCTGGGAAGCAGGTCTCCGCTCTCGGCCAGACAGGGACCCGCAATGAGGAACGGACCGGGAGCGAAACGCCAGCCGCTCACTTCGAGGCTTCGATCAGCTCCTGCACCGCTCTGCTGGTGCGGCCGGCCAACTGATCGGCATGCAGGCGCGCCGCCCCGATGAAGGACGCGAAGAGCGGGTGCGGCCGCATGGGGCGGGACTTGAGCTCCGGGTGGAACTGGCAGCCGAGGAACCAGGGATGTCCGGGCAGCTCGATGATCTCCACCAGGCCGCCATCCGGCGACTGTCCCGAGAGCCGGAGCCCATGCTCCGCCAGCACGTCGCGATAGGCGTTGCTCACCTCCCAGCGATGCCGGTGTCGCTCGCTGATCTCGGTGGCCCCATAGGCGCGCGCCGCGAGACTCCCTGCGCGGAGCCGCGCAGGATAGGCTCCCAGTCGCATCGTCCCGCCCAGGTTCGCGACGTCGCGCTGCGAAGCGAGCAGGGAGATCACCGGGCTCTCGCAATCCGGCTCGAACTCCGTGCTGTTGCTGCCCGCCAGCTCGCACACGTTGCGGCCGAACTCGATGATGGCCATCTGCAGCCCCAGGCAAACGCCGAAGAACGGCAAGCCGTTCTCCCGGGCCCAGCGGATCGCCTCGACCATTCCGTCCACGCCTCGCACGCCGAATCCGCCCGGTACCAGCAATCCGTGCTTCCCGGCGAGCAGCTTGCCGGCGGCCGCCTGATCGGTGAACTGATCGCTGCCGACCCACTGGACGTCGACGCCAACGTCGTTGGGGATCCCGCCGTGGAGCAGCGCTTCTTGCACCGACTTGTAGGCATCGTGCAGATCGGTGTATTTGCCGACCACCGCGATCTGCACCCGCTCCTTGGGATGCAGGATCTTTTCGGTCATCGTCCGCCAGGGAGCCAGGTCGGGCTCCTTGGTCTCCAGGTGCAAGCGCTCACACACCACGCGGTCGAAGCCCTGCTCCTGAAAGCGCAGGGGCACCTCGTAGATCGATTGCACATCCGCGCTGTCGATCACGCAGCCGAAGTCCACGTTGCAGAACAGCGCGATCTTCCGCTTGATCTCGGCCGAGAGTGGATGGTCGCTCCGGCAGACCAGCAGGTCCGGTTGGATTCCGATCTGCATCAGCTCCCGCACCGAATGCTGCGTCGGCTTGGTCTTGAGCTCTCCCGCCGCGGCGATGAAGGGGACCAGGGTGAGGTGAATGAAGATCGCGTTGTCCCGCCCCACTTCCTGGCGGAACTGCCGGATCGCTTCGAGAAAGGGCAGCGATTCGATGTCGCCCACGGTGCCGCCGATCTCGCTGATGACGACGTCGTTCCCCGGGGCGGAGCGGCGGATCGCATGCTTGATCTCGTCGGTGATGTGGGGAATCACCTGGACCGTCGAGCCGAGATACTCGCCGCGCCGCTCTTTGCTGATGACGTTCTGGTAGACCCTGCCCGTCGTGATGTTGTTCTGTTGCGAGAGGGAGCGCTCGATGAAGCGCTCATAGTGGCCGAGGTCGAGATCTGTCTCGGCGCCGTCATCCGTCACGTACACTTCGCCGTGCTGGAAGGGGGACATCGTCCCCGGATCGACGTTGATGTAGGGATCAAACTTGAGCATTGTCACCGAGAGACCGCGCTCGACCAGCAACCGGCCCAGGGAGGCCGCCGCGATCCCCTTGCCGAGCGAAGAGACCACCCCGCCCGTGACGAAGATGTACTTCGTGGTGCCTCCCCCCGCCGCCGGTGACATCGTCATCGTGTGACCTCTTGGGTGACGGTCCAGAGCTCTTCCGCCTCGCGAAGGTCCTCCGCTGTATCCACCGCCGGAAAGGCCGGCTCATCCAGCTGCTCCACGCCGATCGACAGCCCGAGCTCGAGGGCCCGCAGCTGCTCCAGCTCCTCCGCCCGCTCGAGTGGCGTAGGCGCCGACTCGGCCAGCAGTGAGAGCGTCGGCCTGCGATAGGCATACAGGCCGAGATGCTGCCAGTACAGCCCGGTTTCCCACGTAGAACTCTTCCTGAACGGGATCGGTGCGCGCGAGAAGTAGAGTGCGCGACCGCTGCGATCCACCACCACCTTGACTCGCGACGGCTCGGCTGCGGCGGACGCGGGCAGCGGCACGGCCGCGGTTCCCAGCTCGAATCCCCTGCGAAGCTGCGCCAGCGCCCCGACCACCGCCGCGGCGGAGACGAAGGGGGCGTCGCCCTGCACGTTGACGATCTCGTCGTAGGAGGAGAATTCGGCGCGACTGCTGGCCTCAAACACCCGGTCGGTTCCGCTCTGGTGCCGGCCGTCGGTCAGCACTACTTCGAAGCCCGCGATGCGCGCTACCGAGGCAATCTCCTCGGCATCGGTCGCGATGACCAGGCGGTCAGCGACGCCGTGCGCCTGGATCCGTTCCGCAACTCTGACGATGAGGGGGGCCCCGCCCAGCGGCTGCAGGGGCTTTCGAGGCAGCCGCGTCGAACCCAGCCGTGCAGGAATGACGACGAGGACGGGCATGTTCCAAAGTAAAAGCGCGGCCGACCCAAGTCAAAAGTCGTGCCGCGCTTGTTATCAGAAGCCTAAGGATCGTTTTCGCAAAGGCTTAGCGTTAGGGCCTTGCCCGCTTATTCCGTAGTGAATCGGCCTGCCGCTGCATGTCCTTGGCCCGTCTTTCCAGCCGAGCCGCCTCCACCGAGTCGTCATAGGCCCGCTCCTGAGCCCTAACCCGTTGCTCCACTGCCGACA
>DASYTT010000123.1:0-2900 GCA_036002045.1 Gemmatimonadales bacterium
TCGGTATAGCCTGCCCCAAATCCATTCTGCGCCGCCGCGGTTGACCCTCCGGCCAGAACCAGTCCGCCAAGCAACAGCATCGTTGAAACGCACCGCATCGAAGGCCTCCCTTGAGAGTGTGAGAGCGACTGTTCCTGGATAGCGAGCCTCGGCAAGAACGGTTCGACCGAGTGAGGCGTCCACCCCCGCATTGCGCAAAGGCGACGGAAAAACCGTCATCGGACGCTGGTCGACCACCAATCTACTGCTCGACCGCGAGTTTCGTTACAGAGGACAGCCCGAACCAGTTGACCCTGATGGCTTTACCTCCTAAGTTGCGCAACAGGTATGGGTCCCGGCCGCATGGCTTGGACCATTGATTGCGAGGAACCTAGGCATGAGCTCAGTAGGCGAGCAGACCCAAACCAGCGGCATCCAGGTGAACCTCACGCCCCGGGCGGTCGAGGAGGTCCTGAAGTTCATGGAGGCCGAAAAGGTCCAGCCGGACACCGCGGGTCTGCGTGTCAGCGTCCTGCCGGGAGGCTGCTCCGGCTTCAAGTACAGCCTCAACATCGAAGAGCGGCCGATCGAAGACGACCACGTCATTCCGGTCGATCGCGTCCGGGTCTTCGTCGACGGCTTCAGCCTGCAGTATCTCAACGGCGTGACGATCGACTACGTCACCTCCATGCAGGGGTCCGGCTTCACCTTCAGCAATCCGAACGCGAGCGGGGGATGCGGGTGCGGCAGCAGCTTTAACGCGTAATCACCTCCGCCGAGTACCTTTTGGGCCCGCTGGATTTCGTCGGCGGGCCTTTTTACTGGGGAATAGCGAGTAGCGAATGGGCGCCCTCGACCTCGCCGTCATCCTGGTCTACTTCGCCATCACCCTCGGGGTAGGACTCTGGGTCACCCGCTCCCAGCGCACTGCGGGCGATTACTTCCTCGGCGCCCGCAATCTCCCGGCCTGGGGCGTGCTGCTGTCCATCGTCGCCACCGAAACCTCGGCGCTCACCGTCATCTCCATTCCCGGCGTCGGCGCCCGCGGCGATCTCACCTTCCTGCAGCTCCCCTTCGGCTACCTGATCGGTCGGGTCTTCGTGGCGCGCTGGCTGCTCCCCGGGTATTTCAGCGGGAAGCAGGAGACCGCGTACGCGCGGCTCGAATCGCGCTTCGGCCCAGGCACCCGGAAGCTGATCTCCGCCTGCTTCCTGGTCACCCGCTTCCTGGGCGACGGGGTCCGGATCTTCGCGGGCGCGATTCCGCTCGCCCTGGTGACGGGCTGGAGTGTGCCGGGCGCCATTCTCGCCATGGGCCTGGTCACCCTCGCGTACACCTACGTGGGCGGTCTCAAGGCAGTGGTGTGGGCCGATGTGATCCAGCTGGCGGTATATGTCTCTGGAGGGATCGCCGCGCTGGTGATTGCCGGCGGGCTCGCCGGCGGCTTCGGACACGCGCTCGATCTGGCCGGCGCGGCAGGCAAACTCCGGCTGCTGAACCCGTCATTCTCCTTCTCCTCGACCTACACGCTGCTCGGCGGGTTAGTCGGAGGGGCGCTCTTGTCGGCGGCGTCGCACGGCACCGACCAGCTCATCGTGCAACGCCTGCTCGCCACCCGCTCGCTGCGGGACGCCCGGCGAGCGCTGGTCGGGTCGGGGGTCGTGGTGATCCTGCAATTCCTCCTCTTCCTCCTGGTCGGCATCACGATCTGGGCCGCCGGGCTGGCCCCGGCCTCGCTTCACGGCGATGAGATCTTTCCACACTTCATCATCGAGCATTTGCCGGCCGGACTCGCGGGCCTCTTGATTGCCGGGATCCTGGCGGCGGCAATGAGCACGATCAGCTCCTCGATCAATGCCCTGGCTTCCTCCATGACGCACGACTTCTACGCGGGGATCACCGGCCGGCGGGAGCCCGAGCACTTGCTCAAGGTCGGCCGCCTGTTCTCCGCGCTCTGGGGCTTCGCGCTCATCGGCGGAGCGCTCGCGGTGTACGCCTGGGCCAGCAGCATGGACACGCCCGTGGTCGTCCTGGCCCTCTCGATCGCCTCGATTACCTACGGCGCGCTGCTCGGCACCTATATCCTCGCGGGGCGCTGGCCACGGGCAGCCGGTCGCGATATCGTCGCCGCGACCGTCATCACCCTGGCCGTCATGCTGATCGTCGTGTTTGCGAAGAATCTCGCGGCTCGGCCCGGGCTCGCTTGGCTCACTCCTGTGGGCAAGCTCGCCTGGCCCTGGTATGTCCCCTTGGGAACGCTGCTGACCATCGGGGTGGGTAGCGGTGCTAGTATGCTGCCGCACCGCGCGAGGGGGACCGCTTGAGCACGTACCTGGGTGTGGATGCGGGAGGCAGCAAGACCTCGGTCCTGCTGGGGGATGCCGCAAAGCTGCTGGCGCGGACCACCGGTGCACCCGGCGCGGTGCGCCCGGGCCGCGCGTTGCAGGCAGCGAGTCGCATCGCGGCCGCGGTGCGGCGCGCGCTCACCGAGGCAAATCTGCTGGAGGCCGATGTGCTCGTCGTGGGCGCCGCGGGGGTCGGGCGCGATCCGGAGCGCAGCGAGCTGCGGGAGGGACTCCGCGGCGAGCGCTTGGCCGCGCGGACCGTGGTCACCGGCGATCTCGACATCGCGCTCGAGGCGGCCTACGGAAGCGGACCCGGGATCGTGCTGCTCTCCGGCACGGGAAGCGTCGCGGCGGCTCGCACCCCCGACGGGGTGATGCACCGGCGCGGCGGATACGGCTGGCAGATGGGCGACGAGGGCAGCGGCTACGCCATTGGCCGCGCCGCCCTGTTCGCGAGTGGCCGCGCGCAGGACGGACGCGGAGCGGCAACCTCGCTCACCGACACCCTGCTGGCGCACGCCCCGCAACGCGATTTCGCTGAGCTGGTGCGCTGGAGCAGCACCGCGGAGCCCGGCG
>DASYTT010000124.1:0-7743 GCA_036002045.1 Gemmatimonadales bacterium
GCCGGCAGCCCAGCGCTCGAGCTCAGGGCTGGTGGCGCGCGGGTAGCCATAGAGGCTGAGCTCCGAAGCCCGTACCGTGTCGAGGATCAGGAGGAGCACATTCGGCGCTCCCGCCGGCGCAGCGGGAAGCTCCGCGAGAGCGAGGCGTTCCCGCCAGCGGCTCCAGACCCATTCGCCCGCGCCCACGGCAACCACCCAGCCTGCCAGCAAGGGCAGCGTTCTCCGCACGAGCTTCTGAAAGCCCGCCGGCCGGCGCGCAGCGAATTGCGCGAGCTGGACCGCGAGGCCCGCCGAGAGGAGGAAGAGGGCGAGGTGGTGAACCGGCAGCTTGAGGGAGAGTAGCGCGGAATCGAGCGTGAACGCCGCAAAGATTGCGACCGCGATGGTGAGCAATCCCACTCGCCAGATTCTGAGCCCGAGGCCGAGCAACGCTCCAAAGCCGGCCCCGACCAGTGCCCCTCCCAACGGCGCCATCCAGAGACCGAGCGGAGAGCGCGCATCACGCGGGTCACCGGTGAGCGCCACCCAGACGAATGGCATCACGCCGTCGATCAGACCGCCGAGCGCACCGAACCATGCTCCTAGCAAGGCAGTCTCGCTAACGGCAATGGTGGGGGATCCCCCGAGCCGATTGAGCAAGTGCTTGTGGAGCAAGAGCATATCGGTATGGGATCGAGGTGTGGTGCAGCAGACTTCTACAAACTAGGATTAAAGCAGCATAATTAATACCTTGATGCCAGGAGTGAAGATTCCGGGGCGTCGCTTCCCGGCGTGCTTCACCTCCGCTCGATCCGCCCATGACCGCGCCCAATTCGCGTGAACGAATTCTGCCCCGCCCCATCGAAGAGGAGATGAAGCAGTCGTTCATCAACTACTCGATGAGCGTGATCGTTTCGCGCGCCCTGCCCGACGCGCGGGACGGCTTGAAGCCGGTGCACCGGCGCATTCTCCACGCGATGAACTCCCATCGTCGGGCGGGCGTTCGGCGCCAATGATCGGGTAGGTACGCCGCTGGTCGCGATGATCAACCGCACCGCGGCCCGCATCCTGTTTCCGGGAACCGAGCCGATCGGACGTACTCTTCCCGCGCAACTCGTAGAGGGGCAATCAGTCGAGGTTGTTGGAGTTGTGCCTGACGTGAGACGACAGGGCGTGCATCGGGAAGCTGCGGCACAGATTTACCTGCCTCTACTCCAAGTATCAGGGACACCCACGAGTTTCCTCGTGCTTGGGGATGGCGATCCGAAGCTGCTGATCGAACCGCTACGACACGCGGTGCTTGAGTTGGATCCGGCACAGCCGATCTCCAGTGCGCGACCCTTGGGCGTGGGACAGGCGGTGAGGGTGGCTTTGACGGGTATCGTGGGCGGGACGTTTGCGGCGCTTGCCTGAGTAGGCTGACGAAGGGGCTTCTTTCCAATGTGAACGCCTTCGATACCTTCAGCCATGTTGTTGCTGCGGCGGTTCTGGGAGGGGCCGCTTTTCTGGCCAGCTATAGCTTAGCGCGGCGGGCCGCGAGAATTGACCCGGTCGTAAACCTTCGCATGAGCTAGGTCGGTGGAGCAGGTCATTCCCACGGGGCGGGTGTACGACAGCAAAGCGCTGCGCGCCGCGCTGAGAGCCAGCTAGGATACTACCACGTCACGCTGAGCCGTTTCACGGTTTCTTCACAGGGACGGGCTGTGGCGCCGGCGGCGGCGGCGCGTTCATGTTCCACACATCCACGGCGATCTTCCAGCTGCCGTCCGACTGGCGCTGCAGGAAGTGGATCCCCTTGACCTCCTCCTTGGCTGCGGTGCGACCCGCTTTCGGCGTGGCGATCAGCGTGCCGGTATAGCGGTCCAGCGCCCAATCGCCGGCCACCATTACCTCAGACTTGTCGTACTGGACGCTCAGGTTGGCCTGGCTGAACATGGCAGCGGCCCAGTGCTTGAACGCATCGATTCCTTCGACCATGGGCTCGCCCGGCGGCAGCATGACGATGTTATCCGTGTACAGGGTGGCCATGCTGTCCGCGCTCCCCGCGCTGACCAGCATCGCTTCGTGCTCGCGCACCGCATTGATCGCCGAGATATCGGCCTGAGTATCGCGCAGAGGAGCCGGCCGCGCGCAGGCGCCAAGCAGGCCGGCAAGCAGCAACGACCGCCGCGGGAAAGGCATAGGGACTCCTGACAGAAGAGGTGGCAGAGGATAGCGCTCCGGGCCGGACAGGGCCAGAAGGATTGCCCCGCGTCTGGTGGATTCGAAGCGCCTAGCGAAACAAGTCGGGAATGGTGATCACCAGCGGATCCTGCCTCCCCGGCGGAAGCCAGCTCACCTGTTCGGCCTGCGGTTGCTCGACATTGTCGGAAACCGACACGAACATCCGGCGCTCGCGCAGGTCCACGCGCCAGACCTCGCGCACGCCAAGCTGGAGATAGGCGGGAGTCTTGTGGTCGCGATCGTAGAGCTTGGATTCGCCCGAGACCTCCACTGCCAGCCACCAGCTCCGAATCTCCGTCCAGGCGGCCTCGGGACCCGCCGCGCCTGCCGGCACCACGAGAATGTCGGGTTCCAGGTGGACATTGGGCTCGACCTCGAGCACACCGGGCGAAAAGATGTCCGCCGTGGTAGCCGGAAGGTAGCCACCCAGTTGGCGCACGATCCGAGAGACTACGAGCTGGTGCAACCGCGCCGGCGCGGGCGTCACCAGCAGCACACCATCGAGCAGCTCGTATCGGCTGCCGTCGTCGGGGAACGATTCCAGATCCCGGAGCGTGTACCGGGGCACTGTGACAGGCATGGCCATAAGCTAGGGACTCGGCTGGGGGAGCCGCAATCGGGCATCCCGAAGAGTGAGCCGATGGGATGTCAGGAGAGAACCGGATTGCCGCGCGGGAAAGCCGAATTACGCGACTATGGCCAAGCCAAGGAGCGGAGATTGGGCGACTGTGCCGCTACTGGTCTTGCCGATGTGACGTGGAGCCCAGGCTACGAAGAGAAGCGACTTTGGCGCGTGCCGATCCGAGGAGGAGGGCATCCCGGGGAGCGCGGTCCAAGTACGCCGCGTACGCCTCGGCGGCTTCCTCGGGAGCGCCAGTTGCTTCGAGCGCTCTTCCCAGGTCGAAATACGGTGGTGCCCACCATGGTTCCCGCTGCCGCACCAGCCGCAGCTCCGTCACGGCGTCGGCTGCGCGTCCGGCGGCGAGGAGAGCCTGGCCGTACTCGTACCGAAGGACCGGATCGTCCCCATCGATTTCCACCGCTTGGGCGAGCTCTGCGATCGCGGTCCCAGCGTCCCGCCGCGCCGTGGCGAGCTGGGCCAGCGCGTAATGGGCGGGCGCGAAGGCGAGATTCTCGACCAGCGCCTGCCTCATGGCTTCCTTGGCCTGCACCATCCGGTTCAGAGCCGCGTCGAGCCGCCCAATCGCGTAGAGCACCATCTCTTTCGATTGATAGGCCTCCACCAATTTCGCATCGTCTGCCTGTCGGAGCTGCCGCAGGAGCGCGGCCATTTCCGCCAGGGCGCCGTCGGCTTGGCCCAGCGAGACCAGCGCGCTCGCCCGCGACCAGCGCACCCATAGGTTCTTGACTGAGTCGCGGGCGATAACCTGGCCGAACCGCGCCGCCGCCGTCACGAGATCGGCGGCGCCATAGGCCAGCCAGCCTTGGGTCAGCGGATCGGCCTGCCAGCGGCCCGGCAACTGATCATAGATCAATACGGTGAGTCCCGTATGGACCAGGGGATTACGGACGAACGCCAGGTATCGGAGCGAGTCGGCGCGCAGCACCTCGGGCCGGCGCAGAACGTCGCGCTGGCCTTCGAGATAGTCGCGCCAGCGGTCCCAGTTCGCCATCCAGTAGGCGACCCACTGCGCGTAGAGCGGCCCGGCCCGATCGGGCGCGAGACGGGACGCCCAGGAGAAATACGCCGCGGCCTCCCTGGGCTCACGGCGGAGCCGGGTTACGCCCTGGTCGAAATACGGTTCCCAGGAGCTGGAGTCGGCCTTTTGCGGAAGCAGGGGCCGTGGGACATCCTGCTGAGCGCGCGCGAGCGAAGGGGCGCCGAGCAGCAACCCGATGACCATCGCCCCGCTAACCCGGCAGAGCAGCCTGGAATGGACCATCGAGGCCGGCCACATCAGTGGGTCACTCCCAGGACCTGGGTGGCTCGATCGAAATACTTCGCGGCGTCACGTATCACCGGGTCCAGTGCCGTAGCAAGCTGGGCCAGCCCGAGCTCACCCCAGCGGGTATAGGCGATCTGCTGGACCAAGAGCCGCTCGAGGCGGGCATCCACCTCGGCACCGGCCGGGATCTCGAGGCCGCGGGCCTGGGCGAACTGGCGGAAGTCGGCGAGGGCGCCCGCCGGCGGCACCGGCCGCGCCGCCAGCGAGTCGAGCGGAGGCACCGTCGCGGCGCTGAGGTAGCCGCCGGCCCACTTGAGCGGCAGGTCCTCCTCGAGCAGCCGAGCGAGCCAGAGAGGATAACCCGGAGGATCGTCGAGGCGGAGATCCGGATAGACCCCACCGCCGCCATACACGGTTCGGCCGCCGGGGGTCCGGCAGCTCGGCCGCCCAGCCGTGTCCCGCGCGGCTCCCGCCAACCGGTAATAATCTCGGCGGGTTAGGTCGCGATACTCGCGCTGGAGGATCCGGCCGCACGGGGTGCGCACCCGGCCGAACGCGAGCATGATTACCGAGCCGTCGGTCAGGGGAAACGGCCGCATCATCAGCGACTTGCCGAAGGTCGGCCGGCCCACGATCAACGCCCGATCGTGGTCCTGGAGCGCTCCGGCCACCAGCTCAGAAGCACTCGCGGTGCCCTCGTTGACGAGTACGATGAGGGGATAGCGATCCTCCCGCTGCCAGAACGAACGCTTGACCTTGACCGTATCGATCTTGGCTTCCTTCCGCTGTTCCGTGGTGTAGACCACGGCCCCGGAAGGAAGAAAGACTCCGGCCACCTGGGCGGCCTGGTCGACGTAGCCGCCGCCGTTGTCACGAAGATCGAGCACGAGGCGCTTCATCCCGCGGCTCTTGAGCCGGCCGATAGCATCGTGGAGATCGTCGGCGACCCCCACGTTGTTGAAGGTGGTAATTCGGACATAGCCGGTTTCGGGACCCAGCAGCCGGGCGACCGGGACCGCGGTCTCCTCGCCCACCCTCTCCCGCTTCACCAGCCGCTCCACCTCGAGGGAGGAGCCATCGCCGCGATAGCGGGAGAGCCGGAGTCGGACCGTGCTGTTCTTCTCGCCGGCGAGTGCCACGTCGAGCTCTTCTGAGGTCGTCGCGCTCACCGGCTGGCCGTCGATCGCGATCAGCTCGTCGCCCGGAAGGATGTCAGTCCCGGCCGCTCGGGACAGCGGCAACACCCGCGCCACCACCGGGCTTCCCCCGATGAAGCGGAAGGTGACCGGCAGCGCGATCAGCTTGCCGTCCTCCAGGGCGTGGGCCTTTTCGGGGCTGAGCCGGGCGGCAGGCAGCACGTAGGAATGCGGATCGGCGGCATGAACCATTCCTTCGACCGCGGCCAGGATGAGCGAGTGCACATCCACCGAGTCGAAATGATTGACCCTGATCTGGTTCAGGACCTGGCTGAACATCTGGAGGTCCTCGTACAGGGTCGCCTTCCGCAGCCCGGTCTGCGGCGCTGACTGGGCCAGGAGGGGCCCCGCCGCGACGAGCGACACCACCAGGGCGAGACGCAACATGGGCCGGTTCATGGATTGTCCCCGGAATTTCCGTTGAGCGCCCGGATCCGCTCGCGGACCGAGGTGGCCCGCTGATCCTCTCTCCCGGCCCGGGCCAGATAGTTCTTATAGTGTTGCAAAGCCTCGTCCGGTTTCCCCAGCTTTTCGGCGGCCAGGGCGAGCTGGAGGTGCGGTGCCGCCCAGTAGGGTTCCATCGCGACGATTTTCCGCAGGGCCGTCGTGGCGGCCTCGTATTGGCCCAGGGCGAAGAGCAGGTCGGCCTGCCGCAGGTAGGGCGTCGCCTCCGCGGGATTGAGCTCGACTGCGAGCTGCATTTCCTGCATGGCGGTGGCGGTGTCCCTCGCGGTGAGCGCGAGGCTCGCGAGCATCAGGTGGGCCGGGTAGAACGAGAGATCTTCCTCCAGCGCACCGGCGAAGGCCTGGCGGGCGGCTTCGACGTCGTTCTTCCTGAGCATGGTGTAGCCCAGCCGGTGCAGCAGCATCGCCTTGGGCTGATAGAGAATTTGGAGCTCCTTGTCCTCATCCTTTTTCAGCTCCGCCATCGCGTGGCGCAGCTCGGCGGCGGCGCTGTCGTACTGGCCCATCAGGTAGAAGATGGTGGCCCTCGTGTCATGGATCTCGGGCTTGTCGTGCTTCTTGCCGATGGCCTTCGCATAGAGGGCCAGCGCTTCCGGCAGCCGGTGCTCGGAGAAGGCGAGCCATCCAGTGAAATTCGGATCACCGTCGGGGCGCATCATGTCCCGAGCGTACTGGTCGATCGCGTATTGCAGCTCGCCCGGATTCACGGACGAATTGTTCCGGCGCACGTCCTGCTCGATCGCGGCCCGGAAGTAGTGCATGAGCATGTCTTTGTCGAGGTCCTGGTACAGGAACGGCTCGATCATCCGGGCCCGAGAGAGCAACGAGTCGACGCCCCGGAATTGCCGCCGAGCTTTCGTATTGGCCTGGATGTACTTGACCAGGAGCCGCTCATCCGAGCGGAGCAGCGCGACCCGGCGAGCATAGAGGGCCTCCGCCCAGCCCGGCGCGAGCTTCAGCGCCCAATAGAGCGCGTCGCCCGCCTCTTTGGGCTTGCTGTCGATCAGGCTCAGGGCGTACTGGTAGTAGTGCCGGGCGCTATTGGTATCGGCGGTGACGGCTTGGGGACGTTTGGGCTGGGCCGATTGCGCCAAGAGGGACGATGCAGCGGTTCCCAGGACGCAAAGCGTCAGTGCGAGACGATTCATTGGACGGTCCGACTAGTGAAGTTGCAAGTCGTGCCTCGCACGACTCGGTCGAGGAGGAGCCGGGTCAGGCTCTTCCTACGGTGATGCACGGAGCCACCTTCGTACGGAGACGGGGGGAGGATCGGTGCGCGATAACCCGCGGAGCGGATCGCTTTATGACAGACTCCAAAATAGACGGCAACGTGTCCGCGTGGTAGAGCGAGAGGAGGGTTAACACGGGGTGACCGACTCCCGGCCAGGCCAGACGCCGATTACCAGCCACCGCACGAGCCGGCCGAGCCTTGCTTGCCCAAGCGTCTTCAAGGCCGGACGATGACGGACTCCCTTGCCGGTCAGTTGGGGTGTGGCCGCGACCAGTGCTTCGCTGCTAACCTCTTGAAAATCTAAGCACTTACGGCTCACTACCCCATTGCCAGCGCGGGAACCTCCCACCTATATTTGAGCATTCCGGGGCGTTCTTTCCCGGCGTGCTTCACCTCCGCCCGATTCGCCCATGACCGCACCCAATTCGCGTGAACGAATTCTGCCCCGCCCCATCGAAGAGGAGATGAAGCAGTCGTTCATCAACTACTCGATGAGCGTGATCGTCTCGCGCGCCCTGCCCGACGCGCGGGACGGCTTGAAGCCGGTGCACCGGCGGATCCTGCACGCGATGAACGAGCTGGGCCTGGTGCCCGGCCGGCCCTACAAGAAATCCGCCACGGTGGTGGGCGACGTGCTGGGCAAGTACCATCCCCATGGCGACGCCTCGGTCTATGACGCGCTGGTGCGGATGGTGCAGGAGTTCTCGCTCCGCTATCCGCTGGTGGACGGGCAGGGCAACTT
>DASYTT010000125.1:0-34391 GCA_036002045.1 Gemmatimonadales bacterium
ATCCGGGACTCAGGGGATCCGGGGCTGCGCACTCCCAGGTCCCCGGATTCCCTGATTCCCCGCTCCCCGGATTCCCGGCTTCCATGACCGACCTCGTCAACCTCACCATCGACGGCGTCGCAGTGAGCGTGCCGAAGGGCACGATGCTGATCGAGGCGGCCAAGCAGGCGGGTGTGCTGGTGCCGCACTACTGCTACCATCCCTCGCTGCCGTCGCCCGCGCTGTGCCGGATGTGCCTGGTCGAGGTGGAGAAGGCACCCAAGCTGCTTCCCGCCTGCGTCACCACCGTGGCCGAGGGCCAGGTGGTCAAGGTGCACAGCCCGCAAGCCGAGCAGGCGCGCGAGTCGGTGCTGGAATTCCTGCTGATCAACCATCCGCTGGACTGCCCCATTTGCGACCAGGCCGGAGAGTGTGAGCTGCAGGATTACGTCTTCCAGGAAGGCCGCGCGAGGACGCGCTATGCGGATTACGCCAAGCGCTACAATCCGGTGGAGGATTTCGGCCCGGACGTGCTCTACGTGCCGAATCGCTGCATCCTCTGCACCCGTTGCGTGCGATTCATGGAGGACGTCGCCAAGACGCCGGTGCTCAACGTGTCGGAGCGCGGGGACCGCGCCTATATCGGGATCGATCCGGAGCAGCGGCTCGACCACCCCTGGTCGGGCAACGTGGTGGACCTCTGCCCGGTCGGCTCGCTGATCTCGAAAGACTTCCTGCACAAAGCACGGGCCTGGGATCTTGACAAGACGGCCAGCATCTGTCCCGGCTGCACGCAGGGCTGCAACATGATGATCGACACCCGCGACGGAGCGGTGGTGCGGCTCAGGCCGCGTCCCAACCTCGAGGTGAACCGCCACTTCATGTGCGACGTCGGCCGCGCGGACTACCGCTGGATGAATCGCGGCGATCGCGCCGAGGTGCCGCTGTTGCGGGACGGCCAGCGCATGGTCCCGACCGACTGGGACACCGCGCTTGAGCGATGCGCCGAGCTGGTCAAGGCTGCCGGTCGCGTGGTGCTGCTTGCATCGGGGCGCGCCTCCCTGGAGTCACTGGGGTGGCTCCGGCGGCTCGTCGAGGGCCACGACGTCACCGCGGCGATCAAGGTGCCGCTGGGCGAGGAAGCCCCGCTCGAGGGAGTGCCGGACCTCGCGCTCCGCAAGGAGCGGGTGCCCAACCTCGACGGCGCGCTTCTCGCGGGTTACTCCGCCGCCTGGAAGGACGTTCTCGCCAAGGTCGAAGGGGCGAGCCTCGTGCTGCTGCTCGATCTCGAGCTCGAGGACAGCGAAGCCGAGCGGCTGGCCCGCGCCGCCACGGTCGTGGCGCTGACCACGGTGGATGACGAGCGGCTCAAGGGCGCGGCGCTGCTGCTGCCGGTGACCAGCATGGCGGAGGAGCAGGGAACCTATGTGAACCGCGCGCGCCGCGCGCAGCGCTACAGTCAGGCCAAGGCTGGTCCTGGTATGGCACGGCCCGCCTGGTGGGTGGCGGGGGAAGCCTGGGCACTCGGGGAGGACGGCCGCAGCGCACCGGGCACCTCCACCGAGGCGCTCGCCCGCCTCTCGGAGACCATTCCCGCGCTCGGCGGGCTCACCCACGCAGAGCTCGGACTCACCGGACGGAAGCTCGAAGGGCTGGGGGCGGGGGCGGGGGCGGGGCGATGACCGCGGAGTACAAGGGGTTCCTGCTGCTCAGCATCCTCAAAATGCTGGTCGTCTTCACGATCGTGATGATCGGCGTGGCGCTGCTGACGCTGATGGAGCGCAAGGTCAGCGCCTGGATGCAGAACCGCCGCGGTCCTAACCGGGTCGGCTGGGCGGGGATTCTGCAACCCGCGGCGGACGGGCTCAAGAATATCATCAAAGAAGAGACCTTTCCGGCCTCCGCTAACCCGCTGATCTTCACGCTCGCGCCGATCATGGCCTTCGTGCCGGCGCTGCTCCTCTCGGCGGTGATCCCCTGGGCGGCGCCGCTGCAGGTCAATTTCGAGGCGCGCTTGCCGCTGCTCGGCCAGGTGAGCTACCACGGGATGCTCTCCATGGCGGTCATCGATCTGCCGGTCGGGTTTCTCTTCGTGCTGGCGATCAGCTCGCTGGGCGTCTATGGCATCGCGCTCGCGGGATGGTCATCGAACAACAAGTATTCGCTGCTCGGCGGGCTCCGCTCCAGCGCGCAAATGATCTCCTACGAAGTGGCAATGGGGATGAGCCTGATCCCGGTGCTGCTCATCACCGGGAACGTCAGCTTCGAGCGGATCGTCGAGGCGCAGCAGAGCGGGCTCTGGTTCGTGCTGCCGCTCTTCCTGTCCTTCTTCATCTTCCTGGTGGCGGGCTTCGCCGAAACCAACCGGCTGCCGTTCGATCTGCCGGAGGCGGAGTCGGAGCTCATCGCGGGATATCACACCGAGTACAGCGCGATGAAGTTCTCCATGTTCCCGATCTCGGAGTACGCCAACATGGCCACGGTATCGGCTATGGTGGTCACGCTCTTTTTCGGCGGCTGGGACCTGCCGGGTCCCTGGTCCCCCGCGCCCGGCGCGCTGCGAACGTTGCTCACCGGCGGCTTGATGTTCTTCAAGGTGCTCGGCTTCCTCTTCGTCTTCATGTGGATCCGCTGGACGCTGCCGCGCTTTCGCTATGATCAGCTCATGGCCCTGGGCTGGAAGGTCATGCTGCCGCTCGCCATCCTCTATGTGATGGTCATCGCCGTGGCCCTCTGGGCCCTCGAGCAGGGGCTGGGAATCGCCAACCCGAAGGTGCGCATGGGTCTCCTGTTCGGCCTCAACCTCATCTTGGGTTACGCCGTGTTCTTCATCCTGGACCGGGGGCTGATCCTCTCGGGCTCGTACCGCCGCACTCCTGCCGCACTGCCGCACCGCCACACTGCCACACCGGGAGGAGCTCCCTGATGGCAATCGGCGTCAAGCTGCTTCCCCGTCCCGAGCGGCAAGTGAGCTATGTCCGTGCCGCGCTCAAGGGCATGGCGCTCACCTTCAAACACATGCTGCAGCCGAAGGTGACGATGCAGTACCCCGAGGAGAAGAGCACCGCCGATGAGCGCGGGCAGTACGCGCTCTCACCCCGCTGGCGGGGAACCCACCGCATGCTGTCGGACGAGCAGGGGCGCACCAAGTGTGTGGCGTGCGGCCTGTGTCCGCAGATCTGTCCCGCCAACTGCATCAAGCTGGTGCCGGGCGAGGACGAGGAGGGCAACCGCTACCCGCTGATCTACGAAATCGACGAATTCCGCTGCATCTTCTGCGGCTACTGCCAGGAGGTATGTCCCGAGGAAGCGATTCACGTCGGGGTCCACTACGAGAACTCGGAGTACAGCCGGGACCGCTTCGTGTACGATCTGGAGCGGCTGAGCTCGCAGACCCACCCGGTCTCGACGCTCTGGGACCCGGCCGACCCGCGAGGCGAGTGAGATGAGCGCCGAGACCGTCTTCTATGTACTGGGAGGATTCGCGGTGCTTTCGGCCCTGCTCTGCATCGTGCAGCGCAATCCGGTCGCTTCTGCCCTGTGGCTCGTCTCGACGATGTTTGCGCTCGCCGCGATCTACGTGCTGCTCAACGCCCAGTTCATCGCCGCGATCCAGGTGCTGGTGTACGCCGGGGCGGTCATGGTGCTGTTTCTCTTCGTGATCATGCTGCTCAACCTGGGGCGTGACAGCGGCGACTTGCGGGGACGCCCGGCGCGACTGGCGGCCGTCGCGATCGCGCTCGGACTGCTGGCGGAGCTGGTGCTCCTGTCCCGCGTGACGCCCGGCAGCTTGTCGGTGCTCGGGGGAGTTCCCGCGGGCGCGGCCAGCCCGATGGCTGCCTTCCCGGCGGGAAGCGCGGGCCTCGCCGCACCCGCTTCCCAGGGGGTGGTTGGCGCGATCGCCGGACCGCTCTTTCAGACCTATCTGGTCCCGTTCGAGATCACCTCGGTGCTGCTGCTCGCCGCTGCGGTGGGGGCGGTCGTGCTGGCGAAGCGAAAGCTCTAACGATGCTGCTCGGGCCCCCCCTCCTCCTCTCGGCGCTGCTCTTCACCATCGGCGTGGCCGGGGTCATTCTCCGGCGCAACGCGATCGTGCTGTTCATGTGCGTCGAGCTGATGCTCAACGCCGTGAATCTCAGCTTCGTCGCCCTGTCCCAGGTCCTGGGACTGGGCGGCCAGGTCATCGTCTTCTTCGTCATGACCGTGGCCGCCGCTGAGGCGGCGGTGGGGCTCGCCATCATCCTGGCGATCTTCCGGCACACCCGCTCGGTCGATCTCAAGAACATCAACCTGCTCCAGGGTTGATGGCGCTCCTTCAGCAGGCCGCCGAAGCAGCTCCCGCACTCGCGCCGGGCGGTGCCGTGGCCTGGGTGTGGCTTGCCGTCGCCCTGCCGCTGGCGGGTTTCCTGGTCAACGGGGTACTCGCGCTCCGGCGCCCGCAGGCCAAGACCGCCGTCTCCCTCATCGGCACGGGTGTGGTGGTGGGTGCCTTCCTGGTTGCCGGAGCCATTTACCTGCAGCTGCGCGCCCAGCCGCCCGAAGCCCCGCTGATCGTGAACCTCTGGCGCTGGATTCCGTCGGGCGGACTCGATATCCGGTTTGCGTTCCAGGTCGACCAGCTGTCGACGGTCATGCTGCTGATCGTCACCGGAGTCGGCAGCCTGATTCACCTCTTCAGCGTCGGCTACATGCACGAAGATCCGGGCTACGCCCGGTTTTTCTCGTACCTCAACCTCTTCGTGGTGTTCATGCTGGTGCTGGTGCTCGGCGCGAGCCTCCCGGTCACGTTCGTTGGCTGGGAGGGCGTGGGGCTCTGCTCCTATCTGCTGATCGGATTCTGGTTTTCCGACAAGGCCAACGCCGACGCAGGGAAAAAGGCCTTCCTCGTCAATCGCATCGGCGACCTCGGCGTGCTGATCGCGATGTTCCTGATTTTCTGGAACCTGCGCACGCTCGACTTCGTCGCGATCGCCGAGCAGGCGCCGGTGCGCCTGACCGCGGGCGGCGGCATCGTCACCGCGATGGCCTTATTGCTCTTTCTGGGCTGTGCGGGAAAGTCGGCGCAGATCCCGCTGTACGTCTGGCTCCCCGACGCCATGGCAGGCCCGACTCCGGTCTCCGCACTGATCCACGCGGCCACCATGGTCACCGCGGGGGTGTATCTCGTGGCGCGGACCAACATCCTCTTTTCCATGGCGCCGCTCGCGAGCGCCGTGGTCGCGGGGGTCGGCGCGCTGACCGCGTTGTTTGCCGCCACGATCGGGCTCAGGCAATACGACATCAAACGGGTGCTGGCGTATTCGACGATTTCGCAGCTGGGCTACATGTTCCTCGCGGTGGGCACCGGCGCCTACGTCGCAGGCATCTTCCACCTGACCACCCATGCGTTCTTCAAGGCGCTGCTCTTCCTGGGCGCCGGCAGCGTGATTCACGCGATGCACCATGCCTATCATGCCACGGGCTCGCATGAGGATGCGCAGGACATGCGGAACATGGGCGGGCTGCGGCGCTACCTGCCGTGGACGTTCGTGCTGATGCTGATCGCGACGCTGGCGATCTCGGGGGTGCCGCCGCTCTCCGGGTTCTTCTCCAAGGACGAGATCCTCGCCGCAGCGTTCGGACGGGGGGAGACCAATCCCTTCTGGAAGCTGCTCTGGGGGATGGGGCTGCTCACGGCGCTCCTCACGGCGTTCTACATGATGCGGTTGCTCGCCATGACCTTTCTGGGAGAGAACCGGAGCGGGGCAGCGGAACGGGAGCACCTGCACGAAGCACCCTGGATCATGACCGGACCGCTGGTCGTACTGGGACTGCTCAGCGTGGTGGGCGGACTCCTCGACCTGCCGCACTGGCTGGGGGGGCATGAGGCGCTGGGCCGCTGGCTCGAGCCCGGGCTGGCCGCCGCGAACCGGAACGTGCCGGTGGTGATGCCCGAAGGAAGCACTCAGTGGGCGTTGCTCGGCGCCGCGGTCGCCGTCGCGGCAATCGGCCTGTTGCTCGGCTGGCGGACCACGCTCGCCAAGCCCATCCCGACGGCGCAGGCCGCACCGCCCGAACGGGGATTCGCCCGCGTGCTCTTCCGCAAGTACTACATCGACGAGCTTTACAACGCGCTGCTGGTGCGTCCGCTGGTCGGCATTTCCCGCTGGATTCTCTGGAAGGGAGTGGACCAGGGCGTAGTGGACGGCGCCGCCGTGAACGGCTCCGCGGCCGTCGCGCGGGCACTGGGCTGGATCGGGAGCCGGCTGCAGTCCGGCCATCTCGGGGTCTACGTCGTCGTCTTCCTCATCGGCGCGGTGTGGCTGCTCCGCGCCCTGGCGCGTTAGGCCGGGGAGGCGGCGGCATGACTCAATTCCTCAGCGCGCTCGGCTACCAGTACTGGATTCTTCACGTCCTGCTGCTGCTGCCGCTCATCGGGGTGCTGCCGATCGTGCTGGCACCCGCGCGCTTCGCCAAGCAGATCGCGCTGCTCGTGACGATTGCCGAATTCGTGCTCTCCGCGGGGCTCTGGTGGGCACTCCCCACGGAATCCGGCACGATGCAGCTCCAGTCCAGTGCAGCCTGGATACCGGCCTGGGGCATTCGCTACGCGGTCGGGATGGACGGCATCTCCCTCATGATGGTATTGCTCACCACGCTGCTGATGCCGCTCTGCGTGCTGGGAAGCTTCAACTACATCAAAGAGCGGGAGCGGGGTTACTACGCCTTGCTGCTGACGCTGCTCACCGGCGTCATCGGGGTGTTCATCGCGACGGACTTGTTCCTGTTCTACGTATTCTGGGAAGTCATGCTGGTCCCGATGTACTTCATCATCGGAATCTGGGGCGGACGCAACCGGCTGTACGCGGCGATCAAGTTCTTCCTGTTCACGATGGCGGGCTCGCTGCTGATGCTGGTGGCGATCATCGTCCTCGCATGGCGGGTCGCGGGCGAGACCGGGACACTCTCCTTCGCCTACCAGCATCTGCTCGAGCATGCCGGCGCGGTCGGTGGACTGGCGCCCTGGCTGTTCGGAGCCTTCGCCCTGGCGTTCGCCATCAAGGTTCCCGTCTTCCCCCTGCACACCTGGCTGCCCGATGCGCACGTGGAGGCGCCGACCGCGGGAAGCGTGCTCCTCGCCAGCGTGTTGCTCAAGATGGGCACCTACGGATTCCTCCGCTTCGCGGTGCCTTTCTTTCCCTCGGTGGCGCTGGATCCCTGGGTCACGAAATTCGTCCTGGTGCTCGCGCTGATCGGCATCGTGTACGGCGCGCTGGTCGCCATGGTGCAGCCCGACATCAAGAAGCTGGTGGCCTACTCCTCCGTCAGCCATCTCGGCTTCGTCATGCTGGGACTCTGGGCCGCCACGGTGCAGAGCGTGCAGGGCGCCCTCATGGTGATGATCGGGCACGGGTTCTCCACGGGGGCCTTGTTCTTCCTGGTGGGAATGCTTTACGAGCGCCGCCATACGCGGGAGATTTCCGACTATGGCGGCATCGCGAAAGTGGTGCCGGTCTTCAGCCTGATCTTCACGGTGGTGGCGCTGTCCTCGATCGGGTTGCCCGGTCTCAACGGCTTCATCGGCGAGTTCCTGGTGTTGCTGGGCAGCTTCCGGACCCAGCCCTGGGCCGCCATGATCGCCACGACCGGCGTGATCTTCGCCGCCGCCTATCTGCTCTGGGCTCTGCAGCGGATCATCTTCAACCGGCTCGACAAGGCGGAGAACGAAACGCTGCCGGACTTGAGCCGGCGCGAGCTCCTGGTCATGCTGCCGTTGCTGGCCGGCATCGTGTGGATGGGTATCTATCCGGCGGCGGTGCTGCGCCGAATCGAGCCCGCGGCCCAGCACTACGTCGCGGCGGCTCGCGGGGCGCAGGGTGCATACGAAGTATCGCAGCGGGGGCAGCCAAGCCGATGAGACCCCTGGATGTGCGGCTGCCCCTGGACGCAAGCATTGCGCTGCTTCCCGAGATCATCCTCTGCATCGGCGCAATGGTCGTACTGCTCGTCAACGCCTGGCGACACCGGAGCGCGGGGGACAGCCGGCTCGCTGGATGGATCGCTCTGGCGAGCCTGATCCCGAGCGGTCTGGCGGTCGCAGCGCTCTGGGTGGGCGGCGCTCGTGCGGCGGGGGCTCCGTTCATGGTCGCGGTGGACGGCTTCCGGTTTGCCTCGCTGGCGCTGATCCTGGTGGCCACCGCGGCCACCATTCTGCTTTCGCTCGGCTATCTCGAGCGGGAGGGCCTGCTCGCTCCGGAGTATTACTCGCTGGTGCTCTTCGCGGCGGCCGGCATGATGTTTCTGGCTGGCGCGGAGGACTTGATCGTGCTGTTCCTCGGCCTCGAAGTCATGTCCGTCTCGGTGTATGTGCTGGCGGGGTTCAACCGCGGCAGCATCTTTTCGGCGGAAGCCGCGCTCAAGTATTTCCTGATCGGGGCGTTCGCATCGGCGTTTCTGCTCTATGGTATCGCACTCGTGTGGGGCGCCACCGGGAGCACCTCGCTCGCGGCGATCGGTCAACAGCTCGGGGGGCCGGAGCTGCCTCTGCTTGCGAAGCTCGGCCTGGCGCTTCTCCTGATCGGGATGGGATTCAAGATTGCGGCGGTGCCGTTCCACATGTGGGCGCCGGATGTCTACGACGGCTCGCCGACGCCGGTGACCGGCTTCATGGCGACCGGGGTCAAGGCAGCCGGCTTCCTGGCGCTGGCCCGCATCCTGGTCGAAGCGTTCCCGCACGGGGCGGAGAGCTGGCAGCCGGCCGTCGCCGGTCTGGCCATCGCCTCCATGGTGCTGGGCAACCTGGTCGCGCTGTCGCAGCGCTCGCTCAAGCGAATGCTGGCCTACAGCTCCATAGCCCACGCGGGTTATCTGCTTGCCGCGCTGTGGCCGGGGACCCAGCTCGGGCTGAGCGCGACCCTGATCTATCTCGCCGCATACGTGCTTACCTCGCTGGCGGCCTTCGGGATTCTCGCCGTGCTTGGGCGCCAGGGTGAGCGGGATGTGACGCTCGACTCCATCGCGGGGCTCGCGCGCCGCAGGCCCTGGCTCGCCTTCGGGTTTTCCGTCTGCATGCTCTCGCTGCTTGGCTTTCCCGGCACCTTCGGATTCATCGGCAAATGGGCCATCCTGGCGGGGCTGGTGGAGCAGCGCCAGCTGGCGCTCTCGGTGGTTCTGGTGGTGACCACGCTGGTGTCGGCGGGCTACTATCTCCCGGTGGTCATGGCGGCGTACATGCGGGAGCCTGTCAGCGCGGACGCCCAGGGCGTTGCCGTGCTACCGCGTCCCGCCCTGCTGACTATGGCGCTCGCGGTCGGGATCGTGCTCCTGCTCGGCGTGCTGCCGGCCGGTGCATTGACTACGGCCCTGGCCACCGCGAGCGAGGTGATAGGTGGCAGGTAGCGGGTGGTGGGTGCCTTCCTACCCGCCGCCTGCTGCCACCTGCCACCTGCCACCTGCCACCTGCCACCTGCCACCTATCACCTGCCACCTATCACCCATGAACGTCCCCAAGACCATCTTCCGGCAATACGATGTTCGCGGCCTGGTGGATCGCGAGCTCACTCCCGCGCTGGCGCAGGCGCTCGGGCGCGCTTATGCCACCATGGCCTGGAGCAAGCTCGGACGCGCGCCGACGCTCGCGGTCGGCCGGGACAACCGCCCCTCGGGGGCGCTGCTCGCGCAAGGGGTGCGCGAAGGGATCGCGGCCGCGGGAGCCGCGTCGATCGACATCGGCGAGCTGCCGACCCCGGCCCTCTACTTTGCGGTCCATCACCTGGAAATCGATGGCGGCCTGCAAGTCACCGGCAGTCATAACCCGCCGGAGTACAACGGTTTCAAGATGGTCGTCGGCGGGGATGCCATTCACGGGGACGAAATCCTCGAGCTGTACGACATGATCATGACGGAGCATTGGAAGAGCGGGGAAGGCAGTCAACGCGCGGACGGCTCGGTACTGCCCGCCTACCGGCAGGCAATCGTCAGCCGAAACCACCTGAGCAGGCCGGTACGGGTCGTGGCCGACTGCGGGAATGGGGTGACCAGCCTGATCGCGATCAGCACGCTGGAGGCGCTGGGTGCGGAAGTCACTCCGCTCTTCGCCGAATCGGATGGAACTTTCCCGAACCACCATCCTGACCCCACGGTCCCGGAGAACCTGAGCGACCTCCGCCGCGTGGTCCGGACCAGCGGCGCGGAGCTCGGGATCGCATTTGACGGCGACGGCGACCGCATCGGCGCGGTGGACGAGCACGGAGAGATTCTCTTCGGGGACCAGCTCCTGGTGATCTTCGGCCGCGACGCGGTTCGCCGCTTTGGTCCGGGCGTCCCGGTCATCTTCGACGTGAAGTGCAGCGAGCTGCTCCCCAAGGCGCTCAAAGAGGCCGGGGCCAGGCCTGAGATGTGGAAGACCGGACATTCGCTCATCAAGGCACGGATGAAGGAGCTCGCGGCGCCACTCGCCGGTGAGATGAGCGGACACATGTTCTTTGGGGGCGACTGGTTCGGCTTTGACGACGCCCTTTTTGCCGCGGCGCGATTGCTCGAAATCACCAGCGCAGGCCCCCCGGGATTCGCGCGTCTGCTGGCGGACCTGCCCAAGACCTTCTCGACTCCCGAGCTGCGGGTCGAGTGTCCCGATGAGCTCAAGTTCGGGGTGGTCGAACAGGCGGCGGCGTACTTCGCGGAACGCTACAGCGTGAACACTATCGACGGGGTGCGCATCGCGTTTCCCGAGGGATGGGGCCTGGTGCGGGCCTCCAATACCCAGCCAGTTCTGGTGCTCCGCTTCGAGGCGACGAGCCCCGAGGCGCTCACCCGCTACCGCGCGGAAGTGACCGACTGGCTCACGGCTCACGGCGTCAAGGCTTGAGCGATGCGGGACCGCGGCCGGCGTATCGCGGTCGCGCTCGTCGTTCTGGCGCTGTTGCTCGCGGCCGGGCGCTGGAGCACGGAATTCCTCGCCGATCGGCTGTGGGAGGCGTCGGTCGCCGACCGGGTGGCGGTCGCGGGCGTCCGTCGCGCATTGCTGAGCCTGGTGCTCGAGCTTTCGGTGCTGGTATTCGCCGTTGCCTGGTTTTTCGCTCACTTTACGATCGCCGCACGGATCGCGCTGCCCCAGCGCCCGCCTCCCGAGCGGGAGGCAGCGAAACTTTGGCCTCCCCAGCTACCCCACTGGTCGCTCGGCGTGCTCGCGCTCGTGATGGGCGGATTCCTCGGCAGTGGAGCGGGTGCGTGGCTCGACGAGCTCCTCCTCTCGCTCGATGGGGCGCGGCTCGGCGTCGCTGATCCGCTGCTCGGCGCCGATCTTGGCGTCTTCGTCGGCCAATTCCCGCTCTGGCTGGATCTGCAGCACAAGGCGACCTTGCTCATTGCCGCGGGGTTGGGCGGCGTCGTGCTGTTGCATCTCTCAGGCGAGACGCTCAGGATCAGTGAGCGCAGGCTGTGGGTCTTGCCGAAGGCGCGAGGACAGTTCGCGCTGCTGCTGGGATTGCTCGCGCTGGCGCTCGGCTGGAGCGCCCTGCTCGAGCCCTACCGTCTCGCGGCAGGATCGCGCGGTCCGCTGCTCGCTTCCGAGTTCGTCCTGCGCACGCTGGTTTCCAGAGTTCAGGTGGGTCTCGCGGTCACCACGGCGCTCTTCAGCCTGCTCTGGGCGTTTCGCGTGCGGGGCTCCGGGGTAGCCGCCCTCTGGCTGCTCTTCGCGCTGGTCCTCATCGTCGGGCGCGGCCTGCCGGTGCAGGGCGCGGCCACGACCGAGGATGCCGCCTGGCGGGCCGCCACCCGCGCGCTCGACAGTTTCGCGTTCCAGCTCGGCGGAGTCGAGCAGCGGATCGATAGCGTGGCTACGCCCGCCGCTTCCCTCCGGCCGACCCTGTGGGATGACGCCGTGCTCGCCCAAGCTGCGGCGGACTCCGGAGTGATTTCAGAGCCGCGCCGCGGCTGGCTCGGCGACTCCGAGCCGGTACACCCGGTCTGGTTCGCCGTGCGGGAGCTACGCGACAGAGCGCCAGCTCTTCTGGCCCTGAGCGATGACCGCGTTTCGCCATCAGGAGAACTGCTGGCGTGGCATGGAGCGGATTCCATGCCGACGCCTGAAATCTCGGCGTACCGAGTGCTCCCGGCCTCTGCGGTTCGCCCGCTGGCGCCGCGCGTCGAACTGAGCTCACAGGGACCTGGAGTCATCCTGGACACGTGGGCCAAGCGGCTCGTACTCGGGTGGGCGTTGCAGGCGCCCGCGACGTTTTCCGCTCCCGGGAAGACCCGGATCGCCTGGCGCCTGGATCCTGCCGCGCGGCTCCGTGCCGTCGCGCCGTTCGTGCACTGGACTCCGGCTCGGGCGCGCCCCACGGCAGGCGGTCTGTTCTGGCAAAGCGACGGCCTGCTCAGCTCGAGCCGCTTTCCATCCTCCGGTCCCGTCGAGTGGGGCTCCGCCAAGACCTTCATGCTGCGTTCCTCGTTTCTGGGCCTGGTGAATGCCGCGTCGGGCGAAGTGAGAATCTTCCGGCGGGATCCCCAGGACTCTCTCGCTGCAGCATGGGCCCGGGTGAGTGCACCGCTCGTCGAAGCTCCGGAGGCGATTCCCACCGGGCTCCGCGAGCGAGAGGCATATCCCGAGGAGCTGCTGCTCGTGCAGGGGAAGGTGCTGGAGCGGGCGCCCTGGCTGCTGGGTCGGCTCGAGCGACTTTCCGATGGTCGCGGATTGCTTTCGCCGGCTGCCTCCGGCGGAACCGAGCGGGTTGTTCCCTTCCTGCAGCCGCGGGACTCCAAGATCGGCGCCGTGCTGCTGGCTCGCCGGACGGTCACCGGCGACGTGCTCCGCGTGCTCCGCCTCGATTCGCTCTGGATGGTGGAGAGCAGCGCCGTGCTGAACCACCGTTGGGAGATCTTTCCCTTTCAGCAGGCAATGCGGGACTCGGTGCTGGCCGCAGGCGCCTCCTTCGTTCCGGGTCAAGTCCGCTATGACCTCGCCGCGGAAGGCGTCGTCGCCTACCAGCCCGCCTGGTCGGTGTCCTCAGGGCGAGCGCAATTAGTGCTCGTCAATGTTGCGCTCGGCCGGGCCGATGGTGCCGATCGCATGGCGCTCGGCGCTGGGCGCAACCTGAAGGAGGCCTGGACCAACTTTCGGGGGGAGCCCACTCCGATTGCCACTGGCTCCGGGGCGCAAGCCATCCTGGAGCAAGCCCGGCGGCTGATGCTCCACGCCGATTCGGCGCTCAAACGGGGCGACCTGGAGGAACTGGGGCGGACGCTGGCGTATCTGCGGGATCTGCTGGGGCCTCGGAGGCCGTAGAGTTCGTGGGTAGCTTAGTGCTCCCTAGTTGGCAGCTATGAGCTATGGGCTATGGGCTATGAGTCATAGGTCAACAGCTCTTCCGGAGTGGTTTTCGCTCATAGCTCATAGCTCATAGCTCATCGCTTGAGGAGGACGCAACCACGTGAATCTCCACGAATACCAGGCCCGCGAGCTGCTCCGAGCGGCCGGCATTCCAGTGCCGGAGGGTGGAGTCGCCGCATCGGCGGATCAGGTGGAAGCGATCGCCCAACGACTGGGGGGAACTGTCGTGGTCAAGGCTCAGGTCCACGCGGGGGGACGCGGCAAGGCGGGCGGAGTGAAGCTCGCCCGGGATCCCGCCGAGGCGCGCAAGGCCGCGACCGCGATCCTCGGGATGCACATCAAGGGCCTGGTGGTCGAAAAGGTGCTGGTGGTGCCCGCCGCGGACATCGCGAGCGAGAGTTACCTCGGCCTCATCATGGATCGAGAAACCCAGCGACCGGTGTTCATGGTGAGCGCAGCGGGCGGAATGGACATAGAGGAAGTCGCCGCCACAACCCCCGAGAAGATCCTCCGGCTCCCGGTGGATCCGCGCTATGGACTGCTGGCGCACCAGGCGCTCGGCCTCGGGCTCACGCTCTACCAGGATTATCAGCAAGCGCGCGCGGCGGCCGCGATCATGCAGCAGCTCTACGGCGTGTTCGTCGCCAATGGCGCCTCACTCGTGGAGATCAACCCGCTGGTCACGACGCCCGCGGGCCAGGTACTGGCGCTCGACGCGAAGCTTTCCATCGACGACAACGAGCTCGACCGCCGTCCCGATCTCGCCGCTCTGCGGGACGAATCGGCTGAGGAGCCGAGCGAGGTCGCCGCTCGGAAGGCGGGGCTCAGCTTCATCAAGCTCGATGGCAACGTCGGGTGTGTGGTCAATGGCGCCGGGCTGGCAATGGCCACCATGGACCTGGTGAAGTTCTACGGCGGCCAGCCGGCGAACTTCCTCGATATCGGTGGGAGCTCGAATCCCGAGAAGGTGGTCAATGCGCTCCGGATCATCACCGCCGATCGCAACGTGAAGGCCATCCTCTTCAACATCTTCGGGGGAATCACCCGGACGGACGACGTCGCCAATGGCATCGTCACCGCCACCCGCCAATTCAAGGTGGACCTGCCGATCGTGATTCGCCTTACGGGGACCAATGAAGCGGAGGCGTTCCGGATCCTCGAGGCTGTCGGGATGCGCGCGCTGAGTGACATGGATGCGGCGGTTAAGCAGGTCGTCGCGCTGGCACGGGGGGAGGCGGCTGCTTGAGCATCTTCGTCAATCAGGCAACGCGGCTGGTCGTGCAGGGTATTACGGGGCGCGACGGGTCCTTTCATGCCCGCCAGATGCTCGGGTACGGCACCCAGGTTGTCGCGGGGGTGACGCCGGGGAAGGGCGGCCAGTCATTCGAGGGCAAAGTCCCGGTGTTCCATACCGTAGCGGCCGCAGTCGCGGCAACCGATGCCAACACTTCGGTGATCTACGTGCCGCCCGCGCTGGCGGCCGGAGCGATCGCGGAGGCGGCCGATGCGGGGATCAAGTTCATCGTGTGCATCACGGAAGGGATACCCGTCCTCGACATGGCGCGGGTGCTGCCGTTCGTGCGCGAACGAGGTTCCCGCCTGCTGGGGCCGAATTGTCCGGGGCTCATTACTCCGGGAAGCGCCAAGGTGGGAATCATCCCGGGACAAATCTGCGCTCCCGGCAAGGTCGGACTGGTATCGCGGAGCGGCACGCTGACCTATGAGGTGGTGAATCACCTCACCCGGAACGGCATCGGGCAAAGCACCTGCGTCGGTATCGGTGGAGATCCGCTCATCGGTACCAATTTCATCGACGTGCTGCGGGCTTTTCAGGACGACCCCGCGACCGAGGCGATCGTCATGCTGGGAGAGATCGGAGGAACCGACGAGCAGAACGCCGCCGAGTTCGTGGCGGACTACGTGCGCAAACCGGTCGTGGGCTTCATCGCCGGGCAGACCGCGCCCAAAGGGCGGCGCATGGGACACGCCGGCGCAATCATCTCGGGGGCTTCCGGCACCGCCGAAGAGAAGCTGGAAGCCTTTCGCCGGGCAGGTATCTCCATTATGCGGAGACCTGTAGACGTCGTCGAGCTGGTGAGAACCGCAATCCCAACCGTGGAGGTGAGAGGTTAGAGGTGAGAGGGAAGTGCAGTTACCTCTCACTGCTCACTGCTTACCTCTCACCTTAGAGGTGAATATGGCGGGTAACCAGACTCTCGCTATCGTAAAGCCCGACGCAGTCGCGAACGGCAAGCTCGGGGTGATCCTGGCGCATCTGGAACGGGAGGGCTATCGCATCCGTGCGGCGCGCCTCACCCGGCTCACCCGGGCGCAAGCCGAAGCGTTCTACGAAGTCCATCGGGGCAGGCCCTTCTACGAGGAGCTGGTGGGCTTCATGAGCAGCGGGCCCTGCTTTCCGGTGGTGCTTGAAAAGGCGAACGCGGTGGCCGCCTTTCGCGTTACCATCGGCGCCACTGACCCCGCCGAGGCGGCACCCGGGACGATTCGCAAGCTGTACGCCGAGTCCAAGGGGCGGAACGCTATCCATGGATCCGACAGCGACGAGAACGCGGCCAGAGAAATTGCGTTCTTCTTTAGCGAAGGCTCCCTAGTTGCGGTGAGAGGTGAGAAGTAAGAGGTCAGAGGGACAAGCCCTTACCTCTTACCACTAACCTCACTTCTTACCGCTGTCAGTTGATCTAAGTCCCTCTCCAGTGTAGCTTTACAGGCTATGCTTCAAGTAGACATTCGCGACCTCCGGAGGGGGCCGGTCGCGACGGAAGGGAAGCTCGCCCCCCAGGATCCGCTCTTCGAAGGGTTGGGGGTGAGGCTGGTCAGCCCAGTCACGGTTGGCGGGGTCCTGGAATCGGCGGGACACGGTGGGTACTTCTGGCACGGCAGATTTGCCGGCCAGGTTCAAGCGGTCTGCCGGCGCTGCCTCGAGGAATTCATCACCCCGGTCGAGCAGGACGTGGAGGTGATCTTTTCCGCGGATCCCGAGCTGCAGGAGGATCCCAGCGTCTACCCCCTTACGGAGCCGCTCGCGCAGGTCGATCTGCGTCCGGCGGTGCGCGAGGAGCTCGCCCTGGCAGTGGAGACTTTCCCGCTCTGTCGGGAGGATTGCCGCGGGCTGTGTCCGCGGTGTGGTGCCGATCTCAATCGCGGCCCGTGCCAGTGCGGCACAGCGCCCGCCTAGACCAGAGGACATTATGGCCGTACCCAAGCGGAAGCTCTCGAAGCGAAGAAAGCGCCTGCGGCGCGGCCACCATTCGGGTGCCGGGATGGCGACCCAGGCATGCCCCCGGTGCGGTTCCCCACGATTGCCGCATCGGGTCTGCGGCTCGTGCGGCTACTACGCGGGCAAGAAGCGACTCGAGGTCGAGGACAGCTGAGGGTGATCCGCGTCGCGCTCGACGCGATGGGGGGTGACCAGGCTCCCCACACCGAAGTCGACGGGGCGGCGCTTGCGCTGAAGGAGCTGCCCACCAGCTTCCGGCTTCAGCTGGTCGGGCCAAGCGCTCTGCTGGAAGCGGAACTCGGGCGGCACCCGGAGCTCGAGCGTTCTCGAATCGAGCTGGTCGAAGCGCCCGAGGTCATCGGCATGTCGGAGCGACCGCTCCATGCCGTTCGGCGCAAACGCAAGTCGAGCCTCGTCGTCGGCATCGGGCTCCTCGCTGCGGGCGACACCGATGCCTTCATCTCCGCCGGCAATACCGGCGCCATGCTTGCCGCCTCCACGGTGCATCTGGGACTCTACGACGGCGTCGAGCGCGCGACCGTCGGCACGCTGCTTCCCACCGTCGAGCATCCCGTTCTGCTGCTCGATGCCGGCGCCAATGTAGACTGCTCCGCCCGGGAGCTGGTCGGTTTTGCCCACCTCGGCTCGGTCTACATGCGCGACATTCAGAACCGGCCGAAACCCAAGGTCGGCTTGCTCAACGTGGGTGAGGAGGAGGAGAAGGGCACGGTCATCGTGAAGGAAGCCCACCAGCTGCTTAGCCAGGATCCGCGCATCAACTACGTCGGGAATGTGGAAGGCCGGGACTTGCTCGGAGGCCATCCGAAGCACGGCGCACTGGACGTCGTGGTGTGCGACGGCTTCGTGGGCAACATCGTGCTCAAGTTTTCCGAATCGCTGATGCTGCTGGTGCGCCACGTGGCGGAACAGGCAGCTCCGGATCTCTGGAGCCGGAAGGAGATCCGGGCTGCCTTCCGCGTGCTGGATTACTCGCAGTACGGAGGAGCGCCGCTCCTGGGCGTGAAAGGGGTCTCCATCATCTGTCACGGATCGTCCAATGCCAACGCGATTCGCAACGCCATTCGGGTGGCGGTGCAGGCCGTCGAGGTCGGGCTGGCGCAGCACATCGCGGCTGAATTCGCTTCGCCCGTGGTAGGGCAGACATGAGCGCGCAGCCGATCGCCGCCATCACCGGGCTCGGCACCGCCGTGCCGGCACGCGTGGTGACCAACGCCGACCTCGAGAAGTTTCTCGATACCTCCGACCAGTGGATCGTGGAGCGCACCGGCATCCGCGAGCGCCGCATCGCCGGGCCCGGGGAGACCCTCACCGGTCTGTGCCGGGAAGCCTCCCTGCAGGCCCTGGCGCAAGCGGGCATCAGCGCCGACCAGCTCGATGCGATTGTGCTCGGTACGATCAGCCCCGACCGGCGGCTGCCGTCCGCCGCTTGCGACCTGCAAGCGTTGCTCGGCGCCAAGCACGCCGCCGCGCTCGACATCGCCGCCGCGTGTCCCGGCTGGCTCTACGCACTCGGCGTGGCTCAGGGCTTCATCGCTTCGGGGCAGGCGAAGACCGTGCTGGCCATCGGCGCGGAGAAGCTCTCCAGCGTCACCGACTGGAATGACCGCAGCACCGCGGTGCTCTTCGGCGATGGCGCCGGCGCAAGCATCGTCGAGCCCGCGCGCGGAGACGGGCGCGGCATCCTGTCGCTCATCCTGGGCGCGGACGGCAAGCTCGCCGATCTCCTCTATATCCCGGGCGGCGGGTCGAACGATCCGGTCAGCGCCAAGGTCGTCGAGGAGCGCTCCCATTACATCCGGATGGCCGGGCGCGAAGTCTTCAAAGCCGCGGTGCACACCATGTCCAAGGCGTGCGATCAGGCTCTGGCGAAGGCGGGGGTGCGCTCCGACGAGATCGACCTGCTGATTCCCCATCAGGCCAATCTCCGGATCATCGAGGCGACCGCGAAACATGCCCAGGTTCCCCTGAGCAAGGTGATGGTGAACGTGGACCGCTACGGCAATACCTCCGCAGCCTCGATCCAGCTGGCGATCGCCCAGGCGGTCGAGGAGGGTCGCATCGGTCCCGGCTCGCTGCTGCTCCTGGTGACCTTCGGCGCGGGATTCACCTGGGGCAGCGCCGTCATCCGATGGTGAGTCTCCTGCTTTTTCCAGGGCAGGGCGCGCAAAAGGTGGGCATGGGCAAGGACCTCGCTGAGGCCTTTCCGGCGGCGCGTGAAACCTTCGCTGCGATCGACGCCGCGCTGGGAGAGCCGCTCACCCGGGTAATGTGGGAAGGGCCGGAGGAGCGGCTGCAGCTCACCGAGCACACGCAGCCCGCTATTCTGGCGCATTCGGCAGCGGTCCTGGCCGTGGTGAAGCAGCGGCTCGGCACGGTGGCGGCGGCAGCCGGTCACAGCCTGGGCGAGTACAGCGCCTATGTGGCAGCGGGCGCATTGCCGGTGGTGGAGGGGGCGAAACTCGTGCGCATGCGGGGAGAGCTGATGCGCGACGCGGGAGAGCGCCGTCCCGGAGCGATGACCGCGGTGCTCGGACTCGCGACCGCCGAAGTCGAACGGGCTTGCCTGGCCGTTTCGAACGAGACGGAGATCGTCGTGGCCGCGAACCTCAACACCCCGGATCAAACGGTGATCTCGGGCGATCCGCCCGCGGTGCAGCGGGCCGGCGCCGCCTGTAAATCCGGAGGCGCCCGCCGGGTGCTGCCCCTCAAGGTGAGCGGGGCGTTTCATTCGCCCCTCATGGTCCCCGCCACCCACGGCCTGCGCGCCGCCCTGGCCGAAGCGCATTTCGGGGACCCGGACTTTCCGGTGGTGGCCAATGCGAGCGCCGAGCCGGTGCAGAGCGCCCTGGAGGCCCGGCGACTGCTCGCGGAGCAGCTTACGGCTCCGGTTCGCTGGGTCGAGTGCGTCCGGCGGCTCGCGGAGCTCGCACCCGGAGCGCGCTTCCTCGAGCTGGGTCCCGGCAATGTGCTGAGCGGGTTGGTCAAACGCATCCTGCCCGATGTCCAGTGCCTTTCCCTGGGAACGGCGCCCGAGCTGGCGCGGTTTCTGGCATGAGCGGCATCGAGCTGACCGGTCAGGTTGCGCTCGTCACGGGGAGCACCCGCGGCATTGGTCACGCCGTCGCGCAGGCGTTGTATGCTGCGGGCGCCAAGGTCGCCATCCTGGGACGGAGCGCCGAACAGGCGCGCGCCGTGGCAGCGGAGCTGGGCGAGCGCGCCACCGGCGTCGGCTGTGACGTCGCGCAGGCTGGCCAGGTCGCCGCCGCCGTCGCGGCCGCGGAGCAGGCGCTCGGTCCGCTCAGTATCCTGGTGAACAACGCCGGCGTCACGCGGGACAACCTGCTGCTGCGACTTTCCGAGGAAGACTGGGACGTGGTCCTCGACGCCAACCTGAAAGGCGCCTTCCTCACCACCCGCGCGGTGATCAAAGGCATGATGAAGCGGCGCTTCGGCCGCATCATCAATATTGCAAGCGTGGTGGGGCTGACCGGGAACCAGGGGCAGGCGAATTACGCGGCCAGCAAGGCAGGGCTGATCGGATTCACCAAGTCGGTGGCGCGCGAGTATGCCAGCCGCAACGTACTGGTCAATTGCATCGCGCCGGGCTACATCGAGACCGACATGACGGCCGCCTTGCCCCCGGCGTCCCAGAATGCATTATTGGGGCAAATCGCCCTGGGCCGGCTGGGCCGGCCCGCAGATGTGGCGGGAGCCGTGCTGTTTCTCGCCTCGGAGCTGGCATCCTACGTGACAGGTCAGGTACTGATCGTCGACGGCGGCATGGTCGTCTGACAGCGGCTGCATTCACACTTTCGCGAGGTCCCCATGAGCGACATGGTCGAGAAGGTGAAGGACATCATCGTAGAGGAGCTTGGCGTCGAACGCGAGAAGCTCACCGACAGCGCCAGCTTCATGGAAGACCTCGGGGCCGATTCGCTCGATACCGTCGAGCTGGTCATGGCGTTCGAGAAAGAATTCGATATCGACATTCCCGATGAAGAAGCCGAGAAGCTCCGCACGGTCGGCGACGCGCTCAAATACCTGCAGGACAAGCTCGGCAAGTAGGGATGCCGGATCGGGTGGTCGTCACGGGGACCGGGCTGGTCACTCCGCTCGGGCTCGACGTCGAGGAGACCTGGGCTAATCTGCTCGCGGGAAAGTCCGGGGCCGCGCCGATCAGCAAGTTCGATCCCAGCCGGCTGCAGGTGCGCTTCGCCTGCGAGGTCAAGCGCTTCGATCCGCTGCGCTACCTCGAGCGGAAAGAAGCCAAGCGCATGGATCTCTTTGCGCAATTCGCCGTGGCGGCGGCCGATCAGGCCATTCGCCAGGCGGGGCTTACGGGCAAGTTTCCCGCGCCCGAGCGCACCGGGGTGGTGATCGGCAGCGGAATCGGCGGCATGATGACCATGGAAGAGCAGTGCATGGTGTACCTGCAGAAGGGTCCCGATCGGGTCTCGCCGTTCTTCGTCCCGATGTTCATACCGGACATCGCGGCCGGCCACGTCTCCATCCGCCACGGGCTCAAGGGCCCCAATTTCTGCACCGTGTCGGCCTGTTCTTCTTCCGCCCATGCCATTGGCGAATCGTACGACCTGATTCGCAGCGGCGCGGCGGATTGCATCGTCAGCGGGGGAGCGGAAGCGGCTATCACCGGGCTCGCGATCTCCGGTTTCCAGAACATGAAGGCGCTCTCCACCCGCAACGAGGCGCCCGAGCAGGCCAGCCGCCCGTTCGACAAGGAGCGCGACGGCTTTGTGCTTGGCGATGGGGGTGCGGTGATCGTCCTGGAGAGCCTGCAGCATGCCACCGCGCGGGGTGCGACGATCCTGGGGGAAATCGTGGGATACGGAATGAGCGGCGATGCCTATCACATTACCGCGCCCTGTGCCGATGGCGACGGGGCGCGTCGCGCGATGATCGCGTGCCTCGAGGATGGCCGGCTCGATCCGCGCGAGGTGGGCTACATCAACGCCCACGGCACCTCGACCCAACTGGGCGACATTGCCGAGACGCTCGCGGTCAAGGCGGTCTTCGGGGAGCAGGCCCGCAAGCTCATCTTCGGTTCGACCAAGTCCATGACCGGCCATCTGCTCGGCGGCGCCGGCGCGCTGGAATTCGTCATCTCGCTGCTGGTGGTGACCACCGGGAAGATCCCTCCCACGATCAACCAGGTGACGGCGGACCCGGAATGCGATCTCGATTGCGCACCCAACCGGATGGTGGAGCGTAGCGTCCCGCTGGCCCTCTCCAATTCCTTCGGCTTCGGCGGGCACAATGTGACGCTGGCGGTCAAGCGCTTTGTTTGAAGCGGGACAGGGGAAGCGGGACAGGGGGACCGAAGACCGCTGCCAGCGCGCGGTCTAGTCCGGCCTGCTGAGGGCTAAACGGCGCTGCCTCGCTTCTCGCACCAGCGGCTGATACTCTGGATCTGCGGTTTCCCACAGCTCGATAAACCTCGAGTACGCCACTGCGGCGGCCGCCGGCTGGTTCCGCTGCTCCAGCAGCTTTCCCTGTTGGAAATAACCCAGGGGCGCATAGATGAGGTCGAAGGTCGAGAACTGGCCGAGGCTGGCGTACCACCGCAGGGCCTCTTCCTGCCGGCCGGCTTGCTCCAGCGCCAGAGCTCTCTGGAAGCGTCCCATTCCGCCGGAAACCGCGGAGGACACCCGATAGCCGAACCACATAGTGGGTTGCACGCTCTCGAAATGGCGCAAGGCTTCCAGGGGCCCCGCCCTTCGGGCTAACACGCTCCCGCGGATGTCCTCTGCTTCCGCGTGGCCGAGGGCGGAGTCGCCGCTGAAATGCGCCAGCCGTTCCGCCTCATCCGCGTTGCGCAGGGCGGCGTCGCTTCGGCCCAGAGCCGAATTGAGGTATCCCAGCATCTGGCTCCGCAGCAGCTCAAACTGGGAGATGGACCACCACGCGTGGGGCGTCCAGGTCTGGGATCGCCATGCTGCGAGCAGACCCAGCAGTTCGCCCATCGGGCGTGGTGCCAGCGGCAAGGTGGCAAACCGGGTCCGATGCAGCAGCGCGGAAGTGCGCGCCACGCTGGCGAGGGAATCAAGCTGCCCCAAAGCCTCGTGATAGCGCCCACGAGCCATGGCGAGCGTCGCGAGCAACTCGGGCCCCACATTTTCCGCGTATCCCAGCCCTTTCCGCGCGAGCAGCAGGCGCGCGATGAGCTCCGCGGCATCGAGGTTGCGCCCGTACACAGCGCAGCGCCAAACCATGTCGGTCACCCGCCCTTGCCCGAGTGTGCGAAGGCTATCCAGCACCCGAGGCAATCTCGCGCTATCCCGCTTCGCGCAGGTCTGCAGGGCGGCAAGTTCCGCCCGATAGTCCGTCTCCGGTCCAAGCCGTTCCAGCACTGTCACCAGCCGGTCCAGCTCGGGCAGCCGGCCCTCCAATGCGGCCAACAGGGCGAGGTGCCAGTAGGCCAGCCAGTGGTTCGGATCAAGGCGGATCACCTGCTCGAACGCCTCGCGCGACTCGCTCAATTCGCGGCCTAGCAGCGGATTGTAGTGGAAGCGACTTTCTCCCAAGGTGAACCAGGCCTCTAGGTCGTCGGCATCGGCAGCGACCAGGCTGCGCGCGCCCTCCTCCGCGTTGTAGGCGTCACCGGTGCGCCAGGCGTCGAAGGCGGCTAGCAACCTGCGCTCTCGATTGGGTAGTGCACTGGCGTGGCGTAACGCGCGGGCGCCGGCATCCCACGCGGCGAGCGGGTAATCGGCCGTCCAGAGTGCCGCGAGTCCGAAGCGGTACTGGGCCAGGGCAAAGGTGGAGTCCGCCGCGGCGCGCTCGAAGGCGCGGGCGGCCGCGTCGAAACGACCTTCCGCAAAGGCCGCCTCTCCTTCGAGGTAAGCCTTGAGGGCGGCGAGCGAGGGACTGCTGAGCGCGGCGATTCGCGCCAGGCGTTCGCGAGGCTGGGAACGGGAGTTCGCCAACAGCCGAACCGCCAAACTGTCCAGCACGTCGAACAAACGACCGGCCTCGCCCTCAGCGGTCGCGGTGGCGAGCACGCCGCGATCGGCGCGGAGCCAGCTGGCCCGCAGGTGAGTGCGGCCGCCGGCGATCGTGAGCCCTCCCTCTACATAGCTGGCGGCACCCAGCCGCTTCGCCAATTGCGCGCGGCCTCGGGCGTCGAGCCGAGGAAGCTCCGCCGCGACCCGTAAGACCGAATCCGCCGGAAGCGCCCGCAGCGGTCCCGCGCCATCGAGACGGGCGCCTAGGAGCTCCACGATTTCACGAGAGGACGGCACTGCGAGGCCGGTGTCGCCACCGACCTCGAATGGCAGCACGGCAACCGCAGCGCCGAGCTGCGCCGGCCCAGCGGGCGAGCTGGGGCTCACCGGGCGAACGCGGAGAGACCAGGCGAGAGCCGCCAGCCCTACGGCGGCGACTCCGAGAACCAGGGAACGAGAGGCGTGCTTGGATTTCGGCGCGAGCGAACCCGGGCCAGCCTGGACCCGGCTGGATTCCGAAACAGGCGGAGTGGACTCGCTCGCTGGCACTCTCGCGCGGATTGCGTCTGCCAGCGCTCGAGTCTCGACCGACGGCTCAAGCTCCAAGTCAAGGCGGAGCCGAACCACGAGGCGCTGATACGCCTCGAGGGCACCGGGACGATCGCCATTCTGCTCGAGCAGACCCATCAGGCGCCGCGCCGAGCCCTCATCGTAGGGCCCGAGTTCACAGGCGCGCCGCGCCCAGCTCAACGCGGAGGGATGCTGCTGAGCGGCCGCGGCGTCGGCGGAGGCTCTGGCAGCAGCGGCGGCGGAGTCGTGCAACTCGACGCGGAGCTCTTCGACCCAGCGCTCGAATCCAGCGGCTTCCGCAGCGAAGAATCCTTCCAGCAACTTACCCCGATAGAGTGAGAGGGCTTCCTGGCGGTCCCCTCGCTCGAGGGCTTCTTGAAAGGCGGCAGCGTCGCACCAGAGGTGATTGTGATCCACCCCGATGCCGTCGCCTTTGGTCACGACCGTTTCCGGACCGATGAAGCGACGCAGGACGTGGAGCGCCTGATTGAGGGCATGCCGGGCTTTGTCGTCGGGTTCGTCGGGCCAGAACAACGCGGCCACCGTCTCACGGCGCGCGAGCGTCCCGTTGGTTGTGGTAGCGAGGTAGGCGAGCAGGGCCAGCCGTTTCGGCTGCGAGAGCAGGAGAGTAGCCCTGCCGCCGTTCCCGTCCTCCAGGGTGGGCGATCCGAGAATTCGAAGCTGAATCATGCCGGCAGAGGGGTTCCGCGGGCCCCGGTGATTCGAGGTGACTGAGCCGTGACCGGCCTTTCCTATTCTACCGTATAAAGCGAGGACCCTCAACCAAACCGGGGCGCCGGGCGTGGCTCGCCCAGGCGCCGTCCAAAGGAGGCTGGCAATGACCGTGACCCGTCTCGGGCTTACGGCATGGGTGGTTGGATCTCTGGTGCTGCAGGCGTGTGGCGGAGGCGGCTCGGGACCCAATCCGCCGCCACCGCCTCCACCCTCTCCCGCCAACCTGATCAAACAGGCGGGCGACGGCCAGAGCGCCGCCCCGGGTCAGCCAGTCCCGGTCCCTCCCGCAGTCAAGGTCACCAGCGCTACCGGCGCGCCGATCTCCGGCGTGGCGGTGACGTTCGCCGTGGTGAGTGGTGGCGGCAGCGTGAGCGGGGCTACACCGAGCACCGGCACGGATGGCATAGCGACCGTGGGCAGTTGGACCCTGGGAGCTGCGGCCGGGCCGAACACGTTGACGGCGACGATCGCCGGCAGCGGTATTAACGGGAATCCCGCTACGTTTAGCGCGACGGGCCAGCTGACCGCATTCAATCCGACGGCTAATACGAGCCTTTCGGGCACCCGAAGCTTCTCCACCGTAAACATCCCCGCTGGGGTCACGGTCACCATGACCGGGAACCTCACCTTGAATGCCACCGGCGCGGTCACGATCGCAGGGAGTCTCGTGGGGGATTGCGTTGCACTCACGCTCAACGCCGACGGCGCGCTTACGATGTCGGGCACCTTGAGCAATGGATGCACCGGCGCGCCGGCAAGTCTTCCCGCCATCACGCTGGTCGGTAAGGGCGGCTACACCTTCAACGGCGCGGCAAACGTCGTGGCGGCCGGAGATGTCACGATCACGGATGATCCCACCGCCACCGATGCGGATTTCGCTCCGGCGCTGCTCCGGCGCGACGGTCCGCCCGCGTCCATCGGGGTACCCTGCAACTACGCCGTTTTCAGCGGGTCGGCGAGCCCGGCGACCGCGGTGCCGAACGGGGTGGCGGGGAGTCCCAATGGCGTCGACGGAAGGGACGGATCGACCTGGACCCTGCGATGCAAGGGCGGCGGAGATATCAACGTCGGAACTCTTTCGCTGACCGGTCAGCATGGAGGAAACGGGGGGGATGGTACCCACTCGAGCACCACCGCAGCCGTCTCCAAGGGTGGCAAGGGCGGCAAAGGCGGAACGGTCAAGATCCAGACCCGGGGCAGCCTCGGCATCGGCACGGCGTCGATCACCACGGGAAATGGCGGTAACGGAGGCTCAGCGAACGCCGACGGAAGCTCGGGTCAAGGCGGGACTGCAGGCGCGAGCGCCGATGCGACCGGCGGGGGAGGGGGCGCGCCGGGACTCTTCACCGCGACGGCGGGCGCCGGCATCAGTATCGGCGGAACCCTCCAGATCGGGAAAGGCGGCCGCGGCGGGAACGCGACCGCAATTGGCGGCAATGGACATGATGCTCCGGCCTGTCCGCCGGCGGCCGGAGGACCGGCTACCGCAACTGCGGGGGCTGGGGGGAGCACACCGGACAAGACGCTCACCGCGGGCGGCAGCGTGATCGGCGGTCTGGCCGTAAGTGGCGGAGTGCCAGGAGATGGCGGCAACGCGGAGGCTACCGCCGGCAAGGGCGGCAAAGGCGCGCAGACCTGCAAACCGGGAGGAAACGGCGGCGATCCCACCGCTCGAGGGGGCGATGGTGGGAACGGCGACCTCCGGAACCTGAATGGGAACAAAGTCGCCAACGGCGGCAACGGCGGCAGCATGAAGGTGACCAATGCCAGGGGCGGGGATGGATGGTCCGACTGCCTGGCCCAGCCCTTCGAAGCGGGTGGTGTGGGCGGGACGGGAGGAACTACCCGGGGGAACAATGGGAAGGGCGGGACTGGTCTGCTGCCCGGGGCTGCCGGAGCGATCACCTACAATGTCGTTTCCGATGGCGGAAATGGCGGAGCTGGACTGCCCCCAGGCGCCGGCGGTCCGGCCGGCGGGAACAGCACGACAAACAACGGTCCGGTCGTGGCCTCGAGCATTGATGACTCGTTCAAACCCGGCAACGCCGGGGCGCAATGTGCGGGGGGCGGCTCGGTGGACCTGATCATTCAGAACGAGGAGCAGGCCACCCGGCCCTGGACCAAGGTCCTCAGCAAGATCGGTTCAGCCGCACGGGTATCCCACGCGATTTCGCTCGCCGGATCGGTGACCTTGTCGGTGCCAACGACTCCGACCCCAATGGACATCATCATCCAGCAGGCGGTCGGCAATGACCGGCGGACCTTGGTGTACTACCTCCGCTCGGACGACCTGCTGGCGCTCGGTGGCGGCGCGCTGAGCGAGAAGGCGCGCGGCTCGATCACCACGACCATCAGTGGCCTTCCGCCCAATAGCCAGGGCGTAACCTATGCGGGGTCCGTCGCGCAGTTGTGGCCGCAACCCAACTCCTCACCGTTTAACGTGCCTTTGGCGCGGGTGGAGACGGGATTCAATGTCGTGGGTGGATGCACGCTCTACGGGGCTACGCTGGAGCCCCAGAGCGCGCTGCTGGGGCTGGCGACCTACGCGAATGGGGGGAACTACGGGTGCAATTTTGCCGGAGGAGGCGTCAAGTCCTACGTCAATGCGCCCGTCACGGCGGGCGGGCTCCCGATGGGGACGGGTCTGACCATTTCGGGCGGTTTTGCCCTCGATCGGCTGCGAACCCAGATCTACGCTAAGGCCTTCAACGCGCCGACGACCAACTTTTACGCTCTCAACGGCGCTGACCTGCCGCTCAATGTGCTGCAATGGGAAGCGGTGAGCCATGCCACCAGCACGAACTTCGAACAGTCGAGCTTCTTTTTCCGCTCGCCGGTGAACTGGATGATGACGATGCCGCCGGCGCTCAACAACCCGACGGTGAACATCGCCAGCATCTTCAATACCTATTACATCTTCGACATCATCCTGGCGACCCAGGCGCAGTATCTCGAGGGTTGGGTGGCCGATTACACCCAAGCGAACAGCTTCGGCGGGATCAACCAGGTCGTGCTTCTGGCGTTGCCCCACTATTTCGGCACCAGCGTTCCTACTACCGTCGTCTGGTCGACACCGGCCGAAAATCTGCTCGACGTGGCGTACATGCCGAAGCTTCCCGGCCTGGTGAATGGCAACATCTTCGGCTATGGATTTCCGCCGCTCGGGGTGCCACAAGAAGGCAACACGTGGAACATCGGCGCGCGGCTGAACATCGCTTTCTAAGCCCAGCGTCACCCGAATGAGCCGAGGGGCCGATCGTAACGATCGGCCCCTCGCTGCTAGCAGGGCCCCCGACTAGATTCCCGTTCATCGGCAACTGTCGTCTCGACACGGAGATAGGATGTCCAGCGTCGCCGCACCCGACCCCGTCCGCTTTCGCGATCCGGCGCTGGTTCCGATCGCCGAAAAGGTGCTGGAGGGCCGGCGGCTGGATCCCGCCGACGGGATGGCGCTCTATGAGACCAACGACATCCTGAGTCTGGGGGAGCTGGCCGCCTTCGCGAACCAGCGAACCAATGGCGACCGGGTGTTCTTCTCAGCGAATCAGCACATCAATCCCACCAACGTCTGCATTCTCCGGCATACCTGTGTCTTTTGCTCGTTCGCGCGAGTTCCCAAGGAGGACGGCGCCTATACTCGCTCGCTCGAGGAGGTCTACGCGGAAGCGGAACAGGCGCGCGGCGGCCCGACGCGCGAGTTTCACATCGTGGGCGGGCTGCATCCCAAGCTCCGGCTGTCGTATTACACCGACATGCTGCGAGGCCTCAAGCAGCGCTTTCCCGAGATTCACATCAAGGCGCTCACCGCGGTGGAGATCGCGCATCTGGCCCGCATTGAGAAAATCAGCGAGCGGGAGGTGCTGCTGGCGCTGCAGGAGGCGGGACTCACCAGTATGCCGGGAGGCGGGGCGGAGGTCTTCAGCACGGCGGTACGGGCCACGATCGCCGAACGGAAGCTGACCGGGGAGGAGTGGATCCGGGTGCACCGCACGGCTCACCAGCTGGGCATCCCGACGAATTGCACCATGCTCTATGGTCATGTCGAGACGGCGCCGGACCGCATCGAGCACCTGGGCATGCTGCGCGCCTTGCAAGACGAGACCGGCGGCTTCCTCACCTACATCCCGCTCGCCTACCATACCGAGCACAATGAGCTCGGCGAGGAGCTCGGCCGGGTCGGGTCGGCTACGACGGGCTACGAGGACCTGAAAAACATCGCCGTCGCGCGGCTGTATCTCGACAATATCGCGCACGTCAAGACGCACTGGCCCATGGTGACGCCGTTCATGTCGCAGGTCGTGCTGGATTTCGGCTGCGACGACCTCGAGGGGACGGTGGTCTACGAGCGGATCTACCACGAGGCCGGGGCGCGCACGGCGATGCACCTGCCGTACTCCGAGCTGGTGCGGCTGATTCGCGGGGCGGGAAAGCGACCGGTCGAGCGCAACAGCCTGTATCGGCCGGTGCGCGAGGACTTCAGCGAGCTCCCCCTCCACTCGGAGCTGCACGCGGCGTCGGCACCGGTCGTGCACGCGGCGTGAGCGCCATGCGCCTCGGCCGGATCCCCTGGATCAACTGCTATCCGATCTACGCCGCGATCGATCGGGGTCTGCTGCCGGTCGCCGCGGAGCTGATCAGCGGAACGGCGGCCGAGCTCAACGATCTGCTGGCCGCAGGTGAGCTCGACGTCTCGGTGGTGTCGGCGGTCGAATACGCGCGGAATGCCGCGGCGTACCATCTGCTTCCTGATCTGGCGATCACCAGCGACGGACCGGTGCACAGCGTCGTGCTGTGCAGCCGGAGGCCGGTTCATGAGCTGGATGGGGCCACCGTGCTGCGCACGGCCTCGTCGCGAACCTCGGTGTTGCTGCTCGAGCTGCTCTGCCGGCACCGCTGGCGGGTGCGCCCGCGCTTTGCCACGGTGCGGGCCGAATCGAGCGATCTCGCTGCCTTGCGCGGCTTTCCCCACGAGGCCGTGCTGGTGATCGGGGACGCGGCGCTGCTGCTGGCCGCGGAGTCACGCTATCCCTATGTGACCGATCTGGGGAGCGCCTGGAAGGACTGGACCGGGCTGCCCTTCGTGTTTGCGGTCTGGGCCGCACGGCGCGAGGCCGACCATGCACAGATTCGCGCCGTGCACGGCGCGCTGCTCGAGAGCCGGCGCTGGGGACTCGCGCACCTCCCGGAGCTGGCGGCGCTGGCCGCCGAGAGCACCGGTCTTTCGGTCGAGCTTTGCAACGCTTATCTGGGCGGGCTGGACTATGCGCTGAGCTACCGGCACCTGGCCGGGCTCACCGATTTCTTCCGGCGCCTGGCGGCGGACGGAATCGTGCCCGATGGCAGCCTGTCGTTTATTACCGCCGCCTAACGGGGTAAAAGGACTGCGTGAACCGTGAACGGTGAACAGTGAACGGGACCAACCTTACACGCGAAGCTCGGTTTGCAGGGCCGGACCGGTTCACGGTTCACGGTTCACGGTTTACGCGGTTGTGGAGCTGATATGGAGCCGATCGACCGCACGACGAGCGAATTCACGAGCTACCTCGAGCTCTATACGCACGCCCCGTTGCTCGAGCTGGGCCGGCTCGCGGATGCGGAACGCTACCGGCACCATCCGGACGAGGTCGTGAGCTACATCATCGATCGCAACATCAACTACACGAACGTCTGCGTGGCCGACTGCAAGTTCTGCGCGTTCTATCGCCGGCCGAAGCATGCCGAGGGCTACGTGCTTCCCTTCGAGAAGATCGGGGAAAAGATCGACGAGTGCCGGGCACTCGGCGGCGTCCAGATCCTGCTCCAGGGCGGGCATAATCCCTACATCCCTTTCGAGTGGTACTTGGAGCTGATGCGTTACATCAAGCTCCGGCATCCGATCCACATCCACGGCTTCTCGCCGTCCGAGATCGTGTTCTTCGGGGAGCGCTTCGGGATGAGTGTCGCGGAGGTCATCCGCGAGCTCAAAGCCGCCGGCCTCGACAGCATCCCCGGCGGCGGCGGAGAGATTCTGGTGGATGAGGTGCGCCGCCGCGTGGCGAGGAAGAAGGCGCAAACGGAGGAGTGGCTGGGGGTGCAGGAAGAGGCCCACCGTCAGGGCATGAAGACGTCGGTCACCATGATGTACGGTCTGGGAGAGAGCCTTGCCGACCGGATCGAGCATCTCTTCCGCGTGCGCGAGGTCCAGCGGCGGACCGGCGGCTTCACCGCGTTCATCTGCTGGCCGCTGCAGCCCGACGGCACCGAGATGGCGGAGCAGCCGAAAACCGACGCGGTGACCTATTTGCGCACCCTGGCGATTGCCAGGATCATCCTGGACAACGTGCCCAACCTGCAATCTTCCTGGGTCACCATGGGGCTCAAGGTCGGGCAAGTGGCGCTCCGGTTTGGCGCCAATGATTTCGGCAGCCTGATGATGGAAGAGAACGTCGTCTCATCCGCGGGAACCACCCACCGCGCCACCATCACGGAGATGGAGCGCTGCATCCGCGATGCGGGGTACCAGGCACGCCGGCGCCGGCAAGACTACTCCCTCGTCGACAGCGAGCCGGTCGCGGCGTGATCCGGATCGGCATCGGATACGATTCCCATCGCTTTGCCGAAGGGCGGCCCTTCATTCTGGGCGGCCAGCGCATTGCCTACGAGAGGGGCCTCGAAGGCCACTCCGACGCCGATGCCGTGGCGCATGCGGTCACCGATGCCATCCTGGGCGCGGCCGGCGCCGGCGATCTCGGCCAACTCTTTCCCGAGTCGGATCCGCAGTGGAAGGACGCCGACTCGCTGGTGCTGCTCCGGCTGGCGCGGGAGCGGATCAACCAGCTGGGATTCCATCCTGTTCAGGCCGACATCACCATCGTGTGTGAAAAACCCCGGCTCGGGGTGTACAAGGACGCGATGGCCCTCGCCATCGCGGGAGAACTGGGCATCCCGCCCGATGCAGTGGGCATGAAAGCCAAGACCAACGAGGGGATGGGATTCGTGGGCCGGGGAGAGGGAGTCGCCGTGTTCGCGGTGGCGATCGTGGAGGCACGCTGATCGACGATCTGGTTGCCCGGCTGGCGGCATGGCCGCCGCTGTTGATACTCGCGGTGATCGCAGGCTCGGTGATCATCGAGAACTTCTTCCCGCCTTCGCCTTCCGATGTGTTCGTGGTGCTCGCGGCGTTCCTGGCTAAGCGGGGACCGCTCGAGCCGCTGGACATCTTTCTGGTCGCCTTTGGATTCGGCGTAGGCGGTGCGGTGCTGGTCTACTGGAGCTCGCGGCGCTTCGGGCGACAGTTCTTCCAGGGCCGGCTTGGCCGCCGCCTGGTGACCCCAGGGACCTTTGCCGCGATCGAGCGGGAATACCTGCGGTTCGGCGTGGTCGGCATCTACGTCTTCCGGATGCTGCCCGCATTTCGCGCGGTGGTGGCTCCCTTTGCCGGGCTGGTGAATCTCGGGCCCGCGCGCACGCTCATTCCCATCACGCTCGCCTGTGCGACCTGGTACGGCGGGCTGACGCTGCTCGGCGGCGCGGTCGGCTCGGAATGGGAGAGCATCAGCGCCACGCTGAGGAAGCTCAATCGAGGCCTTTGGATCCTCGCGCTGATCGTGCTGGCCGCCCTCATGTTCTTCGTGCTGCGCCGCCGCCGGGAAAGCCGCTCGCGCATCGCGGAGCTCAAGCCCTTCGACCCGAAGTTCCCCGACCGTCCCGCAGAGCTGGAGGAGGGCCTGCCCAGCATTTCCGTGGAGGCGCTCGACGAGGCTCGCCGCGCCCGGCGTGAGCGCGGTGAAGCATGAGCCGGGACGTCGAGCACGCATTCCTGCTGGAGAGCTTTCGCGACCACCTGGGGCTCGAGGCAGGCAACAGCCCGCACACGGTGGAAAGCTATCTGCGTGATCTCCGCCGCTTCATTCAGTTCGCCGCGATGAAACGGGTCCCGGGCCCCGGCGGAGTGAACCGGGCCATGCTCCGGGACTTCGTTTTCACGCTCAAAGATCTCGGGCTGGCTCCCGCCACTATCCGCCGGCAGGTCTCGGCGTTGCACACCTACTTCGGGTTTCTGATCGGGGAGGGGGCGCTGCTGGACGATCCCAGCGATCGGCTGGAGACGCCGAAACGAGGTCGCGACCTGCCCGATGTCCTGACGGTGCGCGAGATCGAAGCGCTGCTCGCGGCGCCTTCGCCCGACGAACCGCTGGGCTGGCGCGACCGCGCGCTGCTGGAGCTCGGATACGGTGCTGGTCTCCGGGTCTCTGAATTGTGCTCCCTGCAGGTGAGCGACCTGCTGCTGTCCGAGGGCCTGGTTCGGGTGTTCGGCAAAGGGGGCAAGGAACGGCTGGTCCCGATCGGCCGGAAGGTGGTCGGCTCGGTATCGGTATACCTCAATTCGGTTCGGCCTTCGCTCGAAAAGGGAGGGGGAGGGGGTCGGGTGCTGCTCAACGCCCGCGGCGCGCCGTTATCCCGGGTGGGGGCCTGGGGTATCATCAAGCGACTGAGCAGACGGGCGGGGATCACCAAGCGGGTTACTCCCCACACGCTGCGCCACTCGTTCGCCACCCATCTGCTCGAAGGCGGAGCCGACCTGCGCGCGGTGCAGGAGATGCTCGGCCATGCCGATCTCTCCACGACCCAGATCTATACCCACGTGGATCGGGAGTATTTGCGGAGTGTGCATAAGCGGTTTCATCCCAGAGGATGATGGCAGTATGGGCTATGGGCTATGAGCTATGCGCTATGGGCTAGAGGCCTTCCAGAAGGGCCTTTCCCAATAGCCCATAGCCCATAGCCCACTATGAAACTCCCCCGCACCGCATTACGTTACAGCTTGTAACGCCCTAGCCTTCGGGGGCAACCATGGGCAAATACTGGCTCAAAATCGGCTTAGGAGCCGCTCTGATCTTTTTGGTAGGCTTCTCGGTGCTCAGCGCCGGGCGGCATTTCCGGCGCTCGATCGACTCCGATGCAGACATCACCATCCCGCTGGGGGGCTTCATTCCCTTCAAGCTCGATGGGGTTGACGTAGGGAAGCTCCGCTCGCTCACCATCCATCGGAGCGCTCCCAAACAGATCACCGGCTTCGGGATCTCCATGCGGATGAGCGATTCCGCCATGTTCGAGAAGCTCCGCTCGTGCCGCTTCTCGGTAACCGATCCCTCCCATATCGATGAGCGGACCACCTTTTACTGCTTGCAGTCCGACAGCGGTTACCGGGAGTTTGGCGAGATCCGGATGTCGCTCAGGCTGCCGGACGTGACCCAAACCCTGGTCCAGCCGCTTCTGCTGCCGGAGAGGGCCATCCAGGACTTCCAGCGTCACGGGAGGGATTCCGTGGCACCCCCAGGCACCGATTCCGTCGTTTCGGCCGTCCGGCTACGGGTTAGGGAACAGGAGCGGGCCTACAACGATTCAGTGACTGCGGCTCGCCTGGAAAAGCGGGCCAAGGACATGCAGCGGCAAGCCGATTCGTTGCGGAACAAGGTGGCAAAGCCCTAAGCGCTAAGCCTTTGCGAAAACGCTCCTTAGGCTTATAGCGACAAGCGCGGCACGACTTTTGACTTGGGTCGGCCGCGCTTTTACTTTGGAACATGCCCGTCCTCGT